>NZ_JBEXUX010000031.1:0-119401 GCF_040629175.1 Embleya sp. NPDC005971 | reverse complement strand
GATCCGCGGCCACCACCACACCACGATGCTCGAACGTCGACCGCGACACCGCCGCCGACAACCCGATATCCGACAACGACACCTCGTCGCCGGCCGCGGCGCAGACCAGCGACGCCAACCGCTCCGCCTGGGCCCGCAACGCCGGTACCGACCGCGCCGACACGGCCACCGGTACCACCACCGGCACGACCGGGGCCACCGGTACGACGACCTCGGTCGACTCCACCGGCACCGGCTCGACCGCCGGGGCCTGTTCGACGATCAGGTGTGCGTTGGTACCGCTGACTCCGAACGAGGACACCGCCCCGCGCATCGGCCGCCCGGTCGTCGGCCACGGCCGCGCCTCGGTCACCAGCTCGATCGACCCGGCCGACCAGTCCACCGCCGGCGTCGGCGCGTCCACGTGCAACGTCTTCGGCACCACCCGGTGCCGCATCGCCATGACCAACTTGATCACCCCGGCCACCCCGGCCGCGGCCTGGGTATGCCCGATGTTCGACTTCAACGAGCCCAACAACAGCGGTCGGCCGTCCGCCCGGGCCTGACCGTAGGTGGCCAACAGCGCCTGCGCCTCGATCGGATCGCCGAGCATCGTGCCGGTACCGTGCGCGTCGATCACGTCGACCTCGGCGGGGGAGAGACCCGCGTTGGCCAGCGCCCGGCGGATGACCCGCTGCTGGGACGGGCCGCTCGGCGCGGTCAGGCCGTTCGAGGCGCCGTCGGAGTTCACCGCACTGCCGCGGATCACGGCCAGTACCGGGTACCCCAGCCGCCGGGCGTCGGAGAGCCGCGCCAACGTCAGCACGCCCACCCCCTCGGAGAAGCCGGTGCCGTCCGCCGCCGCCGCGAACGCCTTGCAGCGCCCGTCCGGCGCGAGCCCACGCTGCCGGGAGAACTCCACGAAGCCGTCCGGCACCGGAATCACCATCGCCCCGCCGGCCAGCGCCAGCGAGCACTCGCCGTTGCGCAGCGCGGTCACGGCGTGGTGGATCGACACCAGCGACGACGAACAGGCCGTGTCCATGCTGACCGTGGGCCCTTCCAGGCCCAGGACGTAGGAGATCCGACCGGAGGCGACGCTGGTCAGCATCCCGGTCATCGCGTAACCCTCGATGCCGGTGGACGCCGCGTCGACGGTGGAGGCGTAGCCGGTGTACATGACCCCGACGAACACCCCGGTGTCGCTGCCCCGCAACGAACGCGGGTCGATCCGGGCCCGTTCGATGGCCTCCCACGTGGTCTCCAGCAGCAGCCGCTGCTGCGGGTCCATCGCCAGCGCCTCCCGGGGCGAGATCCCGAAGAACGCCGAGTCGAAACCCTTGACGTCGCTGAGGAATCCGCCCTGGCGCGCGTAGAACTTGCCCATCGCGTCGGGGTCCGGGTCGTACATGCCCGCCACGTCCCAGTCGCGGTCGGCGGGGAACTCGGTGATCGCGTCGACGCCGTCGGCGGCCACCCGCCACAACTCCTCGGGCGTGGACACGTCGCCCGGGTAGCGGCAGCCCATGCCCAAAATGGCGATGGGCTCGGACCGGCTCGATTCCAATTCCTCGACCCGGGCCCGGGCCTTGTGCAGGTCGGCGGTGACCCACTTGAGGTAGTCGAGGAGTTTCTCGTCCTTGTTCATCTGCCGCTCGCTCATGAGGACACCGCCCGAATCGAGTTCTCCAGTCCCGTGGCGGGACCCTGCTTGGTCAGCACCGACGAGCCGAGCCGGCCGGCCAGGGACAGCGCGAGGTGCAGGCGCAGGTGGTCCACCCGCAGGGACCGCCCGAGCAGTTGCTCCGCCTTCTTGACCCGGTAGACCACGGTGTTCTTCGCGATGTGCAGGTGTTTGGCCGTGACGGCCACGCCCCGCTCGTTGTCCAGCAGGCACCGCACGGTCTCGCGCAACGCGGCCATGGTGCGGTTGTCGGCGGCGAGCGGGCCCAGTTCACGGCGGACGAAGTCGGCGGTGGCCTCGGCGTCGTTGCCGAGCAGGATCACCAACTCCAGGTCGCCGTAGTCGCACAGCCTGGACGGGCCGGGCTCGGTGATCCGGCCGACCCGCTCCGCGGTGACCGCCTGCTCGTGCGAACGCTGGAAGCCGGCCACGCCGTCGCCCGGCAACCCCGAGGCGACGTGGATGTGCGCCGGCAGGTCCACCGGCTTGTCCGAGCGCCCCAGCTCGCCCGGGTGGTCGGTGGCGCGACCGCCCCACGCCCACAGTCGGCCCGGGCCCGCCGGAAGCAGCAACATCGAGGAGCAGCCGACCTGGTCCAGCAGCCGCAGTGCGGTGGTCTCCAGCTCGCGCTTGCTGTCCGGGGTGATCTCGTCCTGCCACAACACCAGCGCGACGTGATGCAGCGTCAGGTCGTACTGCAACCGGCGCAGCGCCTTGCGCGTGTCGACCGGCTTGCCCTTCAAAATCGCGGACACCAGTTCGAAGCGTTCACCCACGGATCCGGCGAACCAGCGGTTGCGTTCGGCGGCGAACTTCTCGGTCACCGCGGCGGAGAGGGTCTCCATTCCGTCGAACAGGTCGGCCGAAATGGACCGCATCATGGCCGGCTGGTCCTGGGCGGGGATCTGCGCCTCGCAGAACGCGAACAACTCGCGGGTGAATCGTGCCTGGCTGGCCCGGACGCACCGGAGCAGGAGGTCGACCGTGGTGTTGTCGGCGATGCGTTCCCGAATGGCATTGGTGAGTTCGGCGGAAAGCAGCCCGGTAATGGCGCGCACACCACTGAGTCGCAATACGACCCAGAGCGCTATCGCCTCGATCAGCCGCGTTTCGCTGGAAGATCTTCGATCGAAGCGCACGAACGGTTCCCCGGCCAACTCGGCGAGCAACAGACGGCTGTTCTCGATGGCCCAACCGGTCGCCCCGGAACCGACGCGCAGGACGACCTCCTCGACCAACTGCGCGTTCGTCGCCGGTAGATGGAGTACGGAGTCGTCCGTGGGGCGCAGTAGATGCAACAGCGAATAGGTGGATGTGATCTGTCGTTGCGCAGGTATGGCAGCCTGCGATATCGGATAGGCCGACAACGAGTAGCCTCCGTACCGGAAAGCGAGCGCGACTGGTCGTCGGCAGCCTTACACGGTTCCATCCACGGTGGGTAATCGGCCGGTAACCGCACGCCGGTGCCGAGATTACCGCCCGATGGGCGGGCTCGGCGGGCGGGTGCGACCTGCATGTCTTGGTGTTTGCGGCGGTATGCCCGGCCCCGGATCGCCGCACCCGGGTGCGGCTGTGCCGCACGCGCCCTGCGCGGGTTCGGGTGCGCGGGACGCGTGCGGGGTGGTGTTCGCCGGCGGACCGTGCCGGGCGGCGGGCGCCGTCGGTCAGTTAGGTACGCGGTCGCCTTCGGACCGCGCGGGCGGCGCGGTGCGCGGGTTCGTGTTCTTCGCCTTGGGCCGGTGTCGCCCGAAGCGCCGGACCAGCGGCGTCTCCACGCACCAGTACAGGAACGCGGAGCAGGCCAGCGCGGCGCCGAGCACGGCCAGGATCAGCAGTGCGTTGACCCAGGACGAGAACGTGCGGGTGGGGCCGATGAATTCGGCGGTCTGCATGATGACGATCCAGTGCACCATGTAGAACGCGAAGGAGATCTCGCCCAGGTAGATCATCGTCGGCTTGCGGAACACCGAGGCGGTGCGCTGTCGGTCCGCGACCGCGGCGGCGGCGATCAGGGGCGCGGTCCACACGGTCGCCACGCCGGCCGTGCCCGCCAGGTACGGCTCGTACTGGGTGAGCACGTAGCCGACGACGGCCAGGCCGAAGGCGGGCACCAGGCCGATGCGCGGCCAGCGACCGGCCGCGACGACCTTGGCCAGCAGAATGCCCAGGACGAATTCGAGCGCCCGGACCGGCGGGAAGAAGTACACGAACCACACCTGGTCGAAGGACACTTCGCCGGACACCCCGAAGGCGGCGAGCCGGGGCTGGTCGTCGACCACGTAGGTGCCGACCAGGAACGCGCCCACGATCAGCGCGAGTACCACCGCGACCGCCGGCCACAACCACTCCTCGCGGATCCGGCGCAGGACCGGCAGCAGGAAGGGGAAGGCCAGGTAGAAGAAGAACTCGCAACACAGCGACCAGCTCACCCCGTTGACCGCCGAGACGGTCTGGATGTCCGGGAACCACGCCTGTTGCATGGACCCGGAGGCGAGCCAGTCGACCAGCCGGGTGGGCCGGTCCGTCTCCAGTACGAACAGGGCCGCCAGGCCGAAGGTGACCACGTGCATCGGGCCGATCTTCGCCAGCCGGCGGCGCCAGAACGAACCGGTCGTGTCGCCCGAGCGGGCCGTCCAGGTGAGCACGAAGCCGCTCAGGATGAAGAAGAAGCCGACGCCGTAGGAGCCGAAGAGGGCGAAGGTCTCGCGAAGGTCGTCCCCCGTGTCACCCGGGACGAGCCGGGTGTAGAACAGGATGTGCGTCGTGAAGACGAGCAGGGCCGCCACGATGCGCAGTCCCGTCAACGACGGCAACCGTGCGGGTTCCGGGTGATCGGACGTGTGCGCATCGCCGGCGCGGCTCGGGCCGACTTCCCTGGTCACCATGTGATCGTCGGGGGTAGGAGTTCACCAGCGGGTTTCGCGCTTTCCCGAGCGGAGCGCGGCGGATTCGATCCGGAATGAATGGATGTGATCTGCGGATGCGCAGGAATAAGAGCCTGCGCTATCGGATAGCCCGACAACGAGTGGCCTCCGTACTGGAAAGCGGACGTGATCTGGGGGTCGGCAGCCTTGCACGATTTGTTCCCTGCCGGGTAATCCGTCGGTAACCGGGTCCGGGCGGCGGAATTACCGCACGGTGGGCGGAAACTCGCGGCCCGCGCGATATCTTGCAATGCGCAGTCCGCCGATTGGCAATGACGAGGAGTACTCGTGACCGAGCCGGCCACACAAGACGTCCCGACCGCAGTCGGTGCCGGAGCCGGCACCGTGCCGTGGGTGTTGTCCGGGCGAACCGAACAGGGTCTGCGCGGCCAGGCCGCGCGGCTGCTGGCCCGGCTCGAATCCGACGCGGCGGCGAACGTCGCCGCCGACCTCACCGACGTGGGCCGGTCGCTGGTGGCGGCCGGCGCGCTCTTCGAGTATCGGGCCGTGGTGCTGGGGCGCGACCGGGCGGAGTTGCTCGCCGGCTTGCGGGCGCTGGTCGAGGAGCGGCCCGCGCCGAACGTGATCAGCGGACGGGCGACCCGGCAGGCCCAGGCCGATGCCCGGCCGGTGTTCGTCTTCCCGGGCCAGGGCACCCAGTGGGTCGGCATGGCCGTCGAGCTCTTGCACACCTCGCCCGCGTTCGCCCAGGAGATCCGGGCCTGCGAGAAGGCGCTGTCGCCGCACCTGGACTGGTCCCTGGAGGACGTGCTGCGCGGGGTGGCGGGAACGCCGCCGCTGGACCGGGTGGACGTCGTACAGCCGGTGCTGTTCTCGATGATGTTGTCGCTGGCCCGGCTGTGGCGCCGATTCGGCGTGGAGCCCAAGGCGACGGTCGGCCATTCGCAGGGCGAGATCGTGGCCGCGCACGTCGCGGGCGCGTTGTCGCTGGAGGACGCGGCGCGAATCGTCGCGCTGCGCAGTCGGGCGCTGACGGCGATCCGCGGTCGCGGCGAGATGTTGACGGTGCTGGCCCCCAACGAGCGGGTGCGCACCATGCTGGCCGACTGGGACGGCGTGTTGTCGATCGCGGCGGTGAACGGCCCGGCCACCATGACCGTGTCGGGTGACGTCGGCGCGATGGCCGAGTTCGGTGCCGCGCTCTCCGCGGCTCGGATGATGCGCTGGCGGGTGCCGGGAGTGGACTTCGCCGCGCACTCGGCTCATGTGGAGGATCTGCGCGAGACCCTGCTCGACTTGGCGGCCGACATCCGACCGGCGCGCGGCGACGTGCCGTTCTACTCGACGGTGACCGGACGGCGCATCGACACCGACGAACTGGACGCCGAGTACTGGTACCGGAATCTGCGCCAGACCGTCAGGTTCGACGAGGCGGTGCGTTCGCTGGTCGCCGACGGGCACTCGATCTTCGTCGAGTGCAGCGCCCAGCCGGTGCTGTCCGTCGGCATCCAGGACATCGTCGAGGAACTCGGTCGTTCGGCCGTACTGATGGCGACGCTGCGCAATGAGGACGGCGGGATGGGCCGCTTCCTCGCCGCGTTGGCGGAAGCGTACGTGCACGGGGTCGCGGTGGACTGGACGGCCGCGTTCGCGTGAGAACCGGGTGACCGCGTCCGGTCCGCCCGAGCCCGTTTGACCCCGCCGTCGCCTTGAGCCCGCCCCGACCGCGCGTCCGGGCCGGTTCGGCGGCGGCTCGGTGCTGCGCCGGCCCGGGGGCGTCGATCCGCCGCGTCCGGGCATGCCAAGGGGCGGGTCGGCTTCGCCCGGAGTGGACGAAGGCGGCCCGCCGGGGTGGGGCGGGAGCGGTCAGGCCGATTCCGGGGACACCGGGATTCGGCTGGTCATGCGCTCCATGCCGCTGATCCAGTTGTCGCGCAGCGCGGCGGTGGCGGCGGCCACGTCCCCGGCGCGCAGGTGTTCGGCGATCCGGCAGTGCTCCTCCGCCTCGCGTTCCAACAGCGTGTCCTCGCCCGCGATCAGGTGGGTGTAGCGCCGCATGCCCGCCTTCACGCTGGTCACCAGATCCAACAGTCGCTCGTTCGGACACCGGCCGAGCAGCAGGTCGTGCCACTCGTCGTCGTGCCACTCGATCTCCGACTGCTCCGCCACCGGATCCGGGAAGTCCCGGGCCAGGCGCAGCAACTCCGGTGCCATCTCCTGGAGTTCGGCTGGGTCGGAGAGTTCGAGCGCGAGCGATTCCAGGCCCGCGACGATCTCGCACAGGTCGCGGAACTCCTTGCTGCTGACCGGCGCGAACCGGAAGCCGCGTCCCTGATTGCTCTCCAGGACGCCCTCGCCGGCCAGGGTGATCAGGGCCTCGCGCAGGGGAGTGCGGCTCACCCCCAACTCGCCCGCGAGCACCACCTCGTTGATGTCCTTGCCTGCCGCGAAGTCACCCCGGTCGAGGCGCAGAAGCAACTCCTCGCGGATCTGCTCCCGCAGAGGTCGCCGCTGGATTCCCATGGGTCGGTTACTCCTCGTGTCGATCGACGTCGATAACTGGTGCTTGACATGTCACACCGTAGACACCTTGAATTATGAATACAGAATACATGAACGGGAGGTCGACGTGGGGTTGACGCGAGTACCCGGGCTGCTGTTCGGGGGTGACTACAACCCCGAGCAATGGCCCGAGGAGGTCTGGGTCGAGGACGCCAAGCTGATGGTCGAGGCCGGGGTGAACATGGCGACGGTCGCCGTCTTCTCCTGGTCACGGCTGGAACCCAGGCCCGGCGAGTACGACTTCGGCTGGTTGGACCGGGTACTCGACCTGCTGCACGAGCACGGCATCGCCGCCGACCTGGCCACCGCGACCGCCACCCCGCCGCCGTGGCTGGTCCGCGAGCACCCGGAGCTGTTGCCGGTCGACGCGAACGGCACCCGGCTCGAATTCGGCTCCCGGCAGGGCTACTGTCCCAGCTCGCCGATCTTCCGCGCGGCCACCGTGCGACTGGCCCGGGCGATGGCGGAGCGTTACGGCGAGCACCCGGCGCTGGCGATGTGGCATATCGGCAACGAGTACGCCGACCACACGCTGGAATGCTTCTGCGACGAGTCCGCCCGGCACTTCCGCCGCTGGCTGGCCGAGCGATACCGGGACATCGACGGCCTCAACGCCGCGTGGGGCACCTCGTGTTGGGGTCAGCACTACACCGACTTCGAACAGATCGCCCCGCCGCGCGCGGCGCCGGGCCCGATCAACCCGACCCAGGTGCTGGACTGGCGCCGGTTCTGCTCGGACGCGCTCCTGGAGTGCTTCGAGGCGGAGCAGCGCGTACTGCGCGAGGTCACCCCCGACATTCCGGTGACCACGAACTTCATGAGCATCCTGGCCGGCCTGGACTATTGGAAATGGGCCGAGGCCGAGGACTTCGTCAGCGACGACGCCTACCCCGACCCGGCCGACCCCACCTCGCACGTGGGCATCGCGCTCAGCTACGACCTGATGCGCTCGCTCAAGCGGCGCCCGTGGCTGCTGTTGGAGCAGGCCCCGAGCGCGGTGAGCTGGCGCGAGGTCAACGTGCCCAAGCCGCGGGGCAAGATGCGCCTGGACAGCCTCCAGGCACTCGCGCACGGCGCCGACGGGGTGATGTTCTTCCAGTGGCGCCAGGCCCACTACGGGCCGGAGAAGTTCCACTCCGCCCTGCTCCCGCACGGCGGCGTGCAGACCCGCGGCTGGCAGGACACGCTGCGTCTGGGCGGCGAACTGGCCAGGCTCGCCGAACTCGCCGGCACCACCAGCCGCGCGGACGTCGCCCTGCTGCTGGACTGGTCCTCCTGGTGGGGCCTGGAGGCGCCCGAGTCGATGCCGTCCAAGCGGCTGGAACTCAAGCGCCTGCTCACCGCCTGGTACACCCCGCTGCACGCCCTCGGAATCACCGTCGACCTGGCCCCGCCGGACCGTGACCTGTCCGACTACCGCCTGGTCATCGCGCCCAACCTGTACCTCTGCACGGACGAACAGGCGGCCCGACTGCGGGCGTTCGACGGCGAGCTGATCGTCGGCCCGTTCAGCGGCGTGGTCGACGCGGCCGACCGGATCCATCCCGGCGGGGCCCCCGGCCCCCTGCGCGAGCTGCTCGGGGTGAGCGTCGACGAGTTCTGGCCGCTCGCCGACGGCGACACCAGGCTCGTCCGGCACGCCGACGGCACCGCGGGCGGCGCGACCCGATGGGCCGAGTGGCTGCGTGTCGAGGCGGCCACACCGATCGCCACCTACGCGGACGGCGACCTGGCCGGGCAACCCGCGATCACCCGACACGGCCGCGCCACCTACGTCGGCTGCGACCTCGACGACGTCACGCCCGTACTGACCGAGGTACTCACCCGCGCGGGCGTCCGCCCCGTCGCGGACGTGCCCCCCGGGGTCGAGGCCACCCGCCGCAGCGGACCCGACGCCGACTACCTGTTCCTGCTCAATCACGGCACGACCACCGCGACTGTGACCCTGCGCGCCCCCGGCACGGACCTGCCGACCGGGCGCGACCTGCACGGCCCGATCGAGATCGGGCCCAGGGACGCCGTGGTGCTGCGCACCGCTCACGAGGGAGAGAAGTGACCCACCCCTACATACCCAATGCCGAGCCGGCCGTCCGGGCCGAGATGCTGGCCGCGATCGGGGTCGAGTCCATCGAGGACTTCTATGCCGCCATCCCCGCCGCGCTGCGCCTGAACCGGCCGCTCGACCTGCCCGCGCCGATGGCCTCGGAACACGAACTGGTCCGGCACATGCGCGGGTTGCTCGCACGCAACACCGACACCACCGAGGTGCTCAGCTTCCTCGGCGGCGGCTGCTACCCGCACCACGTGCCCGCCGTGTGCGACGAGGTCAACTCGCGCGGCGAGTTCCTCACCGCCTACGCCGGCGAGCCGTACGAGGACCACGGCCGATTCCAGGCGCTCTTCGAGTACGTCAGCATGATGGGCGAACTCCTGGAGATGGACGTCGTCAACGTCCCCACCTACGACGGCTTCCAGGCGACCGGCACCGCGCTGCGGATGGCCGCCCGCTACACCGGCCGATCCAAGGTGCTGGTCACCGCCGCGATCGGCGCGGACAAGCTGAGCAAGCTGCACGACTTCCTCGCGCCCGACGTCGAGATCGTCATGATCGCGATCACCGAGACCGGCGAGGCAGCCGAGTTCACCGTCGACGACACCGTCGCCGCGGTCTACCTGGAGAGCCCCAACCTCTACGGCGTGGTCGAGAGCCGGACCGCCGAGATCGCCGAACTCGCGCATGCCCAGGGCGCGTTGCTCGTGGTGAGCGCCGACCCGATCTCGCTCGGCGTACTCGCCCCGCCCGCCACCCTCGGCGCGGACATCGTCTGCGGCGACATCCAGTCGCTGGGCATGCACCAGAGCTACGGCGGCGGCCACGCCGGCTACATCGCCACCCGGGACGAACCGCGCCTGGTCGCCGAGTTCCCCTCGCGCCTGTTCGGCATCGCGCCGACCGCGGTACCCGGCGAATACGGCTTCGGCGACGTCTTCTACGACCGCACCTCCTTCGCACTGCGCGAGGAGGGCAAGGAATGGGTGGGCACCGCCGCCTCGCTGTGGGGCATCACGGCCGGCGTCTACCTCGCCCTGATGGGCCCCGAGGGCATGCGCGAACTCGGCGAGACGATCCTGGCCCGCACCCGCTACGCGATGGACGAACTGGCCGCCGTACCCGGGGTGTCGGTCAAGCACGCCCAGGCGGTGCACTTCCGCGAGTTCGCGATCGAGGTGGCCGATACCGACGCGCTGCTCACGGCGCTGCGCGAGCACGGCATCTACGCCGGCATCGCGCTGGACGCCACGACGCTGCTGGTCTGCGTGACCGAGCGGCACGGCAAGGACGACATCGACGCGCTGGTGCGAGCGGTACGAGAGGTGCAGGGCTGATGGGTGCCGTCGGAGAATCCTTCGCGAAATTGCCGATCGAGGCGAAGCCGCCGCTGCGCCGGTTCCACCAGGCGCGCTGGGACGAGCCGATCATCTTCGAGCTGTCCAGCCCCGGCCGGCGCGGCATCGGGGTGCCCGAGGCGGGCGTGCCCGCCGTGGAACTGCCCGCCGGCATCCGGCGCGAGACGCCGCCCGCGCTGCCGCAGATGTCCCAGTTGCACGTGCTCCGGCACTACATGCGACTCTCCCAGGAGACCATCGGCGTCGACCTGGGCATCGCCGTCGGCCAGGGCACCTGCACGATGAAGTACAGCCCCAAGATCAACGACCGGTTCGTCGCCGACGCCAAGATCGCCGAACTGCACCCGGCCCAGCCCGAGGACAGCGTGCAGGGCGTGCTCGCGATCTACTGGCACCTGGAGCAGATGCTCAAGGAGATCTCCGGCCTGAACCGGGTCTGCCTGCAACCGGGCTCCGGCTCGGCGGCGATCTACGCCAACATCGCGATGATCCGCGCCTACCACGCCTCGCGGGGCGAGGGCGAACAGCGCGACCAGGTGATCACCACGATGTTCTCGCACCCCTCGAACGCGGCCTGCGCCAAGGTCGCCGGGTACGAGGTGATCACCTTGATGCCCGACGCCGACGGCTACCCGGACATCGAGGCCCTGCGCGCCGCCGTGGGCCCGCGCACCGCCGCGCTGATGATCACCAACCCGGAGGACACCGGGATCTACAACCCCCGGATCGCCGAGTTCGTCGAACTCGTGCACGGGGCGGGCGGGTTGGCCTGCTACGACCAGGCCAACGCGAACGGCATCCTGGGCATCACCCGGGCCGCCGACGCCGGGTTCGACCTGTGCCACTTCAACCTGCACAAGACCTTCTCCACCCCGCACGCGTGCGGCGGCCCGGCGGCGGGCGCGTGCGGTGTCGCGGAGAAGCTGGTGCCGTTCATGCCCGGCCCGACCATCGAGTTCGACGGCGAACGCTACTTCCTGGACACCGACCGGCCGCAGTCGGTCGGCAAGATCCGGCCCTACCTCGGGGTCACCCCGAACGTGGTGCGCGCCTACGCGTGGATCATGGCGCTGGGCGCCGAGGGTCTGCGGCAGGTGGCCGAGACGGCGGTGCTGAACAACAACTACCTGATGCACAAGGTGTTGCAGATCCCCGGTGCCTCCGCGCCGTGGAACAAGGACCGGCTGGAGCAGGTCCGCTACTCGTGGCAGGCGCTCTACGAGGACACGGGCGTGCACTCGGAGGAGATCGGCGTGCGCGCGTCCGACTTCGGGGTGCACTACTGGACCAGCCACCACCCGTACCTGGTGCCCGAGCCGTTCACCCTGGAGCCGACCGAGTCGTACTCCAAGGAGGACCTCGACGAATACGCCGCGATCCTGGCGCACGTCGCGGACGAGGCGCGCAGCGAACCGGAGTTCGTCAAGGGCGCGCCGTACAACCAGACCGTGCACAAGATCGACCCGACCTGCCTGGACGACCCGGAGCAGTGGGCGACGACCTGGCGGGCGTACGTCCGCAAGCACCTGTCATGAGAGTCGGCCTGGTCGTCAACCCGGTGGCCGGCCTCGGCGGGGCGGCCGGGCTCAAGGGCAGCGACGGCGCCGACGTGCAGCGCGAGGCGCTGGCACGCGGGGCGATCGCCCGAGCCGGGGAGCGCGCGACCGCGGCCGTGCGCGCGCTCCTGGCCACCCGCCCGGACGCCACCGTGGTCACCGTGCCCGGCGCGATGGGCGAGCACGCCGTGCGCGCCGCCGGCGCGGTGCCCGAACTGGTGGCGTGCACACCGGGGGAGCCGTCCTCGTCCGCCGACACCCGGGCCTGCGTCCGGGCGTTGGCGGCGGTGGACCTGCTGCTGTTCGCGGGCGGCGACGGCACCGCCCGGGACGTGCTGGACGCCGCGCCCGGCATGCCGGTGCTCGGCATCCCGGCCGGGGTCAAGGTCTACTCCGGCTGCTTCGCGGTCGGCCCGGCGGCGGCCGGCCACGCCGCCGCCGAGTTCGCCGGGGACACCACCGAGGCCGAGGTGGTGGACCTGGACGAACAGGGCTACCGCGAGGGCCGGGTCGGCCCCCGCCTGTACGGCACGCTGACCGTGCCCGCGGTCCGGGTCCGGCTGTCCGGTCGCAAGACCGGCTCCTCGGGCGCCGCGCCGGAAAGCATCGAGGCCATCGCCCGCGAAGTGGTCGCCCGGATGCGCCCGGGTGTGCGCTACATCCTGGGACCGGGCACCACCACCCGTGCGGTCGGCCGCGCGCTGGGCGCCGAATCCACCCTGCTCGGCGTGGACGTGGTCGCCGACGGCGTGCCGATCGGGGTCGACCTGAGCGAGCGCGCGCTGCTCGACCTGGTGGAAGGGCACGAGACGGACGCCGTCGTGTCGGTGATCGGCGGCCAAGGCTTCGTGTTCGGCCGCGGCAACCAGCAGATCAGCCCGTCGGTGCTGGCCCGCGTGCACGGCCTGACCGTGCTCGCCACCCGCACCAAGCTGGCCGCGCTCGGCGGCCGGCCGCTGTTGGCGGACACCGGGGACCCGGCCACGGACGCCCGGTTGAGCGGTTTCGTCCGGGTGGTCACCGGCTACCGCGAGAGCGTCCCCTATCGAATTGTTCCTGCGAGTGAGGAGTGCTGCGGATGAACGGGATGACTGGATCCCTGCACGGCAAGGTCGCCATCGTCACCGGCGGCGGCTCGGGCATCGGCCGGGCCACCGCGCTGATGTTCGCCGCAGAGGGTGCGGACGTGGTGATCGCCGACATCGACGCGGCGGCGGCGACCCGCACCGCGCAGGAGATCACCGACCAGGGCTCCCGGGCGGTCGGGGTTAAGGCGGACGTCTCCGCCGAGGCCGACTGCGTGTCCGTGGTGTCCACGGCGGTGCAGACGTTCGGCGGGCTGCACGTGTTGTTCAACAACGCGGGCATCATCCGGCGCGCCGACGCGATCGGCACCTCGGTCGAGGAGTGGGACCGGGTGATGGCGGTCAACGTGCGCTCGGTCTTCCTGATGTGCAAGCACGCCGTCCCCGCGATGAGCGACGGTGGGTCCATCGTCAACACCGGCTCCGGCTGGGGTCTCAAGGGCGGCGGCAACGCGATCTCCTACTGCGCGTCCAAGGCCGCCGTGGTCAACATGACCCGGGCCCTGGCGATCGACCACGCGGCGGCCGGCATCCGGGTCAACTCGGTCAACCCCGGTGACACGGACACCCCGATGTTGCGCGAGGAGGCCCGGCAACTGGCCGAGGACTGGACGGCGTTCGCGGCCGACGCGGCGGACCGTCCGATGGGCCGCGCCGGCACGCCGGACGAGATCGCCCGCGCGGTGCTCTTCCTGGCCTCCGACGCGGCGAGCTACATCACCGGCACCGCCCTGGTCGTCGACGGCGGCGGCCTCGCCTAGTCATCCCGGCCCCGCTCCCGTCGTCGCCGTCGGCGACGGGCGCGGGCCCGGTCCCGGTACGTGCACGTCCCGCACCATTCCCCCCGGAGGCACATCGTGTCATTTTCCCGCGCAGCGAAGACCGTCGCCGTGCTGGCCGTCGGTGCCGCACTCGCCGCAACCACCGGTTGCGGCGGGAGCAGCGGCTCCGGCTCCGGCTCCGGCAAGACCACCGTCACCTGGTCGACCTGGGGCAACCCCGAGGAACTGGCCCGGTTCAAGGAGTTCGAGAAGGACTTCGGCAAGCGCCACCCCGACATCAAGCTGAAGCTCCAGGCGGTGCCGTCCTACAGCGACTACCACGCCAAGCTGCTCACCCAGCTCTCCTCCAAGACCGCGCCCGACGTGTTCTACGTCGGTGACGACTTCGCCGGCAAATTTGTTTCCGCCGGGGCGCTCGCGCCGCTCAACGAGAAGATGGCGGCCCCCGACAGCAAGGCCAAGCAGGAGGACTTCTTCGACGGGCTGTACGGCGGCGCGAAGAAGGACGGCAAGATCTACGGCATACCGAACGACGCCAACCCCGAGGTGCTCTGGTACGACAAGCAGACGCTCAAGGACGCCGGGATCACCGAGGACCCGGCCGCGCTGAACGCGCAGGGCAAGTGGACGATGGCCACCTTCCTGGAGATGAACCGCAAGCTCAAGGGCGCGGACAAGGCCGGTTCGGTCTTCTACAACTGGTACGGCTCGACCTACAGCATGATCAACGGCTTCGGCGGCAAGGTGTACGACGGCGGCAAGTTCGTCGGCAACACCGACCCCAAGTCGCGCGAGGCATTGAAGGCATTGGCGGACGGCTACCAGAACGGGACCTTCCTGGTCGCCGACATCCTGCCCGAGGGCAACGGCTCCGACGTGCAGTTCATCAAGCACAAGGTCGGCTTCGCCGCGGGCGGACGGTGGATGATCGACACGGTCAAGAAGGGGCAGCCGGACAACTACGACATCGTGCCGTTCCCGTCCCAGTCCGGCGTGTTGATGCCGCAGACGGTCGGCACCTCCTTCCTGGCACTGAACAAGGACGCCAAGAACGCGCAGGCGGCCTGGACCTTCATGTCCGAGTTCGTCTCCAAGGAGGGCCAGACCCTGCGCCTGAAGGGCGGCGGCAACGCGGTGCCCTCGGTCAAGGGCGCGGACAGCGTGGTGATGGAGGGCTACCCGGCGCACGCGCAGACCTTCGTCGACGCCCGGGACGGCGGCTTCGCCAACTACCCGGAAGAGGCCGGCGTGCCGGAACTGACGGCGAAGATCAACGAGTTGCTGCTGAAGTTGTGGACCGGCAAGGTCGGGTTCGACCAGGCGATGAACGACCTCGGCTCGCTCGTCTCCGGCAAACTGAGCTGACCGGGGGCCGCCGTGACCACGTCCACGCTCAGCCGCACCACCGACGCACGGCGCCCGGCCACCGACAAGCCCGACAGCCGCCGGACCCTTTTGGGCCGGCGGCGTCGGGAACGGTGGTGGGCCGCCCTCTTCCTCGGGCCGCAACTGGCCGCCCTGCTGGTCTTCACCCTGATACCGCTGGGCTTCGCCGTCGTGCTGGCCTTCATGAAGTGGGACGGCCTGGGTGAGAAGTCCTGGGTCGGCTTCGACAACTTCCAGACCCAGTTCTCCGACCCCACCTTCCGCGACGCGGTGCTCAACACGCTGACCCTGGGCCTGATCACGGTGCCGGTGGGGCTGGTACTCGCCCTGCTGATCGCGATGGCGCTCAACAACGTGCGCGGCAAGACCATCTACCGGGTGATCTACTTCCTGCCCGTGGTCACCAGTTCGGTCGCCGTCGCGGTGATCTGGCAGATGTTGCTGGCCAGCGGTGACCTGGGGATGCTCAACAACACCGTGCACGACTGGTTCGGCATCACCCTGCCGGACTGGCTCAACGACCCCGACTGGGTGATGGTCGCGATCGCGGCGGTGACCATCTGGTCCTCGCTGGGCCTGAACGTGGTGATCTTCCTGGCCGGCCTGCAGTCCATCCCGGCGCACCTGACCGAGGTGGCCCGGATCGACGGCGCGGGACCGTTGCGCATCTTCCGGCACGTCACGCTGCCGCTGCTGTCCCCGACCATCTTCTTCTCCTTCGTGGTCGCGGTGATCAGCTCGTTCCAAGCCTTCGACCAGATCTACGTGCTGGTCGACCCGGACCACAACGAGGGCGCCCGCACGATCGTCTACCAGGTCTACGACCTGGGCTTCAAGAAGTTCGAATTCGGCGCCAGCAGCGCCGCCGCCCTGCTCCTGACGCTGATGACGGTCGTGGTCACGGTCGCCCAGTTCGGCATGCAGAAGCGCTTCGTCCACTACGAGTCGTAAGAGAGGAGGGTCGTGATGGTCACTGCCATCCGCCGACGCGTCGGCACCGTCGCACTGCACACCCTGCTCATCGTGGGCGGGCTGCTGATGACGTTCCCGTTCGTGTGGATGCTGCTCACCGCGTTCAAGGGCGAGGGGCAGATGATCCAGGATCCGCTGGCCTGGCTGCCGGACCCCTGGCGCGCGAGCAACTTCCCCGACGCCCTGGACGCGATGCCGTTCGGCCGCGCCTACTGGAACAGTTTCTACATCGCCGCGATCACGGTCGTGGCCACCCTGCTCACCGCCTCGATGGCGGCCTATGCCTTCACCCGGATCGAATTCCCGTTCTCCCGCTCGCTGTTCGTGGTCTTCCTGCTCACCCAGATGGTGCCCACCCAGGTCACCCTGGTGCCGCTCTACGTGATGTTGTCGCACTTCGGCTGGATCGACACCCACCTGGCGCTGATCCTGCCCGCCATCGCGAACCCGTTCGCGGTCTTCATGATGCGCCAGTTCATCCGGGCGGTGCCGATCGAACTGGAGGAGGCCGCCCGGCTGGACGGCGCGAACCGGTGGACGATCTTCACCCGGATCGTGCTGCCCAACATCAAGCCCGGCATGGCCGCGCTCGGCATCATCGTCTTCCTGGGCAGCTGGAACAGCTTCATCTACCCGTTGATCTTCCTCAACTCCGAGGAAAACTTCACCGTTCCGATGTTGCTCGCCTCGTTCAAGGGCCAGCACGGCGGACTGGACTACGGCATGCTCCTCGCCGCTTCGACGATCTCCGTGGTGCCGATGCTGATCGCCTTCATGATCGGGCAGCGGAAGATCATCAACAGCATGGCGGCATCCGGCATGGGAGGCCGCTGAGATGACGGCGCACGACCGCGACCTGCTCGACCGGGTCGCGCCGGACCTGCGTGAACGCCCCTTCACCGACCGCGGTTCGCGGCTGCTGGTGTTGGCGCAGGAGGACGGCGACCTGTGGATCGCCCGGTCCGAGTACGAGACCCGACTCACCGACACGACCGTGCTCACCGGGCTGCGCATCGAGTCGGCGGGCGGCGACCCGCTGCCGATCCGCTCCGCGCACCCGGACCGGATCTCCTTCGCGGGCGGTGTGCACCTGGCCTTCGCCGATCCGGACACGCTCGTCTTGATCGGTACCGGTGCCCGGGCGCGCTGGCGGACGGCGGACGGCGCCGCGCACGAGGCGGCGATCGAGGGCTGCCGGGTGCTGGTGGGCCGGGACGCGCGAATCGAGGGGCCCGCCGTCCTGGCCGCGGCCGGCGCGCGCTGGAACGCCTGGTTCGAGCGCATGCCGGCGGTCCGCGCGGACCTGCGGGAGCGCGCCGCGATGGCGTGGTGGACGCTCGGGGTGAACCTGCTGCCGATCCGCTTCGCGGGCGGCCGGGAGGGCCTGGTCCCGTCCCGGTTCGGCTACGTCGGCGTGTGGAACTGGGACTCCTACTTCCACGCCATCGCGCTGCGGCACGGCGACCCCGAACTGGCCCGGGACCAGATCCGGATCCTGCTCGCCCACCAGCGCGCCGACGGGCTGATCCCCGACGTCGTGCACGACGAGGGCGTGCTGGCCGAGACCAACGACCTGCCGCGCTCGGACCGGGCCCGGCTGGCCGAGCACGTCGGCCAGGCCCTGGGCGAGGACGCGGCACCCGCCGCCGCGGCCGGCGACGCGGTTCCGGTGACCAAGCCGCCGCTGACCGCGTGGGCGGTCTGGAAGATCCACCGGGCGGCCCCCGACCTCGCCTTCCTGGCCGAGGTCTACGAGCCGATCGCCCGCTCCCAGGAATGGTGGCTGACCCACTCCGACCCGGACGGCGACGGCCTGGCCGAATACCTGCACCCGTACTCCAGCGGCCTGGACGACAGCCCGGTCTGGGACTACGGCCCGCGCGCCGAGCCGCCGGACCTGAACGCCTATCTGGCGCTCCAGTTCGACGTGTTGGGCGACATCGCCCAGGAACTGGGCCGAACCGAGGAGGCCGCGACCTGGCGCGAGCGGGCCGCGGCGCACACCGAACTCCTGGTGTCCCGGCGGTGGGACGGCAAACGTTTCACCACCGTCTCGGCGGGCCGCACGGTCCCGGTCCGCACCCCGCTGGAACTGCTGCCACTGCTCACCGGACGGTTGCCGCGCGAGATCGCCGACCGACTGGTCGAGGACCTGCGCTCGCCGAGCTTCTGGGGCGAACGCCCGGTGCCGACCGTGGCGTTCGACGACCCGAACTTCGATCCCGAGGCGATGTGGCGCGGGCCGGTCTGGCTCAACGTCAACTACCTGTTGATCGAGGGCCTGCGCCGCTCCGGATACCCGGACGTGGCCGACGAGTTGACCGAACGCACGGTGCGGATGGTGGCCGAGGGCGGCGGGTTGTACGAGTACTGGAACCCGCTCACCGGCGGCCGGGCCGGGCGGGCGACCACCGGATTCGGCTGGTCCAGCGCGCTGTTCGTGGACCTGGCCCGGAGCTGAGCACACCGCCCGCCGTCGCCGCATCCGGCGACGGCGGGCCGGACGCGCGGTTCAGCGGGCGTCGAGCACGTCGGCCAGGTCGTAGCGGGCCGGTTCGGCGAGTTGTTCATACGTGCACTGGGCCGGATCCTTGTCGGTGCGCCACCGGCGGAACCGGGTCGTGTGCCGGAACCGGTCGCCCTGGACGTGGTCGTAGGCCACCTCGCACACCGATTCCGGCCGCAACGGCACCCAGTCCGACAGCCGACCGCCCGACCAGCGGGTCACCGCGCCGGGCAGCCGATCCGCCTCGTGCGCCTCGGCCTCGGCCCAGTGCGCCCACGGATGCCCGGCCGGATCCGCCATCCGGTACGGCGCCAACTCCTCGACCAACTCGGCCCGCCGGGCCGCGGTGAACGCCGCACTGACACCCACGTGTTGCAGCCGACCACGGTCGTCGTACAGACCGAGCAACAGCGAACCCACCACCGGGCCCGACTTGTGCTCGCGATAGCCCGCCACCACGCAGTCCGCGGTGCGCTCGTGCTTGACCTTGACCATCGCCCGTACATCCGGCAGATACGGCCCGGCCGGGTCCTTGGCCACGATGCCGTCCAGGCCCGCGCCCTCGAACCGGTCGAACCAATCCTGCGCCACGCCCCGATCGGTGGTGGCGGGCGCCAGGTGGATCGGCGCCGACACCTCGGCCAGCGCCCGCTCCAGCGCGGCGCGCCGCTCGGTCAGCGGACGCGACAGATACGCCCGGTCGCCCAGCGCCAGCAGGTCGAACGCCACGAACGACGCCGGGGTGGTCTCGGCCAGCAACCGCACCCGCGAGGCCGCCGGGTGGATCCGGTCCTGGAGCCGATCGAAGTCGAGCCGTCCCTCCCGGGCGATGACCAGCTCGCCGTCCAGTACGCAGCGTGACGGAAGCAGCCGCAACACCGCGTCCACCACATCCGGAAAGTAACGATCCAGCGGCTTGGTGTTACGGCTGCCGATCAGCACCTCGTCGCCGTCCCGGAAGACGATCGCCCGAAACCCGTCCCACTTGGCCTCGTAGTGCAGGCCGGCGGGAATCCGCGCGGCGGCCTTGGCGAGCATCGGCTTGACCGGGGGCATCACGGGAAGGCGCATGCGGCTCAGTGTGCTCGGGCGCCGCACCGGTCGCCTCCGCAGCGGCCGAACGGCGGCACGCCATCGGGACGAAGCGGGGCAAATCTGCCTACCCTGAGGAATGAGCGCTGCCGAGGAATTCGAGGTCGACGGCAGGTCCGTCCGGGTGAGCAACGTCGACAAGATCTACTACCCGGAACGCGGCTTCACCAAGGGTGACGTGGTCCGCTACCTGATCTCGGTCGGCGGTGGCCTGCTGCGCGGTTTGCGGGATCGACCCACCACCCTGCAACGCTTCCCCGAGGGTGTGGACGGCGAGTCGTTCTTCCAAAAGCGGGTGCCCAAATACCTGCCGGACTGGATCCCCACCGCCCGGATCACCTTCCCCAGCGGTCGGCACGCCGACGAGATGGCCCCCGACAGCGTGGCCGCACTGGTCTGGGCGGGCAACCTCGGCTGCCTGACCTTCCACCCCTGGCCGGTCCGACGCAACGCCACCGAACACCCCGACGAACTGCGCATCGACCTCGACCCGCAACCGGGCACCGACTTCGCCGACGCGGTCCGCGCCGCACACGCGATGCGCGAGGTACTGGCCGACTACCGGCTGACCGCCTGGCCGAAGACCTCCGGCGGCCGCGGCCTGCACCTCTACGTGCCGGTCCGGCCCGAGTGGGAGTTCACCGGGGTGCGCCGCGCGGTGATCGCGCTGGGCCGCGAACTGGAGGCGCGGATGCCCGATCGGGTGACCACCGCCTGGTGGAAGGAGGAGCGCGGCGAACGCATCTTCGTCGACTACAACCAGATGGCCCGGGACCGCACCATCGCCGCCGCCTACTCGCCGCGGCCCACCGCCCGGGCGACCGTATCGGCCCCGCTGACCTGGGACGAGGTCGACGACGCGCACCCCGACGACTTCGACCTCGCGAGCATGCCCGAGCGCTACGCCCGGCTCGGCGACGTGCACGCGGACATGTCGGAGCACGCCTTCGACCTGCGCCCGGCGCTCGAACTGGCCGAGCGGCAGGCCCGCGACCACGGCGCGGGCGACCTGCCCTATCCGCCGGATCACCCCAAGATGCCCGGCGAACCACCCCGGGTCCAACCCAGCCGGGCCCGCGAACACTGAAGGCGAAATCCACGAAAACCGAATGCGAAATCGGGATCCGAGACAGGAAAGAGTCCCTCATGTGTCTGTCGTTTCGTGCGCCGCTGTCCGTGCACAACCCCGTGTCGATCCACCATCCCTTCTCGACCCGCGCCCGGCTGTCCGTGCGCAAGGACGTGGGTCTGCTCGCGCTGCGCCTGGGCACCGGCGGCGTGTTGTTCGCACACGGCGCGCAGAAGTTGTTCGGCTGGTTCGGCGGCCACGGCCTGGCCGGTACCGGCTCGGCGATGGAACACATGGGCTTTCGGCCCGGTCGGCAGAGTGCGATCGCGGCCGGTCTCGGCGAGGCGGGCGGCGGGGTGCTCCTCGCGCTCGGCCTGGCCACTCCCGCGGCGGGCGCGGCGGCGGCCGGCGCGATGGCGGGTGCGGTCGCGGTACACGCGCCGGCCGGCTTCTTCGCGCAATCGGGCGGCTTCGAGTATCCGGCGTTCCTCGGCTTCGTCGCGGCCGGGCTCGGTCTCGCCGGCCCCGGGCGGTTCTCGGTGGACCACCTGACCTGCCACGTGCTGGACCGCCCGTGGGTGGTCGGCATCGCGTTCACCGGCAGCGCGGCCGCGGCCGCCGCGGTGATCGGCCGCCGCCGGGCCGCCGCCCAGGACGAGACGGACACACCGGCCGAGTAGGGCTCAGCGGCCGGCGCCGGCCCAGGCGAGCAGGCGCTCGACGGGCCACGTGGTGATCACCCGGTCCGCCGGCACCTCGCATGCGGTGGCCCGGGCGCAACCGTGGCCCTGCCAGTCGAGTTGGCCGGGCGCGTGTGCGTCGGTGTCGATCGAGAAGCAGACCCCGGCGGCCAGCGCCCGGCGCAGCAGCCGGGACGGTGGATCCCGGCGCTCGGGGCGGCAGTTGATCTCCACGGCGGTGTGCGACTCGGCACATGCGGCGAACACCGCGTCGGCGTCGAACGTGGACTCCGGGCGCTGCTTGCCCCCGATCAGTCGACCGGTGCAGTGGCCCAGCACGTTGACCCGCGGATTGCGCACCGCGGTCAACAGACGGCGGGTCATCGCCGGCTCCTCCATCCGCAGCTTGGAGTGCACCGAGGCGACCACCACGTCCAGGCGGGCGAGCAGATCCGGGTCCTGGTCCAGCGAGCCGTCGTCGAGGATGTCGCATTCGATGCCGGTCAACAGTCGGAACGGGGCCAGTTCGGCGGCGAGTTCGGCCACCACGCGCAACTGCGCGCGCAGCCGCTCGGCGGTCAGACCGCGAGCCACGGTCAACCGCGGCGAATGGTCGGTCAGGACGACCCACTCGTGCCCCAGGTCCCGTGCGGTGCGGGCCATCACGTCGATCGGGCTGCCGCCGTCGGACCAGTCGGAATGCATGTGGCAGTCGCCGCGCTGCGCGGCCAGCAGCGCCGCGCCGTCGGTGGGTACCGGCGAGGGGCGGGATTCCAGGTCGGCGAGGTAACCCGGCAGCCGGCCGGCCTGGGCCTGCTCGATGACGTCCGCCGTCTTGGGGCCGATGCCCTTCAGCCCGCCGAGCGTGCGCTGCTCGACCCGGCGGCGCAACTCGTCGGGCGTCAGTCCGGCCACCACCGCGGCCGCGGTCCGGAACGCCTTGACCCGGTACGTCGGCGCCTGGTCGCGTTCGAGCAGGAACGCGATGCGATCCAGTGCGGTCACGGGGTCGGGGGCGGGGCCGGGCGGGGAGGCGGGCGAGGGTCGGGGAGCCATGGGGGGACTGTGGCCGCGCCGGGCGAGGGTAAACCGCGCGAGTGGGCCGATCGGCGTTCATCCGCGGGAGTCGGCGCGGGAGCCGGTGCGCGAGTTCCCGTGGGAGTTGCGGTGCGGAACACGAGCCGGCGTCGACCGGGTGCGTGTCCCGGGTGCGGGTGAATTCGGGATGCGGGTGAATACGGCTAGCGACCGGGTTCCTCGTCCTTCATGCCCTTGCGGATCTCCTCGCGCAGTTCGGGCGAGTCGGTGTGCCCGTGCACGGTCTGGGCATGCTGGGTGGCGGCCACGAGGACTTCGTCCTCGGAGCCGGCGATGGTGAGCGTGCACCCGGACTCACTGGGCATGTCCCGGCAATCGACGATCTTGCGCATGACGTCCTCCCGGACTGGGCTCTCGTCCCCGAGGGGCACGGTCCCGGGCACGACGGCGCGAGACCATGGTCATAGTTTAGTCCGTTTTGTGGCTATTTTCGGGCTCGAGTGAGTGGCCCGGCCCCGCCGCTGCGACCCGTGATGACGCGGGTCGCAGCGGTGACCGGGCCGCCGGCCGGTGCTAGCCGTTGGCGAACTCGTGCACGCCCCACCAGCCGGTTTCGTCGCGGTAGATGCCGATGCCCGCCTCGGTGTGGGTCGGGTCGGTCTGGTTGCGGTAGTGGCCCGGGCTGTGTCGCCACATGTCCTGGAACTTCTCGGCCGCCTGCCGGGCGGTCATGGCCGGGTCGCCCCACCACACGATGTTCTCGGCCACGCCGGTGCGGGCGCCGGTGACCAGGACGTCCGCCTCGGGGCCGGAGTGGGCGAAGCCGGTACGACGCATGTGTTCGGCCCACTTGCGGGCGAAGTCGCTCAGGTCGGTGCTCGCCCGGAGCGGCCGGAGGCCGACCTTCGCGCGTTCGGCGTTGAGCAGTTCCAGGGACATCGCCTCGGCGTCGGCACTCGACTGGGACGCGGGCCGGTTGCCGCGCACGGTGGGGTTGGCCCCGGGCGGCCCGTCCGCCGCCGAGGCAGTGGTGGGTCGGGTGCTCCTGGTCGCCGGGGCGGCCTTGCCGTTCGTCCCGACGCGGCTGGGGCTGCCGGTCGGGGTCGGCGTGCGCGTCGCGGGCGCGGTGCCGGTGCTCGGGCCGGTGCTGCCGGCCGGCTGCCCGGGGGCGGGCGAGGTGGGCGCCGCCGACGTGGGGGCCGTGGCCGCGGTGTCGGTCGGAGCCGCCGGCCGGGCCGCGCCGTCGTGCCGCTCGGCGGGCGAGCCGCAGCCGGCCAGCACGAACGCGGCCAGCGTCGCGGCGAGGGTGGTGGACACGGCCCGGTGGTGTCGGTACAGCCGGTGGTGTCGGTACTGCACGATGCGCAACTCCTCGAAAGGTACGGCTACTCGCCCGGCACGAACGCCGGGGACACCTGGGAGAGCCGCGGGGCGCGGGTGGATAACACAAATACCGAATCGAGTTCCGGGCGGGCGGGGCGGGTCAGGCCGGTGTCGCGAAGATCTGGGTCCACCAGGTCGTGCCGCCCGGGCCGACCGCGGCGCCGACGCCGATGTCGGTGAAGCCGCAATCGAGGATGTTGCCCCGGTGGATCGGACTGGCCAGCCACTGTGCGACCACCGACGCGGCGTCCGACCGACCCCGATCGAGGTTCTCGCCCCACTGCCGCCACCGGTAGCCGGCGGCGGTGATCCGGGCGTCGGGGCGCACCCCGTCCGGGGTCACGTGGTCGTAGAACCGGCGGGCGAGCATGTCGTCGGAGTGTTTGCGGGCGGCGCCGCGCAGCCGGTCGTCCACCCGGACCGGAGCACAACCGTGCTCGGCGCGGGCCGCGTTGACCAGGTCGACCACGGCACGTTCGAGCCGGGGCCGAGGGTCGGTGGAGGCGGAGGCGGTCGTGCGGGTGCCGACGGGCTCGGTCGTGGGTGTGGGCGTGGCCGGCCGCGTGGCGCTCGGCGCGGTGGCGGGCCGCGGGTCGGTGGTGGGCGCGGTGGTGGGCGTCGGAGCGGCGTCGGCGCCCGGCGGGTGGGCGGCGGGCGTGCTTCGGGTCGGCGGGGCGTGGTGGGGGCGGTCGACGATGACGACAGCGGCAAGGACGAGCAGGCCGATTGCCGCGGCGCCGAGCGCGAGCCCGCGCGGGCGGCGACTCGGGCGCGGCGCGGCGTGGCCCGGCGGGGCCGCGTGCGTCCCGGGCGACGGGGCGGCCGGGCCGGTGGCGCCGGGCGGGCCGGGATGGGTGGGTGGACCTGCCTGGGTGAGCGCGCTCGGGTCGGTGGGTGGGCTCGCGTGGGCTGGCGGGCCCGGGGCGGCGAGGGGGGCCGTCGCGCCGGTCGCCGACCATGGGCCCCGGGCGAGCAGGTGCAGCAGGACGGCGGTGGGCGGCAGCAGGGCCAGGCCCGCGAGCAGGCCCTCGACCGGGGCCAGGTCGTACCGGTGCGCGCCGCACGCGCCACACCCGCGGGCGTGGCGGGCGATGCGTTTGCGCCACAGCGGCGTCGGCTGCCCGTCCCAGGCCGCGAGCAGCGCGCCGGCCTGCGCACAGCGCGGGTCGGCGGCGAGGGCGCGGACCACCACCCGGGCCGCCTCCAACTGCTCCTTCATGCGCTGGACCCGGACCGCCACGTGGGTCGCGGGCAGGTCCAGGGCCGCGGCGAGTTCGGCCCGGGTCAGGGTGCCCGCCGCCTCCAGCCACCACAGGGCGAGCAGTTCGCGGGTGTCCGGGTCCAGCCAGCGGGTCGCCTCCGCGACGTCGCGGCGCTGTCCGGACAGGCCCAGTCGCAGGATGGTCAGGTCGGCGAAGTCGGCTGCCGGGTCCGGGTATTCGGCGATCTCGTCGAGCGGGGTCGTGGTCGCCCGGCGGGCGTGCCGACGGCGCACCTGATTGACCGCGATGGCCACCAACCAGGACCGGAAGCGCTCCGGATCGCGCAGGTCGCCGAGGCCGGACACCGCGCACAGCATGGTCTCCTGCACCACGTCGTCGACGTCCGCGTGCCCGTTCAGCGCCCGGCCGACGATGTTGTAGACCAGCGGCAACCAGTCGGCCACGAGTCGGTCCCGGGCACGCAGATCACCACCCTGGGCCGCGACGACCAGGGCGGTGTTGGGCTCGTTGTCCACGTACGTCCACTCTCCTCGACCGGCGTGCCGGGCCCACTCCCGGGCATCCGCCACTCGGGAGAGCGTCCGGGGCGGCGCGGATAACGGAAATCGCCGAACGAGTTCCGAACGTACCGACCCGGCGCCGCCGGCCGTCGCTCAGTTCGGCCGGGTCGCCAGCAGCTTCTCGACCCGGGAGCGCACCTCGGGGGTGTCCAGCCCACGAATGGTCACCGTGGTCCGGCGGCGCAGCACGTCGTCCACCGTCATCGCCCACTCGTGGTCGCGCGCGTAGGCCACCTGGGCCCAGATGTCCGGCCCGTCCGGGTGGATGCGCTCGCCGAGTTCGCGGTCGCCCCGCACCAGCGCGGCCAGGTCGTAGGCGAGGTTGCCGTAGTGCGACGCCAGGTGGCGGGCCACCACCGGGTCCACGCCGTCCTCGGGGGTGGCCTCGCCGAGCAGCCGGTGGGCCACCGCCTCGGGGTTCGCCGAGCCCGGCAGTGCCACCCGGCGCAGCGGGGTCGCCATGTCCTGCTCCAGGGCCACGACGCCGGCCTTGGCCAGCTTGTCCAGCACGGTCCGGCCGATGTGCCGGTAGGTGGTCCACTTGCCGCCCGCCACCGACAACATGCCGCCGCGCCCCTCGGTGACCACGGTCTCGCGCTTGGCCTCGCTCGTGGCGCCCGCGCCGCCGGGCAGGACCCGCAGGCCCGCGAACGCGTAGGTGATGTCCTCGCGGCGCAACTGGGCCGGGTCCACCGCGCTGCCCGCCTCGTCCAGGATCTGGGCGATGTCGGCCTCGGTGGGGGAGACCTTGCCCGGGTCGCCCTCGTAGGCCTCGTCGGTGGTGCCGAGCAGCAGGTGCTCCTCCCACGGAATCGCGAAGGACACCCGGTACTTGTCGATCGGGATGGTCAACGCGGCCCGCCACGGCTGCTGTTGACGCAGCACCAGGTGCACACCCTTGGACAGCCGGATGCTCGGCTCGGCGGTCGGGTCCTCCATCCGGCGCAGGTGGTCCACCCACGGGCCGGTCGCGTTCAGCACGACCCGCGCGTGCACGCCGAACTCGGTGCCGTCGAGCCGGTCGCGCAGTTCGGCGCCGGTGACCCGGCCGCCGGGGTCCTTGCGCAGGCCGACCACCTCGGCGTGATTGAGCACCACCGCGCCGGCCTCGACCGCGGCCCGCACGGTGGTCACCGCGACGCGGCTGTCGTTCATCTGGTGGTCGCCGTACACCGCGGCGCGGCGCAGGCCCTCCTTGCGCAGGGCCGGGACGAGTTCGAGCGCGTTCTCGGGGCCGATCACCTTGCCCATGCCGTCGCCGAACGCGGACAGCGCCGAGTACAGGAACACGCCGGCGCCGAGCTTGGCCGAGCCGTGCGGGCCGTCCTTGTAGACCGGCACCAGGAAGGACAACGGTCGCACCAGGTGCGGGGCCACGTCGCGGGCCAGCGTGCGGCGTTCGCGGTGGTTCTCCGCGACCAGCTTGAGGTTGCCGGTCTGTAGGTAGCGCAGGCCGCCGTGGACGAGCTTGGAGGACGCGGACGAGGTGGCGCCGGCGAAGTCGCCCGCGTCGACCATGGCCACCCGCAACCCGGTCTGGGCCGCGGTCCAGGCCACCGCCGTGCCGAGGATGCCGCCACCGATGACGAGCAGGTCGTGGGTGCCGCGCGAGAGTTCGGCGCGGCTGTGGGCACGAGCGGGAACGGTCGGATCCGTGGCGGTGCTCATCACGCGTCTTCTTTCCACTGGGCCGGGCCGCGAAGCGGTGGGACGGAGTCCCGATCCGAATCTACGTGGTCGGCATTGTCGAACGACGAACGACAGTTTTCATTGCCGGTCGGGCAGTGGTCAAGTGCCCCGGTCCGCGCCGGACGGCGAAGCGCGGCGCGGCGTCCGAAATAGGTCGATATGGCAGATATCAGTACGGAAAGGTGGCACCCAGGTCGCGCGAGATGGCGCGTGCCGCGTCGCGCACCGAGGCCACCAGCGTGGGACGCGGTGCGCCGTCGGCGATGATCCGCTCGACCGCGCCGCTGATGCCCACCGCGCCCAGCGGCGTGCCGCGCCGGTCGCGGATCGGTGCGGCGATGGCCGCCAGGCCCAGGACCGACTCCTCGTTGTCGCACGCCCAGCCGCGTTCGCGCACCGTCACGCTCTCCGCGTCGATGGCGACCGGGTCGGTCAGCGTGCGGGCGGTGAAGGCGACCGGGTCGCGCTCGTCCAACTCGGCGCGCGCGGCCGGGTCGACCGCGAGCAGCACCTTGCCCCAGGCGGTGGAGTGCAGCGGCAACATCGCGCCGATCTCCAGCACCTGGCGGCTGTCGTCGGGCCGGAAGACGTGATGGACGACCAGCACGCCGCCCTTGTGCAGCACGCCGATGCGCACGCTCTCGCCACTGGCCCGGGCCAGATCGTCGGCCCAGACCAGGGCCCGGGCGCGCAACTCGTGCACGTCCAGGTAGGAGCTGCTCAGCCGGAGCAACTCGGCGCCGAGCTGGTACTTGCCGCTCTTGGCGTCCTGCTCGACGAACCCCTCCTGGTGCAGCGTGCGCAGGATGCCGTGCGCGGTGCCCTTGGCCAGACCCAGGGTGGTGGCCACCTCGCTCAGGCCGAAGCGCCGTTCGCCGCCGGCGAGCAGCCGCAGGATCGCCGCTGCGCGTTCGAGCGACTGGATGGGACCGGGCATACCCACTCCTCCATCGAAGATCAGGTTGGCAATGAAGATCGGGTTGGCAATGTAGAACAGCGGTCGTACACATGCCGGTCGGGTCCACCGTCCGCCCGTCGGGCCCGGCGCTCACGGGCGGGGTCGGGAACGAGATGTTCACGGACTCTTGACGGCGGCGCAACCTGCGGAGAACACTGCCGGACAGCGGTCGTCAATGTCGAATGCCAGTCAGAGTCATCGAATGGACCAGGCCCGGACGATTCCGATCCGAACGCGATCGGATCCGCCCGGCGTACCCACTGCGCGGCACCGCAGCGGCGGTCCCTGCGCGCCGCCCCGACGCGGCGCGGATTCCCGCTTCCCCGCACGGCGCGTCGATCCCGGCGCGCCGTGCGTCCGTCCGGCGCCGGAACCCGGCGCCGTCCCACCCGTGCAGGCACGAACGTGCAGTCGCGAACGTGCAGTCAAGAAGGGGCCGTGTTGTTGTGACGAGCGACAAGATCTTCATCGGCGAGACCCTGGGTACGGCCATCCTGCTGCTCCTGGGCGTCGGCGTGTGTGCGGCGGTCACCCTGAACCGATCCAAGGCGCAGAACGCGGGCTGGCTGGCGATCACCTTCGGCTGGGGCTTCGCGGTGCTGGCCGGGGCGTACGCGAGCGTGTCGTTGTCCGGCGCCCATCTCAATCCCGCCGTGACGTTCGGCATCGCCGTCAAGACGGGGGAATGGGACAAGGTGCCGGTGTATCTCGCCGGGCAGTTCACCGGCGCGGTGATCGGCGCGGTGCTGGCCTGGGCCACCTACCTGGGTCAGTTCAAGGAGCACGGCGAACCGGTGCTCGGCGTGTTCGCCACCTCGCCGGAGATCCGCAACCCGGTGCAGAACGTGATCACCGAGACGATAGCCACCACCGTGCTGGTCATCGTGATCCTGACCCAGGGCCTGACCGACGGGCTCGCCCTCTCCGGCACCGGCATCCTGATGACCGCGCTCCTGGTGGTGGGCATCGGCCTGTCCCTGGGCGGTCCGACCGGCTACGCCATCAACCCGGTCCGCGACCTCGGCCCGCGCCTGGCACACTCGCTGCTGCCCATTCCCAAGAAGGGCGGCTCGGACTGGGCCTACGCGTGGGTCCCCGTGGTCGGTCCCACCCTGGGCGGGCTGGCGGCCGGCGGGCTGTACCGGCTCGCATACTGAGTCCGCGCGTGCGCCGCCCGCCCCCCGCGTGCGCACCGACCCCGACCTTTCCCTCGGATCCTTCGGAAGAGGAGCCATGTCCGACACCTACATCGCCGCGATCGACCAGGGCACCACGTCCAGCCGATGCATCATCTTCGGCGCGGACGGGCGCATCGTCGCCGTCGACCAGCGCGAGCACCGGCAGATCTTCCCCCGTCCGGGGTGGGTCGAGCACGACGCCGCCGAGATCTGGGGCGTGGTGCAGGCCGTGGTCGCCGGCGCGCTCGCCCAGGCGGGCATCCGCCGCGAGCAGATCCGCGCGCTGGGCATCACCAACCAGCGCGAGACCACCGTGTTGTGGGACCGCCATACCGGGGTGCCGGTGCACAACGCGCTCGTGTGGCAGGACACCCGCACCGACGCGCTGTGTCGCGAACTGGGCGGCAACGTCGGCCAGGACCGGTTCCGGGTCGAGACCGGGCTGCCGCTCGCCAGTTACTTCGCCGGGCCCAAGATCCGCTGGCTGCTGGACAACGTCGAGGGGCTGCGCGAGCGGGCCGACCGCGGCGACATCCTGTTCGGCACGATGGAGTCGTGGGTGGTGTGGAACCTCACCGGCGGCCCGGACGGCGGGGTGCACGTCACCGACGTCACCAACGCCTCGCGCACGATGTTGATGAACCTGGAGACGCTGGACTGGGACGACCGGATCCTGCGGGCGATGGACGTGCCGCGTTCGGTGCTGGCCGAGATCCGCTCCTCCTCGGAGGTGTACGGCACCGCCCGGGGCATCCTGGAGGGCGTCCCGGTCGCCTCCGCGCTGGGCGATCAGCAGGCCGCGCTGTTCGGGCAGACCTGCTTCGAGGAGGGCGAGGCCAAGAGCACCTACGGCACCGGCAGCTTCCTGCTGATCAACACCGGATCGCGGATCGTGCAGTCGCACCACGGCCTGCTCAGCACGGTCGGCTACCGGCTCGGCAAGGAGGCGCCGGTCTACGCGCTGGAGGGTTCGATCGCGGTCACCGGTTCGCTGGTGCAGTGGATGCGCGACCAGATGGGACTGATCGGCACCGCGGCCGAGATCGAGACGCTCGCGCTGACCGTCGAGGACAACGGTGGCGCCTACTTCGTGCCGGCCTTCTCCGGCCTGTTCGCGCCGTACTGGCGCTCGGACGCGCGCGGGGTGATCGCGGGTCTGACCGCGTACGTGAACAAGGGGCACATCGCGCGCGCCGTGCTGGAGGCCACCGCCTGGCAGACCCGCGAAGTGGTGGACGCGATGGAACGCGACTCCGGCGTCAAGCTCGCCACGCTCAAGGTGGACGGCGGGATGACCGCCAACAACCTGCTCATGCAGACCATCGCCGACGTGCTGGACGCCCCGGTGGCCCGCCCGTTCGTGGCCGAGACCACCGCGCTGGGCGCGGCGTACGCGGCCGGGCTCGCGGTCGGCTACTGGCCGGACCTGGACTCGCTGCGGGCGAACTGGCACCGCGCCGCGGAATGGACCTCGCGGATGGACGACGCCACCCGCGATCTGGGCTACCGCAACTGGCGCAAGGCGGTGGCGCGCACGATGGACTGGGTCGAGGAGGGCGATCCGGCCCCCGGGGTCTGAGCGGCGCCGCGATCGGGACGGTCGTGCGGGCACCGAGCACGCTCTCGGTGCCCGCCCGAGTGGTTCGGGAACCGTGCCCGGTGGTCAGCGCGTGGGCAGGTGTCGGGCGAAGAACGTGTGTACCAGCCGACGGACCAGGGGCACCGATGCCGCCGGTGCGATCGTGCCGATCAGGGCGGTCCGGTCGGCCGCCGACATCAGCCCGGTGGCCTGAAGTTGCGGTGCGAGCACGGCGTGGTCGGTGAACACGTGGTGCGCGGCGTGCTCGATCAGGTGCCGAGGGATGGGCCCGCGCGAGTTCGCGCGCAGCGCGGACCACGAGGGTTCCAGGTCCGCTCGATGCCCGAAGCCGTCGCTGCCGACCAGGAGCAGCGGCCGGTCGGTGCCCTCGCGGGCGATCGGGTACAACTCGCCCGCCTCGCCCGGCGCCGGCGGCGGGTGGTCCAGATATCCTTCCAGGTTGATCGCGGCGGCGATGCGGCGGTCCTCGTGCATCGTCTCGGCCGCGGTCGTGCCGCCCGCCGAGTGGCCGTAGACGCCCACCCGTCGCAGGTCGAGCGCCCGATGCAGGCCGTCGGGCAGTGCGGGGGCGGTCGGGTCCGGGTTGCCGCCCGAGGCCAGGACCGCCAGTTGTTCCAGGACGAACCGGGTGTCCGCGATCCGGGTGTCGATCAGGGTGCGGAAGAGTCCGGGATCGCTGCGCGGGTCGGCTCGGAGCACGGTCCAGCGCACCCGGCCGTCCCGGCCCGGCAGGTCGACCGGGAACTCCACCACGGCGCCGTCTCCCGGATGGTCGATGCTCACCACGACATAGCCCCGGCTCGCCAACTCCTCGGCGATGCCGGTACCCATGCCGCGCGGGTCGACGCCGCCGGGGCTGTACAGCAACACCGGACGTCGGCCGGCCCGCGCGGGCGCGTTCTCGTGCGTGTGCGCGGCGGTGGCCGCCCAGTCCACGCCCGCCGCCGGCAACTCGGGATGGGTCGCCCGGGCCGCGGTCGCGAATTCCGCCGCGGCCCGGGCGGGCAACTGCGGGGCGATCGGGAATCCGCGCACCCCGCGGGCCGGGTAGAACACGGTGACCATCACCTCGCGCACCGGGATCGGCTCCCAGGGGTCCGATCGGCAACGATCCACCAGATACAGCGTGGTGGTCCCGATCGCATGCGGACCGGTCGGCGGCACGAGCCGCAACACGGCGTCGCTCGCGGGTCGCCGATCGACCGGTCGCGCGGACGCGGGAGCGGCGCGGGTGATGCCGCCCGCCAGGAGCAGCGCGGCGGCCGGTACGGCCGAGGCGACGAGCCGGCGGCGCCCGATCCCCTCGACCCGATCTGTCGTCTGCGCTTCCGCTTTGCGTTTCACAAACCCTCCTCGTGTCGTGCTGCGGCCGGCTGCGGCACCGCCGCGCGACCTGCACCCTTGTGGTATCGACCGCCCCTGCGTGCCAATGTCGGGGGCATGTCCCGAAGGCTGGCTCGTGCCCGGGAGCAGCCGCGAAGGTTGTGGCCAGGGCCGAAAAGCCGGCGCCGCAGCCGTAGGGGGAGTAATGGTCCGGATCCGCTTCACCGCCGCCGACTTCGCCCGGGTCCGGTTCGCTCCGAGACCGGCCCCGCTCCAGGAGCTGAACGTCGCGCTGTCGCGGATGGTCCGCCCCGACGACCCACTGCTCTTCGGGCGTTGGCGGCAACGACTGCTGCGGGCACTGCCGGCGGCCGTCGATCCGCTGGCCGACCTGGTCCCCGGCGGGCGCCCGCCGCTGTTCCTGGACGTGTTCGCCGACTCGCTGACCGAGGGGCTGGACGAGATCCGGAGCACCCGGCCGGAGATGGTGCGCGCGGAGCTCGAACGTGTCTACGCCGGACACCCGACCCCCGTGCCGCCGTGGATCCGCAGCCTGCATCGCGGCGACGCGGACGCCTGGCGGTCGGTGCGCCGCGCCCAGCACGCGGCCTTCGAGACGGTGCTGGGCCCGGTGTGGTCCCTGGTACAGGACCTGCATCACGCGGAGTTCACCCGGCACGCGCTGACCACGGCCGAACACGGCCTCGGCGCGACGTTGACCGAACTGGTCCCGGGCAGCCGACTGCACGGGGACGTCTGGGAGTTCGCGGGTGCGGGCGACGCGGACATCGAGCTGCACGGCCGCGGTCTGCTGCTCCTGCCCACCTTCCACTGGAGCGCACACCCGCTGTTGTCGAACCTGCCCGATCGGCCGGTGGTCGTCACCTATCCGGCGGGGCCGGGCCTGCCGCTCGCCCTCGCCGGGCCCGGCGGCACCGAGGAGGCACTGGCGGCCGTGATCGGCCGGACCAGGCTCGACATCCTGCAACTGCTCGGCACCGGCGCGCACAACACCGGCGAACTCGCCCGCCGGCTCCGGGTGGGCAACGCCACCGTCTCCGCGCACACCGCCGCGCTGCGGGGCGCGGGACTGCTCACGAGCACCCGGGCCGGTCGGTCGGTGCGCCACGAACGCACCACCCTGGGTGCCCTGCTGGTCGGTCGGCACACCGGCCGGCCCGGCGGATCGGGGCGGCTTTCGGTCCTGGCCGAAGGAGTTGACGCGGTTCGGCGCGGCTGACTTCGCTGGTGGTCGGATGTCGCCGGACCAAGGGAGACGAGTCGATGACACGCATGCGCGAGGGACATCACGGCGAGGGGCCCGGGGCGTTCACCCCGGACGGGTGTGCGGTGCAGATGTACGAGCGCATGACGGTCGGGGACGAGCCGGAGACGATCGCCCTGGGTGCCCGGTCGGGCGCCCGCACGCTGCTCGAACTGGGCAGCGGTGCCGGCCGGGTGACGCACGCGTTGGTCGAGCGCGGCTGGTCGGTGACGGCGGTGGACGAGTCGCCCGAGATGCTCGCCCGGGTGCGCGGGGCACGCACGGTGGCCGCCGGCATCGAGGAACTGCGGCTGGACGAGCGGTTCGACGTGGTGTTGTTGGCGTCCTACCTGGTCAACACCGCCGAGGCACAGGCGTGTCGGGCCCTGTTGGACACCTGCCGGGCGCATGTCGCGGACGACGGCGTGGTGTTGATCCAACGCGAGGGTGCCGGCTGGCACGAGAACGTGCCCCGGGTGCGCGAATACCCGGGCGGCGCGGTGCACATGCTCGGCTCCGAGCCGATCGACGGTGACGAAACGTTGCGCGCGGTGCGGATGCTCTACGAGTATCCCGACGCGCGGTGGGTGCACGAGTTCCGGTCCCGGGTGTTCACCGAGGCGGGGTTCGCCGACCTCCTGGCCGGGTCCGGTCTCGCGGTGGAGGACCTTCTGGACGAGGCGGGCACCTGGGTCCGGGCGGTGCCGGTGCACTGAGCGCGCCGGGCCCGGCGTACGGACCCGGCGCGCGAGGTGCGGCCTCGGGGGAGGGGGTGCTCAGCGCAGCACGGTCGGCGAGGACGCCTTCGCGACGAGCAGGCGTGGGGTGCCCGATCCGTCGGCGGGCGTCGCGTAGACGTCGCGGCCCCGGCCGTACATCACGGTGTGGTCGTCCAGCCAGGCCGCCTGGTCGTCGATGCTCTCCCGCTCGGCCAGCGCGGTCTCGCGCATGGTCGCCAGGTCCAGCACGTGCAGTCGCCAGGTGGTGGCGCCGGAGCGCTTCTTGAACGCGATCCGGGTGCCGTCCGGGGACAACGACGGGCATTCCAGGTTCTCCCGCACCGTGTGCGCCTCCCAGTTCGCGTAGTCGCCCTCGACCAGGTAGGTGCGGCCCTTGGTGGACACGGTGGCGTAGAAGCGGTTGTCGTCGGCGGCGAACGTGACGCCCCAGTAGTTGACGTCGGCGGATCGGTAGCGCTTGCCGTCGATGGTCAGCGGGATGGCCTCGATGTTGATCAGCGTGTAGTCGGTGCGGGTGTCCAGGATGCCGGTCCAGGTGGAGAACCCGGTCTTGTTGTAGGACTCGCCGGTGACGAAGACGGTCCAGGACACCATGCGCCCGCTCGCCGAGACCCGGGCCCGGGACGGGGTGCCCGCGAGTTCGATCCGGCGTCGCACGTTCATCGCCGGGTCCACGATCAGCGCGTCGGTACCGGGCAGCGGGCCGCCGCGGGTCTGCAGGCAGACACCGGTGGCCGCGCCGACGGCGAAGCGCTCGCAGCGCAGTCCGCTGTCGGTACGGGCCGGGCCGGTGGCGCCGGCCGGGTCCATCGCGGTCGCGGCCACGGTGCGGTGGCCGCCCTTGCGGGCGGTGTCCACGAACACCAACTGCCCGCCGGCGGCCAGGTCCAGCGGCCGGCGCCGCACCTGTGCGTCGTCCTCGCGGCCGGCCGCGAAGGTCGAGTAGCCGACCGCCACCCCGACCAGCACGAGCAGGCCGAGCAGCAGGCCGAGGGCGCGCTTCATCCGGTCACCTCCGGCAGTGGGGACCGCGACGGCAGCAGCCATCGGGCCACGACGAGGGCGCCGGCCAACCCGACGCCCATGACGAGCAACGCGGGGCCCGCACCCCACAACGTCCAGGCCGCGCCGAAGAGCACCGAGGAGAACAGTCGGGCGCCGGCCTGACCGGTCTGAAGCAGGGCCAGGCCGCTGGTGCGCAGGTGCACCGGCAACAGCGGCCCGGCGGCGGCCATCAGCACCCCGTCGGTGGCGGCGTAGAACAGGCCCTGGAGCACGAGCACGGCCGACAACACCGTCCACAACAGCAGCGAGCCCGGCGTGCGGTCGCCGTCGGGTGCGGCGGCCACCGCGTAGGCCGCGAGCAGCGCGAGATGGCCGCCCAGGAAGACCCGGAAACGACCGACCCGGTCGGCGAGGCGACCCAGCGGCACCGCGAGCAGCAGATACGCGCCGGCCGTGCCCAGCGGCAGCAACGGGAAGTAGCGCAACGGGATGTCGAAGCCGTGTTGCAACACGAGGTACACGAAGGTGTCGCCGACGGTGAGCAGTCCGAGCATGGTCGCGGCCATACAGGTGCGCCGGAACGGGCGCAGCCGCAGCAGCGCGAACGCGGCCCGCAGCGACGACTCGCGGCGCGGCCCGACCGGTTCGTGGTGGTCGCGCACGTACAGCGCCATCAGCAACACCGCGAACGAGGCGACGCAAAAGCTCACCACGAACACCGCGTCGTACGCGTCGTGGGTGGCCCACAACACCGCGAACGCGGCGAGCGGGCCCAGGAACGCGCCGACCGTGTCCATCGCGCGGTGCACGCCGAACGCCCGACCCAGGTCGGGCGCGGGGGTGCTGAGCGTGATCAGCGCGTCGCGTGGCGCGGTGCGCAGCCCCTTGCCGGTGCGGTCCGCCGCGAGCACCAGACCCAGCCCGGTGATCGAGGAACCGGCCAGCGGGAGGCCGAGTTTGCATACGGCGGACAACCCGTAGCCGGTGCCCGCGACCAGTTTGCGCCGACGGGTGCGGTCGGCCACCTGGCCGCCGAGCAGGCGCACGAAGGCGGTGATGCCGAAGTAGGTGCCGTCCAGGAGCCCGTACTGCAGCGGGCTCAGTCCCAGGGTGAGCACGAAGTAGGTGGGCAATACCGCGGTGACCATCTCCGAGGAGATGTCGGTGACCAGGCTGACGGCGCCGAGCGCGAGCACGTTGGCCGGGACGTTGCGCGCGAATCTGCGCGGTGCCTTGGCCGAGGCGATCCCACCGGCCTGATCCGCGCGCCGGGTGGCGGCGATGTACACGGGCGGTCCTCCCTCGATCCGTCCGGGGACGGTGGACTCGGGTCGGGTCGGAGCGGGACGGGGTGGAAACGGGGTGTGTCGCGGTGCGACGGCCGGCAGCCACCGGCCGGCAACCACCGGACGGGAGGCGGTGGCCGGGCCTGGTGCGGACCGGCCGGGGAACAGGTCGCCGGCCGGCCCGCACGTTCGGTTGGCTCAGTGGCAGCCGACCGGCCCGAAGGTGTCGAGCTGCTTGCCGTCGTAGCGCACGAGCTGTCCGGAATAGCTGCCGGCGGAGAGGGTCAGCTTGAGCACGGCCGGCGAACCGGTGACCCGCTTCTCGCTGTTGGGCTGCGGACTCTCGAAGTCGTACGGGTCCGCGCCGCCGGTGCCCACGAGCAACTCGCGGATGCCGGCGGGATCCGCCTTGGCCTTGGGATTCTGCGGCGCGTAGCGCTCGTAGAGGTGGTCGTGTCCGTTGAGGACCAGATCGGCGCGCGCGTCGTAGAGCACCTGCCACGCGGCCTGACTCACCTTGTCGGCCTGCGGCCCGGAGCTGTACAGGGGCTTGTGCCAGTAGGCGGCCACGCAGCCCTGCGCGTTGTTCGCCAGATCCGCCTTGAGCCATTGGATCTGTGCCGAGGTCGCCGACATCGACTGCTCGGAGTCGAGCGCGATGAAGTGCCAACCGCCGCGGTCCCAGCTGTACCAGGTGGTGCCGTTGGGTGTTGCGCGGTTGCCGAAGTAGGCCTTGTAGCCGGCCTCGGACGGGTTGTCGTCGGCCTCGTGGTTGCCGGGGGCGGGACGGGTCTTGTCCTTGAACCGACCCCACGTGGTGTCGTAGTACTTGCGGTAGTCGGAGAGGCTGCCGGTGTCGTACTGGTTGTCCCCGAGCGTGATCACCTCGTCCGGGTTGATCGCCTCGACCCGGCGCGCGGTCTGCTCGGCCCCGCACTCCTGGGCCGACGTGCAGCCCGGGTCGGAGATGTCGCCCGCCGCGACGACGGTGAACGAGGAGCCGCCGGCCTGCGGGGTGCCGACCACCGACGCGCTCGGCGCGGACAGGTTGCCCGCCGCGTCGCGGGCGCGGACGGTGTAGGTGTAGCCGACTCCGGTGCTCAGGCCGGTGTCGGTGTAGGAGGTGCCCGCGCTGGTGCCGACCGTGACGCCGTCGCGCAGCACGTCGTAGCCGGTCACCCCGACGTTGTCGGTGGACGCGGTCCAGCCCAGCGAGACGCCGGTGGGCGTGGTGCCGGTCACCCGCAACGCGGTCGGCGCGGTGGGCGCGGTGGTGTCCGGGCCGCCGGCGCCGTAGACCTCGAACTCCCAGAGGGAGTAGCCGTAGTCGGTGGCTCGCGTGGTCGCGTACACGCGCACGTGGCGACCGTGGGTGGACAGTGCGCCGAGGTCGTCGGTGCCGCCGTCGCCGGCGGAGGTGCTGTAGACCTTGGTCCAGGACGCGCCGTCGGGCGAGACCTCGATCCGGTACGCCTTGGCGTAGGCCGCCTCCCAGGTCAGCTTGACCCGGGAGATGGAGACGTCCGAGCCGAGGTCGACGCTCAGCCACTGGGCGCCGGCGCCTTCCGTGCTGGCCCATCGGGTGGTGGTCTTGCCGTCCACGGCCTTGGCCGGGCCGAGGGTGGAGTCCTCGCTGGACGAGGCGGTGGCGGGCTTGCCGCGGGAGAGCAACACCTCCGCGGCGGAGGCGGTTTCGACGAAGGTCAACACCGTGGCCAACATGGCGATCACGGCGAGAACGGCGGGAAATCTGGGCAGTCGGGACACGGCTCGCCGAGCGGTGCGGAACGAGGGACTTCGGCGGGTCGGGCGCGGGGGCAGGGACAGGTGCACGTCGTCCTCCAGCGTTGAGGAGCCGATCGTCGTGCCTGAGCCGGGCAGGATGGTGCGCTCGAATGGGCCGGAGAGGTGCCGTCGCGTGCTCGGACACCACCGCGGTCGGGTGCCCGCGGTGCCCCAACAGGAGCCTCCGGCCCGGTTGTTGGCCCCGACGATCCCAAGGCGCCGCGCGCGCCGTCAAGACTTGTTAGGAAACTTTACTAACAAGACTTCGAGGCGTCGCACAGCGGTGGCGGGCCGTCTCGACCCGCGCCGCGCGGGCGTCACGGAGCGGGCGGATGCTCGAAGGTCGGGCCCGGATCGGCCGGCGCGTGATTGAGGACCAGGACGCCGATCACCGTGGCCGCGGCGAAGACCAGCAGGATCAGCGTGGCCAGGATCAGCCGGCGGCGGCGCTCGCGGCGCTGCCAGTCGCCGTGCGCGGTGCGGTACGCGTCGGGGGCAGGGTGCACACCGGCGGCCAACGTTTCCAGTGCCTCCCGCAGTTGCCGCTCGGTGCCCGAAGGGTTGTTCGTCGCCTCGGTGTCGGGAGGGTTGTTCATCGCCGTACCTCCATCGCCTGCGTGAGAGCGGCGATCCCACGCGCGGTGTGCGTCTTGACGGAGCCGACCGAGATGCCCATGGTCGACGCGATCTCCTTCTCCTTCAGCCCCAGCCAATGGCGCAGCACCAGCGCCTCGCGCTGGCGCGCCGGCAACTCGCGCAAAGCGCGGATCAGCGCCTGTTGGTCGTCGCGCAACAGGGCCGAGGTCTCGGCCGAGGCCACCGTGCCCAAGGGCTCCTCGACATGCCGGCGGACGACCTGGAGATGGCGTATTCGCATCCGGACCAGATTGCACACCACCGACCGCAGATAGGCCGCGGCGGCCTCGGGCGTGCGCAGCCTGCGGAACTTGCGGTAGATCTCGTAGTACGCCTCGGCGACGATGTTCTCCGGATCGTCCGCGCCGAGCAGCGTGGCGAGCCGCAACATGGACGGATAGTGCAGGTCGAACAGGCGCGCGACCTGCGCCTCGCGCTCGGATTCGGTCGCACCCGCGGCGAACTGCGGCGGCACCCGATTCGGGCCCGGCTCGGGCTGCTCCGGGGCCGGCCCGGGGCCCGTCGCGGCGCAGGCGTTTCACGAGCCGTTCGCCTCCTTCCCCGCGACGCCCCGGCCGGTCGACCGGGACGGCAGGGCCGTGTCGTCCGGGCCGCGCGTCGCACCGAACCGGTCGAACACCTCGGTCAGGGCCAGGGTGACCGCCAGGTTGAGCAGCAGCGCGGCGAGCCCCGCGTACATCTGCACGCCGTGACCTCCCAGTTCGACCCGGATCAGCGAGACGAAGCCCTCCCGCACGACCGCGACCGTACCGGTCAGCATGCCCACCGCCCAGCCCACCAGCAGGGCCCGATGGTGCAGTCGCCGAGTGAACAACCCGATCACCACGGCCGGGAAGATCTGCAGGATCCACACCCCGCCCAGCAGTTGCAGGTTGATCGCGGCCTGGTCGCGCAGCCCGAAGACGAACGCCACCGCGCCCACCTTCGCGGTCAGCGACACCAGTTGCGCGACCCGCATCTGCCGCTTCGGAGTGGCCGTCGGATGGAAGTACTCGACATAGACGTTACGCACGAACGAGGTCGCGGCGGCGATCGACATCACCGCCGCCGGCACCAGCGCGCCGACGATGATCGCGCCGAACACCAGTCCGGCCGGAAACGCCGGCAACAGCCGGTCCACCAGCAGCGGTACGGCCGCCTCGGCGGTGCCCGAGCGCGTGTCCACGTCCACCGCCAACGCCGCGACGCCGAGCACCCCGAACATCGCCAGTACCGCGGTCCACGCGGGCAACGCGATCGACACCCGGCGCAGCGTGTCGGGGCCGGCCGCGGCGAACCCCGCGGTCAGCACGTGCGGATACAACAACAACGCCAGTGCCGAACCCAGCGCCAGCGTGGCGAATCCGGCCTGCTGATGCGCGCCGAGCACCAACGACGCATCACCGGGCCCACGCCCGGCTAGCCGCCGATCCGCAGCCTCGAACATCGGCCCCGGGCCACCGAAGCGGCGCAGCACGAACACGACCGCCACCGCGGCGGAACCGAAGATCGCCACCGCCTTCAGCGCCGAGATCACCGTCGGCGCCCGCAACCCGTGCCGATATGTGGCGATCGCGAGCCCGGCGAACAACACGACCATGCCCACGTCGCCGGGCGCACCGCGCGGATGCAGCCCGGCGGCGGCGAGCACGGCCCGGATGCCGAGCACCTGAAGGGCCAGGTAGGGCATCGTGGCCAGGATCCCGGTCAACGCGACCACCAGGGCCAGCGCCGGCGAACCATAGCGACCCCGGACGAAGTCGCCCACCGTCAGATAGCCGTGCCGGCGCGCCACCGACCACAACCGGGGGAGCAGCACGAAGGCCATCGGGCAGACGATCACCGTGTACGGCAGCGCGAAGAACGCCGACGCGCCTCGGCCGTACACCTGGCCCGGCACCGCGGTGAAGGTATACGCGGTGAAGATCGTGCCGCCGAGCACCAACCAGGTCCAGACCGCGCCCAGGCCACGACCGGCCAGCGCCCAGTCCTCCAACGACGGCAGGTCGTGACTGCGGTGCAGCCGCGGCGCGGCCACCGCCAGCAGCGAGGCACCGCCGACCACGATCAGGACGGCCGCGGTCATGGCCCCGTCGGTCATCCGTCACCGTCCGGATCGGCGTGCGAGCGCACTCGGGCACGGGTTGCCGCGAGCGTACCGACCTTAGGCCCTGACCGGCCGATTCCGGCGGGGTTGCCGCCGAGCGGCCCGGCCCATCGGTCCGGGCCCGCGCGCGTGGCCGAAAAACGTCCGTCGTCCCGGTCGGGCAACCCCGCGGAAAACCGCGGGACATCGGCTGTCAACCAAAACGCGAGCCCGGACAACTCTTCCACAGGGCCGACGAACCGGCGGCCCGCACCACCGACCCGGAGGAGGCGCGATGACCGGGCAGCACCCCCCACCCACCCCCGCACGGCCCCGTGCGGCCCGCCGGCTCGCGGCCGGCCTCTGCCTCGCCGCGCCGGTCGTGGCGCTGTTGTGGGTGCCCCTGTACGCGCGCCGGGAGCCGGCGGCGGCCGGCGTCCCGTTCTTCTACTGGTACCAACTCGCCTGGGTGCCGGGGTGCGCCGCCGCCATGTTCGTCGCCCGTCTCCTGCTGCGCCGCCCCGACCGGCAACCTCCCTGACCCGTGCCGCCCCCCGGCCGACCCGCAGGTTCTCGTCCGTCGCCGTTTCGCCCCCTGCCCGATGAGGAGTCCGCGTGCCCCCCACGACCGACACCCGCAACCCCCGTACGTACCGCCCGAGATCGATCCTGATCTGGACCGTCGTCGCGCTGCTCGGCGCGGCCGGCTGGGGCATGGTCGCCCTCGCCCGCGGCGAGGAGATCTCGGCCGTCTGGCTGATCTTCGCGGCGGTCGCCTCCTACGCGATCGCCTACCGCTTCTACTCCCGCTTCATCAGCGAACGAGTGCTGGAACCGGACGACACCCGGGCCACCCCGGCCGAACGGCTCGACGACGGCGTCGACTACCAACCGACGGACCGGCGGGTGCTGTTCGGCCACCACTTCGCCGCGATCGCGGGCGCCGGACCACTGGTGGGCCCGGTACTGGCCGCACAGATGGGGTATCTGCCGGGCACCATCTGGATCGTGGTGGGGGTGATCTTCGCCGGAGCCGTACAGGACATGGTGATCCTGTTCCTGTCCATGCGCCGCGATGGCAAGAGCCTGGGCCAGATGGCCCGCGAGGAGATCGGCCGGGTCGGCGGGGTCGCGGCGCTGCTCGCGGTGTTCGTGATCATGATCATCCTGCTCGCGGTGCTCGCCCTGATCGTGGTCAACGCGCTGGCGAACTCCCCGTGGGGGACCTTCTCGGTCACGCTGACCATCCCGATCGCCCTGTTCATGGGCGTCTATCTGCGCTTCCTGCGCCCCGGTCGGGTGCTGGAGACCAGCGTGATCGGGGTGGCGCTGCTGCTGGCCGCGATCATCGGCGGTGGGCAGATCGAGGACACCGCGCTGGGCGACGCGTTCACCTGGAGTCCGACCACGCTGGTGTTCTGTCTGGTCGGCTACGGCTTCGTCGCGTCGGTACTGCCGGTGTGGCTGTTGCTGGCCCCGCGCGACTACCTGTCCACCTTCATGAAGGTCGGCACCATCGTGCTGCTCGCGCTCGGCGTGCTGCTGGCCGCGCCGAACCTGAAGACGGACGCGATCAGTTCGTTCGCGAGCTCCGGCTCCGGGCCGGTGTTCGCCGGGTCGATGTTCCCGTTCCTGTTCATCACCATCGCGTGCGGCGCCCTCTCCGGTTTCCACGCCCTGGTCGCCTCCGGCACCACGCCGAAGCTGATCCAGCGGGAATCGCAGGTCCGGATGATCGGCTACGGCGCCATGCTGATGGAGTCGTTCGTGGCGATCATGGCGCTGATCGCGGCCTGCGTGATCGACCCCGGCCTGTACTACGCGATGAACGCCCCGGCCGGGGTGCTCGGCGCCACCGCGGAGAGCGCCTCGCACGCGGTGGCCGGCCTCGGCTTCACGATCACCCCCGACGACCTGCGCTCGGCGGCCTCGGTGGTCGAGGAGAAGACGTTGATCGCCCGCTCCGGCGGCGCGCCCACGCTGGCCGTGGGCATGTCGGAGATCTTCGCCGAGGTGTTCGGCGGTTCCGGGATGAAGGCGTTCTGGTACCACTTCGCGATCATGTTCGAGGCGCTGTTCATCCTGACCACCGTGGACGCGGGCACCCGGGTGGGCCGCTTCATGCTCCAGGACATGCTGGGCAACGTGTGGAAGCCGATCGGCCGGGTCGACTGGAAGCCCGGCATCTGGTTGACCAGCGCCGTGGTGGTCGGCCTCTGGGGCTACTTCCTCTACGCCGGAACCACCGACCCGCTCGGCGGAATCAACCAGCTCTTCCCGCTGTTCGGCATCGCCAACCAGCTCCTGGCCGCGGTCGCGCTCACCGTGGCCACCACCGTGCTGATCAAGTCGGGTCGACTGCGCTGGGCCTGGGTCACCGGCATCCCGCTGGCCTGGGACGTGGCCGTGACCTACTCCGCCGGATGGCAGAAGATCTTCTCCGACGACCCCCGGGTCGGCTTCTTCGCCCAACGCGACCGCTACGCCGACGCGATCGACGCGGGCAAGGTGCTGGGCCCGGCGAAGAACATGGACGACATGCACACCGTGGTGCTGAACTGCACCGTGGACGGCGTACTGATCGCCCTGTTCCTGGTCCTGATCGCGGTGGTGATGGGCAACGCGGCCGTGGTCTGCGCGCGGGCGATCCGCGCCGGCGTACCGCTGCCCACCACCGAGACGCCCTACGTCGCCTCGACGCTGGTGCTCGAACCGACGGCCTCGCCCAGGGAGAAGGAACTCGCCACCGCGGGCGCCGGCGGTCCCGGCGACGAGGCGGGAGCGTCGTGACCGGGCCGGCCCCGGGTATCGGCGCACGGTTCGCCCGGAACCGGCTGTTCCGGTGGATCCGGTGGTATCTCCGGGAGATCTCCGGCGCGGCGGACTACGACCGGCACTGCCTGCGGCACCGACGCGAGCATCCGGACCGGCCGATCCCCTCCCGCCGAGCGTACGAAGCCTGGCGGACCAGGCGGCGCGAGGAGAACCCGCAGGCACGCTGCTGCTGACACCCGTTGCCGGCACCGCGCGACGGCGGGCGGCGGAGCGGGTCTTCGCCGCCGCCCGCCCACCGCCCGCGGCCCACGGCAGCATCGGCTGTCATGGCGTCGAACCCGCCCACGCGGTCCGCGCGTTCGCGGTCCCGCGTGGGGGCCCGGGTCAGCGCTTGCGCTTGAACTCGTACACGGTGGCCTGCGCGGCACAGTCACGCGGCGGAATCATCTCGACCCGCAGGACGCCCGTACGGCGGTCGTAGTCGTTGCCCTCGGTCTCGAAGTCGGCGGCAGCGCCCGGGCAGGCGCTGAGCAGCGGCAGTGCACCGAGGGAAGTCACGTGCCCGGTTACCGTCTTCCCGTTCAGCGCCTTCTTCAGTTCGATCTGCAGCAGCGGCTTGGCGACGGGGAACAACTTCGCGTCGGAGTCGTCCGACGCACACACCAAGCGCTTCTCGTCCAGGAAGGTGCACCCCTGGATGTCCTTGACCGGCCGGTCCAGTTCGATGGTCGCGGCGAGCGGGAGGGTGCCCCCGGTCCGCGGCGTGGCCTCATTCAGCATCGGCGTGGGGAAGACGAGCAACCGATTCATCGTGTCCCACTCGCCGGAGACGAGCCAACGGCCGTTGGGGGAGACCGCGGCGAAGGAGTTGTTCATAGCCTCACCCGCCGCCAACGGGTGCACGTACTCGTAGGCGTCCCCGGCCGGCGTGGTGACCCGGAACATCTTGGCGGTCGCGTCCCCACCACCCTGGTAGGCGTCGAACACGTAGCCGCGCGAGGAGTCCGGGTCGCCGATGTGCCCCCAGCCACGCTCCCGCACCGGCGCGGGAATCGAGGTGTTCCCGGCGTAGTACATGTAGGGCTTCCCATGGTGGGGCCGCACGCCGGCCAACCCCTGGGCCTGGGACTGCGCGTCGATCTCGTACTTGCCGATCGGCTTCCAACCACTGACGGCGGACGGGAACGCGGCCTGGGCGTCACCGCCCGCCGCCTCCGCCGCGTGCGCCGTAACCGCGAGCCCGCCGCCCGCACACAACGCGACGCACACCGCGCCGACCGACGCCCCGCGCCACGCCGCCCGCAAACCCTTCGAGACCAGCTTCATAGCCACCGAACTCCTCAACCGCGCCGATCCCACGCCAACGTGTTCGAACGCCAAGACCATGACGCAGCACGGTGTCCGCCAGGCGCCCCCCACCTGAACGCCTCCGAACCAGTTCCCAACGTTCCGAAATGCCACCGGGCGTGACGAATCCGATACCGACACACCCGAGGGACTCCCGGCCGCGGGGGAGGAACGGGCCTGGGCACAGGGGGCGTCGCCACGGTCGTGTTCCTCGACGTCGCCGACCGGTTCGAGCCGTCGAACGGGTTGGGCAGGGGGTAGTCGGGAAAGGTTGCCGCTGATCGCTCGTCCACGCGCCTGTTCGTTGGTCCGTCCGTTTGTTCGTCCGTTCGTCCGTTCGTTTGTCCGTTCGTTCGTCGTGTCGAGAAGGAGTCGCTCGTGGTGCGCGGAAGTTCACGTTCGAGTGCGCAGAAGGGTCATCCGTTCGGTCGTCGGCCCACCGGTGGGTGGGCCGACGTGATGTGGGACTGGTCGAAGTCCGGCACCCGGCACGCGGCCCGGAACCGGCTGTTGCGCCGGCTGCCCGGAGTCGGATCGGCGACGGCCTACCGATTCGGACTGGTGGAGCGGGCGCACTACGCGTACGGCGTGCGCCGGGCCACCGAGTCGGCCGCCCGCCTGGGGCATCGGGGCGTGACGGTGGTCGAGTTCGGGGTCGCCGGCGGCAACGGGCTGCTGGCGCTCGCCGAGCACGCCCGGCACTACGCCGCCGCCACCGGCGTCACGGTCCGGGTGGTCGGCTTCGACGGCGGGGTGGGCATGCCGCCGGCCAAGGATCCGCGGGACCTGCCCTACCTGTTCGGCCCCGGCTTCTACACGATGGACCACGAACGACTGCGCGCCCGCCTGGGCAACGCCGAACTGGTGATCGGCGACCTCGCCCGGACGCTGCCCGACTACCTCGACACCCGGGCCCTCGAACTGCGGAACCACCCGGTCGGGTTCGTCGCCCTGGATCTGGACCACTACACCTCGACCACGACCGCGCTGGAACTCTTCCGCAGGCCCGACCACGAGCACCTGCTGCCCAGGGTCACCTGCTACCTCGACGATCTCCCGGGCACCGTCGAGCAGATCGGCGAGGCCGCCGCGATTGCCGAGTTCAACGCCGCCCACCCGGACCGGGCGATCGGCCGGGTCCTGGGCCTGCGCGCGTTCACCCCCTTCGACCCGCCGTGGGCCGACCAGATCTACGTCCACCACCGCCTGCATCACCCCGACTACGCGCATCTGGAGACCGGCGCCACCGGCGACCAACTCCCCCTGGCGCCCTGACGGTCGACCGACCACCGCCGACGGTGTGCTGCGGGCCGGAGCACGACCCGGCCCGCAGCGCCCCGAGCCGGGTCTCCGGCTCAGCCGACCGGCGAGTCGTCGTCCTCCGAGGACGACCCGCGATCACGTGGAGGGGGACCCGGCCGATGACCGGAACGCCAGGCGCTGTAGAGGGCGGCCAACGCCATGGCGACCGCCGCGAGCGAGGTGGCCGGAACGCCGAAGGCGACGAGGACGATTCCGGTGACCAGGACCGCGAGGAACGCGACCAGGTCGGTGTACCGCCGGGGCGGCGAGGGTGGTTCGGTTGTCATTGACGGTGCCTTGTCGACGTCGCGGTGGATGAGAATGGGTTCAGCCTGGACGGGCCACACTCCGTTGCGCCGGCCGGCACGGTGAACCGATCGTTGCCATTCGCCGGCAACGACTGGTCGGGCGGCACCCCACACGGTGAACTGTCCGTTGCCGAACGGACGCAACGACCGATCGGCCGGACACGGAGGTGGCGATGACGGAAGCCGGGCGGGGCCAACTGGTCCCGTTGGGAGCCGACTTGACCGAGGGATCGAGGGTCCTGGCGGAAAGCCTGCGACTGCTCTTCGCGGTCCTGGACGTGTCGATCACCCGATACGCCGCCCGCTGCGCCCGGGACAAGGGAGCGGTCTCGCGCTACCTGAACGGCACCCGGGTGCCCCCCTGGGAGTTCGTGGTGCAACTCCAGGACCACGTGGCCAAACACACGGGCCGGGGGATCACCGCCGAGGCGGCCGCCGACCTCCGGGCCCGGCACCGGGCGGTGTTGCAGGCGCGCAACCCCGACCTTGCCGAGGTGCAACGCCTGAAGGACGCGCTGGCCCTGGCCGACGAACACGCCCAGCAGGCCCAGTTGCGCGAAAGAATGTTCGACAACGAACTCCGGGATCAACAGCAGCGCGTTGCAGAGCTGCAACGCCAACTCGACGAGCACCGACTGCGCGCCGAGCAATCACGCGTGGCGCAGACCCGGGCGCTGGAGCGCTGGAACGAGGAGAACGCCCGGCTGCAAACGGAGTTGGCCCGGCTGCGCGGCTTGGTGACCGAACTGGAGGCCGAACTGGCCGAGTCGCATCGCCGCGTCCTCGAAGCCGAGAACCACTGCCGCGGCCTCGAACTCCAGCTCGATGCCGCCGAATCCGACCCGAGCGACGACGCGGACCCGGCGGAGCGCGGCGAGTCCGAGGTCGATGTCTGGGACACCTACCGGCGGGAGCGGCGGCACGACGAGTCGCTCACACGGCCATACGTCCAGGACTTACGCGAACGCCACAGGTACGCCCGCGGAGTCGGCGAATCCGGTGACCCGGCGCGCGCGGCACGGCTGTTCGCCGCGCTGGCCGACGACCTCGCCCAGGTACGGGGCAGCGCGGCGGGCACCACGGTCGAGGCCCGTCGCGAACACGTGCTCTGGACCGAGCGGGCCGGTGACGTGCCCGGAGCGGCGCGGCTCCGGGCCCGGCTCACCGAGGAACTCGCCGGTGTCCGCGGCACGGACGTGGACACCCTCAGGCTGCGCTGGGCCCATGCGCACGAGGCGAAGAACACCGGTCAACTCGACGAGGCGGCACGCCTGTTCGCCGTGCTCGCCGACGACCTGACTCGGGTGCACGGCAGCGACCACCCCGAGGCACGGAAAGCCCTTCACGAGGAACGGACCTGCGTCGACATGCCGAACACGCCCGCGGTGGAGGCGGCCTGGTCGCAGGTCGAGCAGTCGCGTCGCACATTCGGATCGGACGCGCTGGGTACCCTCCGGGCCCGCCGAGCACACGCGCACGCGCTGGGGCAGGCCGGCCACGCGACGGGGGCGGCACAGGCGCTCGGGGTATTGGTCGAGGACATGACCCGCGTGTACGGAGCCGACCATTTCGACACGCTGAACATTCGCCACGCGCACGCGTTCTGGACCGGCTGCACCGACGACACGACGGCCGCGGTCCGCATATACGAGGAACTCATTCCCGACCTGATCCACCACTGTGGACCCGACCACCGCGACACCCTGGACGCCCGTCGATGGCATGCCGCCTGGCGCAGCCCGACGGCCGCACCACGCGAGGCACGGGAGTTGTACGCCCTCCTCCTGAAGGACCTGATCGGCTACCGGGGCCACGAACACCCACACACCCTGGAAATCCGGGCGGCCCTCGCCCACTGGACCGGCAAGGCCGGAGCGGTGGGCAAGGCGGCAGAGCTGTACGCGATCCTCGTCCAAGACCTGACGCGCATCCGCGGTGCGGAACACCCGGAAACCCTCCGGGCCCGAAAACAGTGCGCCGCGTGGTCCGAACAACGTTGAAGCCCATACCGAGACAACCGGCGGCCCGGCGCGCCGCCACCGCCGCCCACCCGACACCCGACCGGGCAACCCATGTGACGCCGAGGCCGTCGTCATACGAGGATGTCCACATGTCAGACACCAGGTCCTCGCTGCCCCGTCAGGTCGCCGACACGTACGTCGACCAGCTCATCGCCATCGACCCGATCACCGGAACCTATCTCGGCGTCCCGGAAAGTTCCGCCAGGCTGCCCGACCTCTCCCCGGCCGGGCGGGAGGCGCGAGCCGACCTGGCGCGGGCCACCCTCGCCAGGCTCGACCGGGCCGAGCAGCAGCCCGGCGCCGAGGGCGACATCGAACGCCGGTGCGCCCGGCTGCTCCGGGAGCGGCTGACCGCGGAACTGGCGGTGCACGAGGCCGACGAGGGCCTGCGCACCGTCGGCAACCTCGGCACACCGCTGCACGACGTCCGCGAGGTGTTCACCGTGACGCCGGCGGAGACCGACGCGGACTGGGCCGCGATCGTCGAACGCCTGCGCGCGGTACCGGACGCGCTGGCCGGCTACCGCGAGTCGCTCGCCCTCGGCCTGGAGCGCAAGCTGTACGCGGGCCCTCGACCGACCGCGACGTGCATCACCCAACTCGGCGAGTGGGCCGACACCGACGGCAGCGGCCGAGGCTGGTTCGAGGACTTCGCCGCCGACGGCCCGCAGACCCTGCGCACCGAACTCGACGAAGCCGCCCGCGCCGCCACCGCCGGGGTGGCGGAACTGCGCGACTGGATGCGGGACGTGTACGCACCCGCCGTCGCCGACGCCCCCGACACCGTCGGGCGCCAGCGGTACGCCCTCTGGTCGCGCTTCTTCAACGGCGCGGACCTCGACCTGGACGAGGCGTACGCCTACGGCTGGTCGGAGTACCACCGCCTCCTCGGCGAGATGCGCGAGGAGGCCGAGAAGGTGCTGCCCGGCGCGGCCACGCCCTGGGTCGCACTGGCCCACCTCGACGAGCACGGCACGCACATCGAGGGCGTCGACGAGGTCCGCGCCTGGCTGCAGGGCCTGATGGACCAGGCGATCGAGCGGCTCGACGGCACCCACTTCGAGCTCGCCGAGCGAGTGCGCCGGGTCGAGTCGTGCATCGCCCCGCCCGGGAGCGCCGCCGCGCCGTACTACACGCCCCCGTCCGAGGACTTCACCCGCCCGGGCCGGACCTGGCTGCCGACGATGGGCCTGACCAGCTTCCCGGTCTACGACCTCGTGTCGACCTGGTACCACGAGGGCGTCCCCGGCCACCACCTCCAGCTCGCCCAGTGGGCGCACATCGCCGGCGACCTGTCCCGCTACCAGGCCACCGTCGGCGTGGTGAGCGCCAACGCCGAGGGCTGGGCGCTGTACGCCGAGCGCCTGATGGACGAACTCGGCTTCCTCACCGACGCCGAGCAGCGCCTGGGCTACCTCGACGCCCAGATGATGCGGGCCACCCGCGTCATCGTCGACATCGGCATGCACCTGGAGCTGGAGATCCCGGCCGACTCCCCGTTCCATCCCGGCGAGCGCTGGACGCCGGGCCTGGCCCAGGAGTTCTTCGGCGCGCACAGCAGCCGCCCGGCCGACTTCGTCGAGAGCGAACTCACCCGCTACCTGACCATCCCCGGCCAGGCCATCGGCTACAAGCTCGGCGAACGCGCCTGGCTGCTGGGCCGCGAGAACGCCCGCCGAGCCCAGGGCGCCGCCTTCGACCTGAAGTCCTGGCACATGGCCGCGCTGTCCCAGGGCTCGCTGGGCCTGGACGACCTGACGGACGAACTCTCCGCCATCCCCGCCCCCTAGCCTGCGACCCCACACCAACCACACGGGATCCTCCGCCGCCGAACCCGGCTGCGCGGGATCCCGTGTGCGGTGCGGCCACGGCGGACCCGGCGCCGCAGCCGAGCGGGCGTGGTCCGTGCCGTGATCCTCCCGGGTCGCACGCCACCGGGCCCGCCGTGCTCGGCTCGCAGCGCACACCATCCCGTACGGGTGGGGCGGGAGCGGACCTGCGAAGATCGGTACCCCTTCGGAGGACTTCCGGACCCGCCGCCACATCGGCACGGCCACCATTCGGCTGTCCCCGCAGGGCCGTCGACGCCTGCCCGACAACGTCCCCCCGGAGTTGGTGCGTGCGGTCGACGCCACCGCGACCGCCGTCGGCGACACCGGATGGGTCGAGGCGGTCGTCCCGATCGAGGGCATCGAGCATGCCTGCGGCGAGCTGCTGCGGCTCGGTATCGACGTCGAGGTCGTCGCGCCGGACGAACTGCGCCGGGCGATGGCCGACAAGGTGGGCGTACTGGCCAGAGCCTATGGACTCGCCTGACCCACAGCCGGGTCACATGACGATGACGACCTTCGCGCGGGCGTGCTCCACCTCCAGGTGCCGGATGGCTTCGGCGCCTTCGTCGAACCCGTAGGTGCGGTCGACGGCCGGCACGACCTTTCCCGAGGCGGCCAGTTCCGCCAACGTCGCCAGACTCTCCCGACTCGGCGTCGCCGTCAGCACCTGCACCCGTTGCCGCGCGAAACGCGACACCACCCGTCCCTTGACGAGCAGGCCCATCGGGCCGACCAGGCTGCCGCCTTCGGACATCCCGCCGCCGGAGAGCACGAGGGTGCCCGTCGCGGTCAGCGCGCGCTGGCAGTCCGTCAGGGTCCGGTTTCCCACCAGGTCGAACACCACGTCGTAGGACACGCCGGCTGCGGCGAAGTCCGCCCGGGTGTAGTCGACCACGTGGTCCGCGCCGAGCGACTGGACCAGATCGGCATTCCGAGTGCTGCACACACCCGTCACCTCCGCGCCGAGCACCTTGGCGATCTGAACGGCGAAGGTACCCACACCGCCGGACGCGCCGTTGATCAGCACCCGCTGCCCCGGCCGCACGCCGGCCGCATCCCGCAGACCCTGCAGCGCGGTGTACCCCGCCAGGGGCAACGCGGCGGCCTGCTCGAAGGTCACGCTCGGCGGCTTGGATGCCACCAGGTCCTCCGGCGCCGAGACGTATTCCGCGAAGGCACCTTCCGCCTCGCCGAACACCTCGTCGCCGGCGGCGAACCCCTGCACCTGCGCGCCGACCGCTTCGACCACCCCCGCGAAGTCGGTGCCCCGGATCCGCGCCTTCGGCCGGGTCGCTCCGAACACCAGCCGCGCGAGGTACGGGTCACCCCGCATGACGTGCCAATCGCGCGCGTTGACCGACGCGGCCCGAACCCGCACCAGCACCTCGCGATCGGCGACCGTGGGCCTGTCCACCTCCCCGACCCGCAACACGTCGGGTGAGCCGTATCGCTCCTGGACGATCGCCTTCATCGCATCTCCGTCCCGTGCGGATGGACGCGCCGAACGATCCGCCCGGCCCACTACGACGCTAGGGCAGCGAACTCCGCTCAACCATCGGGGACTTTCCCTAGTGGATCGCCCCCATCGCCCCCATCGCCCCGATCGCCCCGATCGCCCCGAACCCCGACCAGCCGCCCGAACCGGGACTTGCTCGCCGCCCGGGCGAACCGGACCGTCCGAGCCGGTGGTTCGGGGCACCTCAGCGGAGCAGCGGGATGCCGCCGGCCAGGGTGACGCAATAGACGAGCGTGTACAGGGAGTACGTGAGCCGGTCCGCGGCCGGTGTGCGCAGGGTGAGCACCCGCCAGGCGACCGTCCAGGACAGTCCGGCGACCGGGACCAGGCAAAGCAGGACCTCGGCGCGGTCCACGCGCGAGGCGTACAGCAGGATGTGCACGATCGCGGGCATGGCCAGTATCAGAACTGCCAGATATCGGCGACTGGTTCGCTCACCCAGCAGCATGGGGAAGGTGCGCCGGCCGATCATCCGGTCCCCGTCCAGGTCGCGCAAGTCCTGCATCTGCAGGCCGAGTCCGCCCAGGACGACGGCGAGCGTGAGGATCCAGCGCCATGCCGTCGCGTCCAGGGGCGCGATCTGCTGCCAGGCCGCCGCGAGTTGCACGATCGCACCGGGGACGATGATGGCGTCCCGGGTCGGTCCCCAGCGACTGACCGGGGTGAAGTTGTTCACGACGGTGATCGCCTGCCACAGGAGGGCCCACCACAGCACCCCCAGGGTCCAGCCCAGGAGGGGGAAGACGGCCATCGCGACCAGCCAGCGCCGCCAGGCTCCCGCTCGGCTGACCAGCCCCGAGGCCAGGGGACGGTCGGGTTTGTTGGCCTGGTCCTCGCGAGGGTCGGCGCCGAGCTGGTTGGCGACGCAGAAGATGTAGATGAACAACGTCAGGTAGACCGCCGCGCGGGCCAGCGCCCGACCGGTGGCCGCGGCGTCGGCGTGGCTGTGCGAGGCACCCGCCAGGACGAACAGGCAGCCGGGAAGCAGCGACGCGGTCAGATCACGATAGACGAACCGCCAGGTCACCAGGCCCTCGCGGGTGAACGCCGGGCGTTGCCGGGACGGTGTCGCCGCGGTGGGTGCCCTCATCCGGCACCTCCCTCCTCGTGTGGGCCGGGGTCAGTGGCTGCGACGGATGGTCAGGTCCGCGAGGGCCAGGAGGTCGCCCGCGGCGCTCGGATCGACGCCGGACCGGGCGAGGTGTCCCGACGCTTCGTGCAACTGGCCGGTGGCCCGCTCCAGCGACCAACTCCGGCCGCCACAGCGGTCGATGAGCCGGGCGGCATGCGCCAGGTCGGACAACGACAGCCGGCCCGGTCGGGAGTACAACTCGGCCAACTCGTGGGCGCAGGGCGCTCCGGACCGCAGGGCCGCCACCACGGGCAGCGACTTCTTGCGCGCCGCCAGGTCGGCGTACACGGGCTTTCCGGTGATCGCGGGATCTCCCCAGATGCCGAGAATGTCGTCCAGGAGTTGGAAGGCGACGCCGATCGCCCGGCCGAACCGGTCGAAGCACCGGGCCTGGGCCTCGGTACCGCCGCCGTAGCGAGCGCCCAGCGCACACGCGGAGCCCAACAGCGACCCGGTCTTGCCCTCGGCCATGCCCAGGCATTCGTGCAGCGACACATCGGTGCGCTGCTCGAACGAGCAGTCCTGGTACTGCCCTTCGCACAGTTCGATCTCGCAGGTCGTCAGCGCGCTCTGCGCCATGGAGAGGTGTTCGGCGGGCCCCTCGGCCAAAACGTGCGAGGCGAGCGCCTGGAGCGCGTTGCCGGCCAGCACCGCGTTCGTGGTGCCGAAGACCTTCCAGGCGGTGGCCCGTCCGTGACGCATGGTGTCCCGGTCCATCACGTCGTCGTGCAACAGCGTGAAGTTGTGCACGAGTTCCACCGCCACCGCCGCGGGCATCGCCATCTCGGCGGTGCCTCCGACGGCGGCGGCCGCCGCGAAGACGAGCGCCGGCCGAAGCGCCTTGCCGCCCGCTTCGCCGGGGTGGCCGCGCTCGTCCCGCCAGCCCATGTGGTACTCGGCGGGCCGTCGCACCCCCGGTGGGAGTCCCGAAATGCAGCGGCGCAGTTCCGGGTCGACGATGCGACGGGCCCTCGTCAGAAGCAGACGGCCTGCCTGACGGGGGCAGTCGAGGGACAGGCTTGCGGGCATGGGCATGCGTCGGCTCCAGGTACGGTCACGTCCGCTGGAGATGCAGCGAAGGCCACTCGGTGATCCACCCATAAGATAGGTGATGGCCGAAAAGGGTCATGCATTCTTCTGTGGCCCCTTCGGGTGATACGGGTCCTCGGCGCGGTGCGCGGTGCCGCAACAGCCTCCGCCGGTCGGTTCGTTGCGGCCATCGGTGACCCGGCCGGCGACACGTCGTTAGGCGGTGCATGTACGCCATCGGAACCGTCGACCGCAGCTTCCTGGGCATGCCGGCGACCCAGCCGCCGATCACCGGATTCTTCCTCGACTTCCGGGGAACGCCACCCCCCTTCGAGGCACTGGCCCGGCGTGTCGAGCAGCGGGCGGGTGGGCTGCCCGCTCTGACACACCTGCTCCCCGGGGACGCGAAACGGTGGTGGCCCGTGCGAACCGGCGCCCCGGACCTCGCTGTTCATCTACGGCACCAGGTGCTCCCGGCGGGCGACGAGGTTCTCGCCGACGCGTGCGACACGCTCCTGAGCGATCCATTGCCCGGACCCGCGCACCCGCAATGGGACTGCCGGCTGCTCACCCAGGAGTCCGCTCCGGACCGGTTCCGCCTGTGCTTTCGCATCCATCACGCGTTCCAGGACGGCGTCGGCGGGGCGTACAGCACCCTGGCCCTCTTCGCGGACGACCCCGCCGACGGTCCGAGGTTGTATCCGGCGGCCCGCGCCAGTCCCGCGACGATGTTGCGGATCGGTGCGCAGATGTACGCGCCGCTCCTGTCCGCGACCCCCGGATGGGCCGGCCTGCACCCGCCCGCCGACGACTCCGGGCGGCGTTGGAACCACCACGACGTCCCGACGGCCCGCCTGCGCGACCTCGCCGAGACGCACCACGCCAACGTCAACGACGTCTGCCTGGCCGCCCTCTCGCTCGCCCTGAAGTCCTGGGACGCCGGCCCGGCCCCCGTCCACCCGCCGGAGCCCGCTCACCTCTTGGCGGTCATGTCCACCCGGCAGCCCCACGAAAGGCACGCCCCCGGCAACCGCATCGGCGGATACCGGATCGTGCTTCCCGGCACGGCGACCACCCTCGACGCGGCGGTCGCCGACGTACGCCGGCAAAGCGATGTGGTGCGCCGCGGCGACCGCCGGGACGCCTTCCGGGCCCTGCTCGGCCTGCCCGCGCTCCTGTGTCCCGGCCCGACGATGTTGCGCACGATGCTCGGACGCCGGGTGTACCCCCTCGCCGCGAGCAGCATCACCTTCCCCGAGACGTTCGGCTGCTTCGGCGCCCGCTTCGACGCGGCCTCGATGTTCGTCAACGTCGGTGACGCGAGCCCGGTGTACGTCTCCTTCACCCGTACCCCAACCACGGTGCGCTGTACCGTGGTTGCCGACCGGCCCCGGGCCCGGGCGATCACCATCCCGCAGCACTGGGCCCGGGTCCTGACCGGGGGAACGCCGTCCGCGAGCGGGTTCAGCGGACCGGCACCGTACGGTCGACGGCCCGCAGACGAAGCGAGTGCGGGCTGATCGTGGCCGCCGCGCGCACCCGTACCGGCCGATCCGACACCGAGGTCAGTCGCCAGCGACGGGTGATGGCGACCAGCGCCAGGACGGCCTCGGTGAGGGCGAACCGGTCGCCGATGCATTTGCGGGCCCCGGCGCCGAACGGCAGGAACGCGTGGCGCGGCGGCGCGGGGCGCGAGGGATCCCACCGGTCGGGATCGAACCGTTCGGGCGCCGGGTAGATGTCGGCCCGGTGGTGGATGAGATAGGGGCTGTACGCGACGACGGCGCCCGCAGCGAACCGGTGGCCCCCCAGGACGGTGTCGGTGGTGACCCGCCGAGTGGTCAGCCACACCGGTGGGTAGAGACGCAAGGCCTCGCGGACGACGCGACCGGTGAACACCGCCCGGTCGGGACACACCCGCCCATCCGGTCCGGCGGGCTCGCAGCCGTCGACCTCCTCGTGCAGGCGGGCCTCGATCTCCGGATGCCGGGACAGCAGATGCAGCACCCACGACAAAAGATTCGCATTGGTTTCCGCGCCGGCAACAAAGAACGTGATCATCTGATCGCTCAGCTCGGCGTCGGACAGCCCACCGCACACCGCGTCTTCGGGACTGCGCGCGCCCATCAACGCGGACAGCAGATCCCCCCGGTCCTCGCCGCGTACGCGATACCCGGCGACGACCTCGTCCAGCACACACCGCAGGCGGGCCTGTGCCGCGTCGTAGCGCCGCTTCCCGGCGGTCGGCAGCCGACCGAGAGCCGGCGGCAGAATCGCCCGCGTGTAGCTCTCCCGCACCACACAGGTGAGGTCTTCGACCGCTCTGTCCACCGCCCCGGGCGACAGCGCGCTGGAGAACATCGTCTCGGCCAGCGTCCGCACCATCAGCGAGAGCATCTGCGGCATCACGTCGAGGATCCCACCATCGCGCCAGCCGTCCACGGCCAGCCGATTCTGACCGACCATCGCGGATGTGTATCCATCCAGTCGCGCGGGTTGGAAAGCCGGCTGGGCCAGCCGCCGCCGACGGCGGTGCGCGTCACGCGGACAGGTGAGCAACCCACCCCCCAACAACTCGCGCGCCCCGTCGTAGGCCGGTCCGCCCTTGTCGAAAGTCCGGTCGTCCAACAGCAGTTGCCGAGTCAGTTCCACATCGCACACCACCACGGTGTCCACCGCACCCAGGCGGATCCGGACCAGATCCCCGTGCGCGGGAAGAGACCTGAGGAACCCGAGCGGATCACTCAACAGTTGCCCACCGTGCCCGACCAACGGCCATCCGCCGGGCGCCCTGGGAATTTCGTCGACCTTCACAACCGCCTGCACCTGTACGCGCTTCTTCCCACGAACCAACCCACCCGAGCGAGCCCGCCGATCGAACCCCGACCGCAACCCCAGCACAACCCGACGCCCGACCCCAACCCCACAGCCGAGAACCACCCGAACGGCACAGCTCCCCGAGCGCCCGGCAGCCGGTTCGACTCCTCGTGCCGTCCCCCGACGAGCAGCCGACCGCCCGAAGCGGGCCGCGTGTCGAGTACGGAGAACTCCCGTGTCGGAGAGGCAGGTTACTGTCTCCGTTCATTGGGGCCGGTCGGAGCACCTTCGAGGTCCGCGGTCATGGGGGGTGGGGCCGGATGGGCACAACCGAATACCGGAAAGTCCACGCAGTGGAAGCCCTGCCGGCAGCCATACCTCACCCCCCTCCCGCGCCCCACCGCAACGCCGGGTTTCACCCCTTGGCGGGACGGCGAAGCCCCGCCGGAACGCGCGGGTTCCGACGGGGCTCGGTCGGGCCCGTCAGGGGCATGGCGGGTGTTCGTGGGCTCGGGGCCTCACATGATGCGGAGGCGTTCCATCGTGCCGTCCTCGGCGCGCAGGAAGATCTCGTAGCCCTCTTCCTGGCGTTCTTCCATGTAGGCGTAGACCTGGACCGCGCGGTTGACGATGTCGCTCTTGTTCATCTCTGTTCGCCGCATCAGATATGTCATCGCCTTTTCCGCAGCCGAGATCAGTGCGACGGAGAAGCGGGATCGGGCCTGCCTGTCGCCGGAATCCTCCACCGTCGATCCTTCCTTGCCCACGCGTGGTGAGGGTCGCCTCTCGGCTGCCGTTCTCGCGGTCCTCGCGGCCATGAACTCTCCTACCTCAGTGAAATGTTCGCTTCAGGTAGCTATGCAATTGTTGTTCTGATATCTGCCGAGGCGTGGCTAAATCATGTCATGAACGCGCCGTTGGAACGTCGGATCCACGTCGCGAATACGCCCGTCCGAAGGATGCAGGACGTCGATTTGCCGCGATCCGAGCACCCTCGGGGCACCCTTCCGAGGACGCGCGGGCGTCCCGTCGCGGTCCTCTTGGCGTCCTGTGGCGGCAGCTCACGCATCACTCGGATGTGTGATTGATGCGATAGGTACGTTCGAGGGAAGCTGGACTGCAACCTCGACACTCGGCCGAACCCCCACCGGAGCCCCCTCCGACGCGCCGGGGTCCGAGCACTTTCCCAAAGATCTTGAAACCCGGAGTGGACGCAACGCGCCGCGCAAACGGGATAACGACGAAGGCATTTCACGCCTCCTGCGCGCCCCGGGCGTACGCCCGGTTTATCCGTAGGTCGCGTGCATCAACCGTTCGGAAGGATCGCCCCCGTGACAGGCACCACCTGGCCCGCCGGAGCCGGGAACCTCCAGCTCCTCATAGGCGTACTCGCCGTCCTCCGCGTCAAGACGGCCGGAGCACCCGCACCGCGCCCGACCGGTGCGTCCCGGCATCGCGGCCGCCCCGGGTGCGGCCTGCGCGCCACGCGCTCCGCGCGCGGGAAGGGCGGCGGACGATGAGCGAATCCCCCGAACGGATCGAGGTCTACTGGTTCGACCCCACCGACGCGGAGATCCGCGCGCTGGGCCTGGAACCGATCGACGTCCTCCATGGCCTCGACGACCTCGACGTGTTCGCCGGCATCGACCCGGCCGACCCCTTCGCCATCCCGGACCCCGCGGCCGAACCGCCCGCCCCCGGCGTCGAACCCGACCATGCCCGGCCGGACCCGGACGGATCCCTCGACGTCGACCTGACCGACCTCCTGCGCAACGACTACCACGCGTTCGCCCGGACCCACCTGCCGATCCTGACCCGCCTCGCCTACCGATTCCTGGAATCCGTGGACGACGCCGTCCAGGCCGTCGAGGACGTCATGGTCGTCGTGGACCGCCGCTGGGACGAACTCCTGCGCTCCCCGGGCCCACCCGTCGACGCCGTCGTCAAACTCCTGATGGAGCACCTGGACGACCACGCCGCCCGCTGCGCCCGGGTCAGACACGCCATGGCGCCCCACCGCAACGCCGACGAGGGCCCGCGACTGCCGGTCGAACTGCCCTGGGCCGACGAGTTCGTCGACTTCGCCCGCGCCTACCGGCCCACCCTGACCTCGCTCGCCCGCAGACGGCTGGGCTCGCTGCACCAGGACGCCGAGGACGTCGTCTCCGAGGTGATGCTCGCCATGTGCGTGCGCTGGAACCTTCTGGTCCAACACCCGAGCCCACCCCAGGCCCTGGCCTACCGCATGCTCAAGGGCAAGGCCGTCGACTGGCAGCGCCGCGCCGTCCACCGCCGCGAGGTCAGCGTCGACTTCACCGCCCCCTCGGCTCCCACGGGCGCCCGCGTCGACACCGCAGGCGATCCCGCCACCTTCGTCCCCGACCTGCACACCGTCCACCGCGCGATCTCGCTGATGCCCCGCAAACGCGGAGTCTGCGCCTGGCTGCACCTGGTCGTGGGCGTCCCCACCGCCGAGGTCGCCGACTACCTGGGGATCACCATCTCCACCGTCCGCTCCCACATCCACGCCGCCCGCCGGGAACTCACCGCCGCGCAGCACGGAACCATCCCCTACGACCCCGTCCGACCCAACCCTCCCGAGGGAAAGACGACATGAATCCTCTCGAACACGCACTCCACGAGCAACGCCGAGCACTCGACGAGGCGTTCGCCGACTACGACCCGGCCGCCGCGGTCCAGCGCCTGGCGTCGCGCATCGTGCAGGAACGGCTCGCCGCCGAGCTGATCCGACCGACCCCGCCCCGTGCTCCGTCCGCGGGCGACGCGGGCGTCGACGAGACGGTCCGCACCCGGGCGGCCGTCGAACTGGAGCACCTGTGCCGGCTGGTCGTCGCCCGCCTCGACACCACCGCCCTGTTGAGCGACTTCGTCGACCACCGCACGCCGGCCGGAGCCGTCGTGTTCGGCTGCCTGCTCTACCTGACCGGTCGGACCGAACCGGCCGCGTTCTGGTGGCGCTTCGGCGCGGGCGCCGAGGACGCGGAGGCGATGCGCTTCCTGGTCCTGCACCACTGCGTCGAGAACGATCGCTACGACGCGGCGTGGTGGACCCGGCGCATGCCCGACGCCGACCCCCCTACGCGCCCGGCGTCCGATGATTCGGATCCGGCCGCCGACACCTACGTCGCGCGCGTGGAACCGGGGATAAGAGGCGTGGAGGATCCCGACTACGGGGAGGTCTGCGTGCCGCACGCGTGGCTCAAGTCGCGTGTGCAGGCACCCGTCGAGCACTCGCCGCGGCCGGGGCAGCGCGCGTCCTGCCCGACGCCCAACTGACGGCGGAGCGCGACCGGGGGACGCGCGATGCCGGACGGCGCACCGTCCGGCATCGCCCCTCGGGCGAGCCCGCGGGAGAGTCGGCCGGGGGATCGGCGACGCGGTACGGGACGCGCGATGTCCCCGCCTCGACGGCATCGACCCGCCCCGGCCCGCTCGCGGGGGCGTCATGGAACGCGGTCGCCGGTCGACGGGAATGAACGAGCCCCGCCGGTCCCTCTTCCGGCGGGGCTCGTCCGAACGCTCCACGTGTCGAAGCCCGTCGAGTCGTCGGGCCGTCGACAGTCGTCGTCAAGGTCTTGTCGATGTCACATGATGCGCAGGCGTTCGATGTTGCCGTTCTCGTCGTGCAGGAAGAGGTCGTAGCCCTCTTCCTGCCGTTGCTCCAGGTACGCGTACACCTGGAGGGCGCGGTTGACGATGTCGTTCTTGTTGAGTTCGGTGCGTTGTAGTAGGTATGTCATCGACTTCGCAGCCGCCGAGATCAACGCGACGGAGAACCGCGGTCGCGCCAGCCTCTCGTCCGTGCCCTCCAACGTTTCCACCCCCTGGCTCGGTGGCAGCTCTCGCTGCTCGGCTGTGTGTGTGGACTTCGCGGTCACTTGCTCTCCTCGCCGCCGGTGAGATGCCCGCTATCAACAACCTTGGGTGTCTTGCCCCCATAAAAGGCAAGGCGCCCCTAAATCATGTCACGCCCCGCCTGAGATTGCATCATCAGGACACCAGGTTTACATCATCCAGGCGGCTGGGAATGGCTGAATCGCAGTCCTGACGGTGCTCAGATGCACCAGACACGTGTCAATCAGGTGCGTGTCGGGTGCATCGTCGGCCGTCGGGAAGCTAGACTCCGAAACGGAGGGGTAGCAAAAGGCGAACACAGGGCACTTCTTCGTGATCGATCATGGAGTGGCCAATAGGTCTCCATGTCCGCACCAGAAGGGCCTCTTGCACCCCATCGGTACCTACCTGCAGGTTTCCAACCTTTGCTGCAACTGGTTGACCTAGGAAGGATCGACTCCCGTCGATGGACAGTTCCACTCACTCCGTCCCCTCGGACGGAACCCCGGAAGAACGACCCGCGCTGTCGCCCGAAGTGCACTTCGAGCGCGAGCGGGAGAACTGCCGCATTGTGTACGCCCGCGGAGACCACCAACTCTCCTACGACGGACGCCCCGAGCACTCGGAACAGGCACTGCGCGCCGCCGTGGTGATAACGGCCATGCTGACCACCGTCGGCGGCCCCACCCTGCTCGTAACCCTGCTCGGGGACCACGCGCCCTGGGAGGTGACCGCAACCCTCGCGGTCTGCCTCATGTTGCTGCCGCTGTTCTACGTCCTCCACGGGACGCGACGCCGGCGGTAGTTCGCGGCACGGAACCCCATGTTCACGACGAGCGAGTAGGAGAACAATCGAAGGCACCGGAAAACCCGACCGGCCCAACACGCGACCTCGATCGCCTCTCTTGCAGCAGGGTGGGCCCGCATAGACGGAACGCCCCGCCGGCCGACCGGCCGACCGGCGGGGCAAGGCGGTCGACACCCGCCTGCTCGGCCTTCGGGATCCCGCCCGACCGCCGACCGCACGAAGATGAAACCCGGCACCGGGGCGGCGCCGGGAGCTGATCGGCGAACTCGCCCAACCGGTGGGCGCGCATCCGCTACAAGAGACCTTCCGGGGCCCAACCGATGGTCGCGTTGTATCCGAGCGACCGGCAGGCCGAGGCATTCGACGCCTTCCGCGCATGGTGCGCGTTGTCGCGGGAGCAACTCGGGGTCGATCTCGCGGCCGGGCAGGGCGACTTCGGGCTCGCGTGAGGAGATCGCAACACGGTGTCCGACGCCCGCCGGTCCGGCCGGCCCTACCTCCGCCCGGGATCCTCGCTCCCCGTGTGCCGACACTGCAAGGCAACTCCCTTTCATTGCAAGCCCTTTTTGGTTCCGGCGACTCTCACCGAGTGGCTATACGAGGGCGGCATCGCGGATCCCGCCCGCGAGGCGGGCGCTCGGCCCGCCCGCTCGGGGCGTTCGCTCGCGCCCCGGAGCGGAACCGGAATCGGCGATGGATGACGAGCGCTTTGGCACGTGCTAACTTTTGTTGGCAGGTGCCTAGGTAAGGAGGGCGCATGACAGCTACCGAGTCAGCGGGAGATCGGCTGCTCCTGGTGTTGGCCACGCTGGCCAACCCGCACCGATTGCGGGTACTTGGAGCCCTCACCGGCCAACGGCAGTACGTGAGCGAACTGGCGCGCGAACTCGGGGTGAGCCGGCCCCTGCTCCAGGTGCATCTGCGCAAACTCGAACACGCCGGGCTCGTCTCGGCCTCGATCGAGGTCTCGGAGGACGGCAAGGCGATGAAGTTCTACGAAGTCGTGCCCTTCGACGTCCGGCTGACGCCGCAGGCGATCGCCGAGGCGGTCGCCACTCTCGACACGACAGTGAAAGGAGCAAACGCATGAGCTCCAGCGACTGGCAGGAGGTCATCGGTGTCATCGGAGTCTTCGCTCTGGTGACCAGCGTGATCACGGTGGGTATCTGGCAGCTCGCCGCGACGTGGCGGGCAAAGGCCCAGCTTGCCCGGGAAGGCGAGTACCGCTCCATTGCCGACCGGGCCGTTCTGGCACAGGAGGGAACGGAGCGTCGACTGACCGCCATCACCGACCAGTTGACGCAGGCCAGGGGCCAACTCGAGACGGTGCAGGACCGACTGGAGTCGGTCGAGCGGATCCTCAAGGAAGTCGAGTAACCAACCTGTTCCAGGTCGCCGAGCGGCAACTCGGCGACCTGGTGCGAACAAGCGTCACCTCGCCCGAGGGCGAAGTTCTGCGGATCACTCCCCCTTCGACCTTGTGGGACGACGCGCCGCTGCCCGTCCGGCTGTTGCGCACGTCGGCGGCTGGCGGGGCTGACCATGGAGCGCTACCGCGCGACCGGCGAGACAGCCAAGGTGTCTGCGACCGCACATGTGAGGAAGTGCCGCCCAACTGCTACCGCTTCGGCCCGATCGAGGATCCGATCACCATCGCCTTCTCGCTCCGGAGGGGCCGCGCCCCTCGCAAGACCCTCCGCGCCCGCCCGACGCACCACGACCCGGCCGCAAGTCTTCACGCGGACGACCCGCCGGGCACCGGGGACGCCGTCGCGCCGTGAGCGTGCGGCGCCGTGTGCGATCAGGCGTACACCCGCACGGAGTTCGTCGACGTGAGGCTCGTCCACAGGCCCGAGTTGCAGTTGTTGATGTCGACGTCCCACGCCACGTTCCCCGTGCCGTCCCGCCCCGTGAACCCCTTGACCCCCGCGCCGCCCGTCTGGCAGTTCACCACAGTGTAGTCGCCGATGAGGTTGGCTACGTTGTACGTCCCGTAGCGGTAGAAGCTGTACACCATGGGGTGGTTCGGACTGTCGTCCCAGATGTCGCCCTTGTAGATGCAGACATAACCCGAGTCACAGCCGGACGTGCGCATCGAGGGCACGACGGTCGCCGCTGCCGCCGAAGCGGACGCGGCGAAAGTCACCGGCACGGCTGACCCGAGACTCGCGAGGAGCATCACCAAGGCACGGTCCCTGAGAGCCTTCCGACGGGATCGAAGAGAAATCCGGTTGACGTTCATGCACGCTCTCCCATTTCTTCCGGCAGGAATCGGCCCGTCCGGCAGTAAGACGGGCATTCACACACTGGATCCTGTGCCCGGCTCGACACCATCCCCCAACCGAGTGGTTCAAAGTCGGTCGGAATACGAGCGAAGCGCGCCACACGCCGGCGACGGATGGCGGACGAGTTCGGGTGATGTGGATCGTCGCGGCAGCCCCGGGCGACACGAGGAACGCACGCCACTGGCACCCGGCCGCCCGCCCTACCCCCGCGTCGGACGGCTTCCACAAGGTGTCCCGGCCGACCCACCTGCGCCGGGTGCGGTGGTCGGTCGGTGGTCGCCGAGGATCATCAGGGTGCGTACGCCGCCGGCCAGGGTGTCGATGGACGGGGCGCGAATACTCACCAACGCGGCACGGTAGGCGAGGAGTTCGCTCCGGCTGTAGAACAGGGCGCCGAACTCCGGCGGTTCTTGGGAACTGCGCAGTCGAGAAACCCTCCCGGCCCTACCGGGTGGTCTCCGATCGAGGCTGTTGCGTGGTGGCGCGCACCGTCGTTCCCGACCTGCTGTCGTTCGAAATCGTGCGGCGCCAGGCCGGCAAGTCGCCCCGATCCGGGACCCGCTGGGGTGGCGGCGCACCCGTGGCCTGCCCCGGAGGGCTTGCCAGGACCGGGAGTACGAGAACGGCGGCTGTGGCGGCCCACCCGAAGGCGACCTGCGATGCCGCTGCTGCGCCCGAAACCGGGAGGATGTCCGACCGGACAGCGACGCCGCGCACGGGCCGAAACGCCGGCTGCGCCTACGCCCGGAGCCGTCCTGAGGCCTGCCGCTTCCCCATCCCGGACCGCAGGTGATGGGGACATGCGACGACTGTGACCGTGCGCGGCCCGGAGTTCGCGGCGTCGATCCGTGCCGCGAATGCCACGAGGGCCGACCGGCGATGGCGTCGTGAGCGCGCACCGGAACCACTCCGCGAACCCACCGCAGCAGCCTGCTCGGCCCACCCTCCCGCAGCCGGCAAGCCGGAAGGGAACCGCGAGGCGCATCCGTTCCCCAGGATGACCTCGTTCGCCGGATCCCGCGCGCCGCGCCGGCAGCCAACACCGCGACGCACGGGCCATGTTCGCCGTTCGGGACGCTCTTTTGTCCCGTTCCATCCGACACCATCCGTGGCCATGCCATCCCGTACTTCCACGCGCACGGAACCTCGACGGTGTCGGCCGGGGTGTCAGCGGCCTCGCCCCGGGAGCAGAGGCTGGACCATCCCGGCGCGCGATGCCGGCGGGGCGTCGGCCATGCTGTGCGCGTGGAGTACGTGTCCAGAGTGCCGCGACCGCCGCTGGACGGGCTGATCGACGACCTCTACTACCTGGAGGGTGCGTCGCCGTACGCCCGGCTGACGCTGCCGCCGATGCCGTCGGCGTTGCTCATCGTCAACCTCGGGGCGCCGTTCCGCATCCGCGCCGGCACCGACATCGAGACGGCCGAGTACGCCGACGGCTGCGTGGTCACCACGCCCACCCGCGCGTTGGAGTTCGGCTACCCACCCCGGACCCGGTCCGTCGGCGTGCACTTCAAGCCGTGGGGGCCGGCACCGTTCCTGCCGATGCCCGCGGCCGAGCTGTGTGACCGGCCGGTGACGGTGGAGCAGGTTTGGGGCCGGCCCGCCATAGCCGAGCTGCGAGACCGGCTGGCCACGGCGGACGGACCGCACGAGATGCTGACACTGCTCGAGGAGGAGCTGAGGCGACGGCTGCGCGAGACCGCCGGCCTGGCGCTGGTCCGCCATACGAGCAGCGTCATCGCGGCGACCGGCGGGGCGGTGGCGATCGGCGACCTGAGCGTGGCGGCCGGTGTCAGCAGTACTCATCTGGCACAGCGGTTCAAGGAGCTCGTCGGCGTCACGCCGAAGCGGCTGGCCCGCACTCACCGCTTCGCCGCCACCGTGTTCGCGATCGACCCCGCCGGACCGATCGACTGGGGCGACGTCGCCGGTGGCGCCGGCTACTTCGACCAGGCGCACTTCGGCCACGAGTTCCGGGCGTTCACCGGGCTCACGCCGACCCGGTACATCGAAGTCCGGCGGCGGTTCCTGCGCGAACATCCCGGCCACGCACTGGACCGCTGGCCACTGCCGGCCGATTGATTTCTTACAAGAGCGACAGCTCACGACACGCTAATTTGAGGGCACCCCAAAGCAAGAGGAGGCCCCGTGGGCAAGGTGGTCATGTACGGCTCGGTGTCGGTGGACGGCTTCGTCGCGGACGAGAACGACCAGCCCGGACCGCTGTTCGACTGGTTGTCCGGCGGTGACGTCCCGTTGGACGAGAGCGGTGAGCTGAAGGTGTCGCAGACGTCCTACGACTACACCCGGCCGTACTGGGACGGGATCGGGGCGACGGTCGTCGGCCGCCACGTCTTCGACATGACGGACGGCTGGGACGGGAAGCCTCCGGGCGGGATCGACCACGTGGTCGTCGTGACGCACCGGCCGGAGCCCGAGGGCTGGGACGCCGAGGCGCCGTTTCACTTCGTCGACGGCGTCGAGGCAGCCATGGCCAAGGCACAGGAGCTTGCGGGTGACCGCATGGTCGAGGTCGCCGCCGGCGACGTCGGTGGCCAGGTGCTTGCCGCGGGCCTGGTCGACGAGGTGCGCATGGACGTCGTACCCGTCGTGTTCGGGTCCGGCAAGCGCTACTTCGGGTCGGTCCACGCGCAGCACCTGTTGGAGGATCCCGACGTGGCGATTCAGGGCAACCGGGTGCTTCACCTGCGCTATCGGGTGCGCCGTTGACCGATCCGGAGCGGGTATATGCGAAGAGGTCCACCGCCAACGCCGACACAAGATCGGGCCTCCGGCCGCGTTTGCGCGTCGCTGTCCCCGGTCGGGCAGCCGACGCCGATCCGCCCCGGCACCTCACCTGCCGCAGGTTCGACTCAAGATCCACGACCGCCCGCCGGTTCCTCGGAGTCCTACCCGCAGGTGAACGCGCCGCACCTCTTGCGGAACCACGCGCGTTGGGGATGCTCCGGGACGCGCATCGTTTCCTGACCGAGCCACTGGGCTCGTAACCGGCAACCAATGATCCGAAGCGCCGAGCCGAACCCGCCCGCCTGCGCCGGCGTGGCCTGGCATCGCAGCGTCAACGTCCGCCCGCCGGGACGCGATCGTGCGCGCCTGGGCGACCGGCGACGAACATCGGCTGGACGAGCTGTGGACCGACGAGGCGCCGGCCGATCTCGGCTCGGCCGGGGCGGCTTCGAGTCCGCTTCCGGGGTCGGATTCGCAGGCCGGCCAACTGTGTAGGGTCTCGTTGCGAGGCATGAGTATGTGCGCGCGGATGGCGTCGTCGCGCCGTGTGCCACGGGCTCGCTCGGACGGCCGGGTGCCCGGTGGCGACGGACGCCTTCGGCGACCTTCGCCGTTCGGCGGGCCCAAGCTACGGCCGGCCACTCGGTGCCGGAGACGTTCGCGGTCTCGGAGGCGTCATCGGCGGCTTTGCGGGCAGGCAGCCCGGATCGTGGCGGCGAGGCCGGCCGCGTCCTGGGTGAAGCCCGTCAGCAGCAGCTTCCCGCCGCCTTCGACCCGGATGCTCATATGCACGTCCCGGCCCATGAGCCGTCCCAGGGCGTTGTTCACCCCGTGGTCTGCCGATCGGCGGATGGCAGTCCAGGGGACCACCCGGGTCTCACCGGTCCGCCGGTAGACCAGGCCGTCCTGTCGCAGTACGAAGACCTCCCCGTGCCTGGTCGTGACCCGCAGCCCGTTGGGGAGTCCGAAGCAGATCCCGATGAGGGCACCGCCCCACAGCAGCCCGGCCAGGGTCGAGCCATCCGGCTCGTCGGTGAAGACGGTGATGGTCACCGGAACCGCAATGGCCGCGAGGGCCACGCCGACCAGAATCTCGACGACCGCGACCCACCCGCGACGGCCGTTGTCCGTCGGATGGTTGCGTAAGAAGGTGCCGAGCGCGCGTTCCGCATCCGTTGCCATGAACGTGTCCCCCTGGGATGTCTTCCGTGGCGGTCGAAGTCTGTGGCGGTGGCCGCCCGCGCCACGAAGCGACAACGGCCCCGATTATTCAGGACGCGCATCAACGGGGTCGCCTGTTCGGCGAGTTGCCCCCGATCCGAAATCCCGGACGAAATGGCAAGTTCTCGCGTACTTGGCGATGTCGACAGGTCCTGTACCTCGTACGGCTGGTTCGGTCTCATGTCGTGTGCGTGGTCTCACGGTGTCTGTCACGGTCGTTCGCGAGTGAGTGTGACGTGACTCCGGGCGGGGGTGGCCGATGGACTCGGACGATGTCGAATGGGTCCACGGGGATTCGGGTTCCGGGGCTACCGCTTCTGTGCCCTGTAGCGCTTCAACAGCGCCGTGATCGTTTCCGGGGTCGTGGAACCGTTCAAGGCGACCACGAGCTCGTCGGGACACAACTCGTACAAGTCGCCCCACCATCGGCGCGCCCTGTTGTCCCGGATCCGATAGCCGCCGGGCACTCCTCGGGCCACATACCTGCGCCGACTCAACCAAACCTCCGCCCGACCCGCGCTCACGGGAGAATCGCTCCCGGGCATCCGGTGAATGCCGGTCCGGCCGCATCGTAATCCGGTGGTGGACACGACCTCACCCGATTTCTCGTGCCGGACATCTCCACCGCCGTTCCGCGAAGCCATGTCGTTCGAGAAAAGCGGAACGCCGTGTTCTCGAACGACATGGCAACCGTCCGGCCGCGCCCGTCTCACTCGCCATCTACATTGCGACAGGACGCCGACAAGGTGCCTCCGACTACCGTCGAGGCGTCCCGCACCCAAGCGCCGGTGACAGAGTGCAGCAGGTGATGACACGGAACCCGACTGGTGGGACGGGGACTTGCACGACTTCTCGCCGTCCTGACCCGGGTCGGGCGGCACCGGTGTCCCGCCCGGCCGTACTCATGGTGTCGCGCCGTCGCGCCGCGATCTCCGCGTCGAAGGCGGCATGTTCGTCCTCGGACAGGGCCGGGCGGATCTCGCTTTCGGGTCGGGAGCCTCCACCCAGCCGGGTCGGCATGCGCGCCGGGCCGATGGGCCGCGCGTCCGCTCCGGCTCGACAGCACGCTGCCGTTGGTAGGATCGCGGGCCTGGACGATGTATCCGCGGGGGAGTGTTGTGGGCGATCAGCCGAGATGGGCGTGGTGGGTCGTGGGGATCGTCATCCCCGTGGCGGGGATCCTGGTGTCGATCCAACTGGCCACGAACTCGGGTTCCGACGACGGTAAGGGGCAGTCGACAGACACCGGCGCGGCCGCGTCGTCGGCGTCGAGTGGTGGGAAGGTGCCGCCCGTGTCCGGCGGCGGGAACGCGCCGACGGCGAACCAGCCCGCGAAGGTGCTGGCCGGACCGGTGCGCGTCATCCTCACCGAGGACGCCAACAACGTCGACCTGGACAGTTCGCCGCCGCTCGCCCAACCCGGGAATAAGGGCGGCGACGCCTGGATCGGGTTCAACCTCCCGGACCTGACACTCGGCCATGCGGGCGATGTCATCGCGATCGTTGCGCCCGAGGGGCCCGACCCGACCCGTGACGACTGTCGGCAGGCCATCGCCAAACGCGGCGCCGAAAGCAGCGGCAAATTGGCCCAGGGCATGCGCATGTGCGTCCAGACCGAGGAAGGCCACACCGCCTACCTGCGCATCACCGCCGTCCCCACCCGCAAAGCGGTCACCTTCGAGGCCACCGTCTGGGAGTGACCCGCAAGCCTGCCTCGGCGGCCCAACCAGGCCAGGCGCTCGGGCGGCACGACGCCAACCTGCGAGTTCGCGCGTCCAAGCCGACGACCCGCTGCGGAGTCACCGCCGCGGGACGAACACCCCGCCGACATGGTGCCCGCCGACACCCACACCAGCGCTGCGTGAGGCAGTCGGGTACGAGCAGCCCGCGACGAAGCCGACGGGGTCGAAGGGCCCGGAGACCACGTCGTGCCGGCCGAGCGCGGTCGTGGACGCGACGGCGACACCGGCCCGATCGGACGGCCGCGACGCGGCGCCGTAGTGGTGGCGGTCGGGGCGTTGCCGCCGGCGTTTCGGGAACGCGGTGGCCATCGTGAACGGCCCACTCGCGCACCGCCCGTGCGCGTCGACGACCAGGCGCAGGGCCCAGTCCCCGGTCCCGGTGTCGATCTCCAGCACCCACAAGCCCGGGTGAGCATCGAGGTCGAAGAGCATCCCGGCGACCGTCGAGGGCGTGGACGCCGACAACGTCGCCAACCGCCCCACCCCGTTGCCCTCGTACCGGCCGCCGTCCACCTGAGTCACCAACGCACGATCCCGAATACACCGCCGCCCGCCGCGCGCCCCGATCACGGCGGCGGCACACGACGACATCAGCCCCAGCGGGCCGCCGCAGCCCGGCCGCGAAGTCGAGCAACAGCGGACTGATCACGCCGCCCTGGGGTGTTCCCACGTTGAAGGCCAAGCCCCCGGGCGCCGGCCACGCGGCGAGCCGCTCCTCGACCCGTGGGCCTGGTCATGGCTGCGACGGAGCACCGTCGGGTCGTCGACGTGTCCGATCAAAATGCACTCCGGCGGCCGCTTCCGTCCGGTGTCGGTCCACGTTCGTCGGCGTGGGGGAGAAGAACAGGGTCCTGCTGCGCCTCGTGCACGGCGGCCTTGGCCAAGACGCGGGTGACGGCGGCCGCTCGGGCGCCGTACTGCTCGAGGTCGTCGTAACGCCGGTGCATGAACCCGCTCAGGTACAACGCCGCGTAGCCGTGGGCGGCGGCGAAGTGCTGCTCCAGCAGGTCCAGCGCGGCTTTCGCATCCCCAGCCGTCAGCGTGAGCACGAGCGGCAGGAGAAGGTCGGTGAGTTCGCGGCCGGCAGCGCTGAGGTCGGGGTCGTTGCTGCCGGTCAGCTCGCGGGCGAAGATCAGTTCCAGACCCGCGCGGCGGCGGGCCACGAAGCGCACATAGGCGGTCGCGGTGGCGGCGAGCGCCTCGACCGCGTCGTCCCCGTCGGTGGGGCCGACGGGGACGGTCGCAGTCGAGGACGCTCCCCGTCGGGAGGCGTCCGCCGCGGTCAGGGCCGCGCGAATGTCCGCAGTGAGTTCGCGAGCCGCCTCGATCGCCACCGCCATGAGCAGGGCGGTCCGACTCGGAAAATGCCGGTACGGCGCTCCCGGGCTGACCCCGGCGCGCCGTGCCGCCTCCGCCACCGACAGCGCGCCGATGCCGTTGTCGGCGATCGCTTCCAAGCCGGCCCGGATGAGCGCGGCGCGCAGATCGCCGTGATGGTACGTGGATCGAGCCATGCGACCGGTCCTTCCCTCGCAGTCCGCAGCCACCACGGTGACCCGGCCACTCTGCCTTGACTCCTATGTGAGGCTAGCATTACATTAACAATGTAAGACGGTACTTACATTGGCTTTCCGGCTGCACACGCCGTCGACGCCGCACCCCCCGCAGGTCTGCCGGAGGCGGATGTTCGGCACTTGGGAAAGCGAAAAAAGGGGGAGACTCCAATGACCGACATGACTGGAAAGGTCGCCGTCATTACCGGTAGCACGCAGGGCATCGGCTGCGTCGTCGCGCAGGATTTCGTCGCGAACGGCGTCACGGTCGTCCTCGCCGGCGCCGACCAGTCCGCGGCGGACGGTGCCGTCGCCTCGATCGGGGCCGGCCGCACCGGGCTGAAGGCGGACGTGATGCGCTCCGCCGAGACGGACGACCTCTATCGGTATGTCACAACGAGCAAGGCTGCCTGGACGCCGTGGTCGCCAACGCCGGCCTCGGCCACCACGCACCACTGCCCGCGATCACCGAGTGGCAGTTCGACCGGATCTTCGACACGAACGTCAAGGGCGTGCTGTTCACGATCCAGAAGGCGCTGCCGCTGCTCGCCGACGGAGCCACCGTCGTGATCATCGGCTACACCGGATCGACCCAGGCCCGGGTCGGCATCAGCCTGTACCGCGCATCCAAGGCAGCGGCGGCCCAGGCCGCCCGCGGGTGGATCCAGGACATCAAAGGCTCCGGCGTCCGGATCAACGTCACGAGCCCCGGCGCCGTGAACACCGAGTCACTGCGCAGCACACTCGACCAGGCGCTCGGCGCCGACGGCGTCGCAGGCGCCATCAAGGCGATGGGCAAGGACAAGCCCACGGGCAGGATCGCCGAGCCCCACGAGATCGCCCGGGCCGTCATGTGCCTGTCCGGCGACGAATCCGGCTTCATCACAGGCATGGAACTGTTCGTCGACGGCGGTCCGACCGTGCTGTAGGGCCGACGCCCACCCCCGACCGCGCCGGCCGTGCGGCGCCCGAACCGCTCCGCACGGCCCCGGACGCGCTTTCGCCTGCGCACCGACCCCCGACGTCGTCCGCCCAGGTGCCTCCACCCATGCCATCGCCGCCGTCCGCACCCGAGCGACGGACCCCTCAACAAGCGCCCGACCACAAGGCAGGACCACAACCGTGATCATCTCGGCACGCGCCCGCTCAGGCGCACCCGCCACCAAGCCGGCGACCGGCAGACGCACCGCCGTCGGCATCGCCATCGTCCTCGGCGCACAACTGATGCTGACCCTGGACACCACCGTCGTCAACGTGGCGCTTCCCCGGATCGCGACCGGGCTCAACTTCGGCCCCGCCGCGCTGTCGTGGGTGCTGAACGCCTACACCCTGGCCTTCGGCGGCCTACTGCTGCTCGGCGGCCGGCTCGGCGACGTCTACGGCCGGCTCCGCGTCTTCGAGATCGGCCTCGCCGTCTTCACCCTGTCGTCCCTGCTGGGCGGGTTCGCGCAGTCTCCGGGCTGGCTCGTCGCCGCCCGTGCGGCACAAGGAATCGGGGCAGCCCTCGCCGCCCCCGGCGTGCTCGCCCTCGTCGCAACCAGCGCACCCGACCCCGCTGCGCGCAACCGTGCACTCGCGCTCTTCTCCGCCGTCAGCATGGGCGGTGGCACGATCGGCCTACTCCTCGGCGGCCTGGTGACCGAAGCCGGCTCCTGGCGATGGACGCTGCTCATCAACGTGCCAATCGGCATCGCCATCCTCGCCTTCGCCCGGCGCTACGTCACCGAAACCCCCCGGCGCCACGAGCGGTTCGACGTCATCGGCGCCGTCTGCGCCGTCGGTGCCGCGGCCGCCGTGGTGTGGGCCGTGATCGGTGCCCCCGACCACGGCTGGACCTCGGCCCGGACCATCGGCGGGCTCGCCGTCGGCACGATCCTGTCCGCAGCGTTGGCCGTCACCGAACTGCGCATCCCCCACCCGATGTTGCGCCCGGCGCTGCTGCGCAGCCCACAGCGGCTCGGCGGCCTTGCCGTCATGGCACTCGCCGCCGCCGGACAATTCTCGATGTTCTTCCTGATCGTCCAGTACGTCCAGAAGATCATGAACTTCAACCCGGTCGAATCCGGGGCCGCCTTCCTCCCGACGACGCTCAGCATCTTCGCCGCCTCCCGTGTCGCCCCGCGTCTGGTCGCCCGCTTCGGTCAGGTACCGCTACTGCTCGTCGGCACGCTCGGCCTGAGCATCAGCTTCCTGTGGCTGAGCAACGTCGGCACCTCAAGCAGCTACGTGCTCGACGTCTGCCTTCCCATGACTCTCAACGGGGTCTCCGTCGGCTTGATCTTCATGCCGGTGACGTCGCTGGTCATGCTCGGCGTCGAAGCGCAGCACGCCGGGTCGGCCTCCGGCCTCCTCCAGACCGCGCAGCAACTCGGCGGCTCCATCGGCCTGGCCGTCATCATCTCGGTCTACGCCGCAGGTGCGGTTCCGGGCGCCTTCGTACCGGGCCTCCGCCCGGCGTTCCTCACCGCGGCCGGACTGGCCTGCACCGCCTTCCTGGTGTGCGCCTTGCTGGCGCGGAGCAATCGCCGGCCGCGTCCGGCCGCCTGACCACTCACCCCCGGAGAGCCGGCCCTCGCACCCAACGGAGGTCGGCTCTTCGCGCGGGAGGTGTCCGAACGTCGGCTCTGACCCGTAGTCCGTGGTGACGCCGAGCAGCCATCGAGGATCATGATCTTGTGACGGACGTCAACTCGCTTATGGGAACGGTGTTTTCCCGGCTTTCCGCGCCGGCCGTCGAGGACGCGACGGACAGCGGTGGCGCGGTGGTGGTCGCGGCCCCCGCCCCGACGAGGAGCACCACGCGACGTACCGCCGCCTCGAACCCCCGCTCCCAGGCCCGCCGGACCCCGTACCGGCACCGATCAACCGCACCCTCGCCCCCTGAACACCAACACGAACGCCCTTCGGGCTCGAACGCCTCGAAGGCAGCCCCACCCCGTTCACGGGACCGCTGCCCGGCGGGGTCCGGACCGGAACGCGACCCCGGCGGGGCCGGGGAACCCGGTCACCCCGCGGCCGGTGGCGTCGACGGCGAGGATGAGGTTGCCCATCGCGTACCGGGGGTCGCCGGCGCCCGTGTCGATGTCGGTCTGCACGGGCGTCGGCGAGGTCGGCGGCTCGGGTCACAGGCACGTGGCGAGGGTGGCCAGGGTGGTGGTGACGGTCGCGGCGAGGGTGACGGTGGTGGTGAACGCGGCGGCGCCGTAGGCGAGGGCCCGGGGGCGGGGGGTTCCGGCGAGGCGGGCGAGTTCGGCGGCGGCTGCGGCGGCGAGCAGGCTCACGACGGCCACCAGGGCGGTGCCGGTGAGGACGAGGGCGAGGATCATGACGGACTCCGGTGTCGTCGGGCGGTGTTGACGACTCCGACGGTGGGTGAAAACCGCGTACGGCGGTGTCCGCTCCGGTCGATGATGGTCACCGTCGGACACCGCGACGCGACCTCGGGGGGCCATGGACCGGGACGGGGACGGGGATCGCGCCGGCGCTGCGGTGGCCGAGCTGCACCGCCGGTTGCAGGACGCGCTCGCCCGTTCGCGCAGGACCAAGACGCAACTCGCGGGCCTGGCGGGCCTGGCCCGCAGCACGGTCAACGAGGCGCTGCGGCCCGGGGTCGTGCCGTCGGCGGAGACCGTCGCCGCGCTCGCCCGCGCACTCGGCGAGGACGCGCCCGCGCTTCTCGACCTGCGCCGCCGTACCGACCGCGCGGCACGACACGGGACCGGGGCGGCCGATCGGGGCGTGGCACCCCCACGACCTGGAGGTCCATCCCGCCGGCGTCGTGCCCGACGCGGACGCGCCCGGGCGCGACGGCGGAACGCTGCCCGGATACGTCGGACGCGCCCACGACCGCGCCTTGGCAGAGACGGTGGCCGCGGCCGCGTCCGGACGCGGCGCGATGGTGGTGTTGGTCGGGTCGTCGTCGACGGGCAAGACCCGGGCGTGCTGGGAGGCGGTGCAGCCGCCGGCCGACGCGGGGTGGCGGTTGTGGCATCCGTGGGATCCGACCCGGGCCGAGGCGGCGCCGGCGGATCTGGTCCGGGTGGGGCCGGAGACGGTGGTGTGGTTGAACGAGGCCCAGCACTACCTCGGCGACCCCCGGGTCGGCGAGCGGGTCGCCGCCGCGCTGCACACCCTGCTCACCGATCCGCGCCGCGCCCCGGTCCTGGTGCTGGGCACGCTGTGGCCGGAGTACGCCCGCGCCTACACTCGCCTCCCGCCCCCGGCGGCCCGGACCCGCACAGCGGCGTGCGCGAACTCCTGGCCGGGCGGACCCTCGCCGTTCCCGACACCTTCGACACCGACGCCCTGCGCACGGCCGCCGCCCTGGCCGCAGGCGGCGACCGGCACCTGGCCGACACCCTCACCCGAGCCGGCGACAGCGGCCGGATCACCCAGGACCTGGCCGGCGCCCCGGAACTGTTGCGCCGCTACCATGAGGGCACCGAACCCGAGAAGGCGCTGCTGCGCGCGGCGATGGACGCCCGACGCCTGGGCATGGGCCTGCACCTCCCCTGGGCGTTCCTCGTCGACGCCTCCGCCGACTACCTCGACGACGACGCCTGGGACACCCTCGACGACTGGGCCCAGACGGCACTCGACGAACTCTCCCGCCCGGGCCACGGCACCCACGCACCCCTGCGCCGCACCGGCCGCCCCCGACGACGCCCCACGGGCGACCCGGCGGCGAGAGGGCCGGTGTATCGGCTCGCCGACCACCTCGAACAGCACGGCCGTGCGGAACGCCGCCGGGTGTGCCCGCCCGCCTCCTTCTGGGAGATCGCCGCCGACATCGCCACACCGGACGAACTCGTCCACCTCGTCGACGGGGCGACCAGTCGCGGACGCGACCGTCACGCCGTACTGCTCGCCCGACGCGTTCGCGACACCTTCGCGCTGCGGGACCTCGCGTGGATGCGGGAGCGGGCCGGGGATCGGCAGGGCGCGGAACGCCTGTATCGGCAGGCCCTCGACGCAGGCGACACCGTCGCGCTGGGGGCCTCGCGCGGGTGCGGGAGGAGGCCGGGGATCGCGAGGGCGCGGAACGCCTGTATCGGCGGGCCGCCGACGCCGGCGACACCGCTGTGCTCCGGGACCTCGTGCGGATGCGGGAGCGGGTCGGGGATCGGCAGGGCGCGGAAGACCTGGCCCGGCGGGCCGCCGACACCGCCGTGCTGCGGGACCTCGCACTGAGGTGGGAGGACGCCGGGGACCGGGAAGGCGCGGAGCACCTGCTCCGACGCGCCGCCGACGCCGCCGTGTTGCGGGACCTCGTGCGGATGCGGGAGCGGGTCGGGGATCGGCAGGGCGCGGAAGACCTGGCCCGGCAGGCCGTCGACGCCGGCGACATCGCCGCGCTGGGGCATCTGGCTCGTGTCGTGGCCTCGGACCGGCAGCCCGAGAGCGAGATCCTGCGGTATGGATGGGAGCCCGACGGCAGCGTCTCCGCGCCCTGGTAGGCGTCCGCGCCCACGGCGACCTTGGGCTTGCCGGCCGGCCCGGTCCCCGACGGCGACCCCTCCCACGTCGCCCCGAACGCGCTGCCCGGCGAAGCCCGCGGCAACCTCCTGCGCGCCCACGCCGACGACCGCCCCCACCCCGTACACCTGGCGACCTGTCCTGCCGACGCGCCGGACGTGAACGTGCATGCCGCCGCGACCGCCGCTCTGTGGGGCGCCCGAACGTGTCCCGCCGATGTCGTGCGCCGGTTGGAGAGGCTGATCGACGGTGATCGGCACTACGAGGGATCGATGTCCTGGGCCGGTTCGGGCGCACCCGCGCGGGGCCGTGCCGCTGGGTATGCGAGTCACGCCGCACGACGGCCACGAAGGCCCCGGGTCCACGCCGCGGCGGCGCTGTGAGGGGTCGGAGGGGAGGCCGAGGGCGCCCTCGTCGTGGAGGCGCTGTCGGCCGTCCGGGAGAAGGAAGACGCGACCTCGGTCCGTGTCCCGGCCTGCTCGAACCGGATGGGATCGGCCGCCGCGCCGGTGCTGCCTCGCATCCGGGCGGAGCTCGCGCCGTGCCGCCGCAGCGGTCGCCATCGCAGCCTCGTCGACGACCGGCAGCTCACGTGCCCTGATGTCCTGACGCGCGCTTCCCGGCCGCACCGATCGCACGGTCGAGTGGGCGGAACCGGGCTCGGGTATCGGGCCGGCGTCCGGGGTACGGCAGCGCTTTGCGCGCTTTCCACGACGCGCGACCGGGTGGAGCGCCCCGCCCGGACCACGAAGATCGTCGCCGCGATGTCGGTCGACGAGAACACCGTCGGGCTCATCGCCCGTCTGTGGTCGAAGGCGGGCGTCGGGCTATGCCTTCTGTCCGAATCTGGCCGGTGCGTAATCGGTTTGGCGGCCGCGGAAGGAGTGGCCGAGGTGGTTTTGGAGTCGGATGTGGCGGAACTGGTAGACGGCTCCGGCCTGGCGGAGTACGCCTCGCCGGTAGGCGTCGTCGAGGAAGGCGGTGGTGTCCCAGGGCAGTTTGCCGGTCAGGGGCAGCCAGACGCGGGTCAGGATCACCCACTGGCCCCAGGCGGTGAACAGGAACGCGTACAGGATCGAGCCGGCGAGGCCGCCGACGCCTGCGATGAACAGCGCGTCCGACAGTCCCCACCCCAACGGTCCGAGTAACGGCTGGAGCAGGCGGGTGATCACGCGCCCGCCCAGGGCGATCACGAGGGTGAGCATGGGTGCGAGGACGAGGACCTGCCGGCTCACCGTCGCGCGGTTCGAGGCCAGCAGGGTTACCGGGGTTGCCGCGGAGGTGATGTCCAGGGGTGCTTCGAGCACGGCCATGAGCCCGAAGACGAGCCCGCCGCCGGTTCCGAAGATCAGGCCGAAGACGAGCATGTTGCTGAGTGTGCTCTCGAGGACCGCGCCGTCCGTGAGTTGCCGGCCTCGGTAGAGCGTGGTCTCCAGGGCGAGGACCCAGGCGGTCCCGGAGCCCAGGACGCATCCGCCCAGCAGGACGAGGGCGAAGCGTGCGCTGAACGTGCGGAGCGGTCTTCGGCCGAGGTCGTCGCCGGTGCCGGGCAGGCGTGGCCGTACCCGGGCCGGCTCGAAGACCCCGCCGCCGAATACGATCATGGTCGTGTACAGCGTTCCGCCGGCGATGCCGGCGGTCGACCCGGTCAGGGTCGCCTTGAGGAGGATCCGGCCGAATGTCCTGTCGTGGACGAGGAGATCGGCAACGCATTCGGCCACGGCGGCGCACAGCGTGCAAAAGACCACGACGATCATGACGCGGGTCGAGCGCCGCAGCGATTCCCCGATCTGCCACCATGCAAGGTCCTGGCGGTCGAGGCGGTCCATGTGGTGGGCGAGGTAGCCGAGCCAGCGTTCGGCGTGCTTCGGGCCCCAGTTCCGTTGCCGGCGCGGGCGATCGGCGACGGCTCGCTCGGGGACGCGCCGCCGGTAGACGGTCGGCACGAAGCCCGCCAGCAGGTGGTCCTCAAGGGAGTGCCCCGAGGGGAACCGCTCGGTGTCCAGGAGTTCCGCCGGATCGCGGTCGGGTGATTCGCTGTACATCGTTCGCGCCAGGGTGACCATCAACGGAGTGCTCAGGACCTCGGCAAGGCGCACGCTCGCCTCGGTCTTCTCCCGAACGTGCAGCTGCGCCAGGACGAAATCCCACACCGCCTCGGTCCGGCCTCGGCCGTTGCCGCGGGCGATCGGCCGAGCGGTCCTGGGCAGGTAGGCCAGGAGGTCCTCGCGGGTGAGGTCGGCGAGTTCGATGCCGGCGGCCCAGACCAGCGGCGCGCGTACCGCTTGGACCGCCTCGGTGAACTCGCCGGCCCGACTGGTCAGGACGAGCGGGAGCGAGGTGTCGTTGAGCGTCTCGAGCGCGGCGCACCGCAGGCCTTCGGCGATCTCGTCGAACCCGTCCAGGACCGGCAGTACGAGGTCGGCGTCGACCAGTGCGGCGGCGAGCGTCGATCCGCCGGGGGCCCTGCGGGTCAGGTGCGGATGGTCGCGCACCAGCCGATCGATCAGCCAGTCCCGCAAGGCGACGGCCGTCGGGTCCCAGGACCCGAGGCTGAAGATCACCGGTACCCGATCGAGCGGGGCCGCGGTTTTCAGGTAGTCCAGCACGAACCTGATCGTCAGAATCGACTTGCCCGAGCCGGCCCGGCCCAGCACCACCAGTCGTCCGGAGGAGATGCGCCGGTAGACCTCGGCCACGCTCCGCACATCACCGCTCAGGTCCGTGGCGTGCGACGTCACCCCCGGGGCAAGGCGCTGAATGTTCTCCGCATGGTCGGTCAGGAGCTCGGGTGCCTCCTGCCAGCGCACCGGCAGCGGAAACGGATCGTGCACCCGCCGGTGCTCCTCCTCGCGTTGCCAACGACGCCTGACCTCCTGCGCCAACTCTTCGGCGGCCGCGGCGAGTACACCGTCGATCGGCGGCGCCGCGCGGGCCGGCACGAAAAGCGGTACGACGGATGGCGCGGGCGGCCCACCGACCGGCTCGAGCCCACCGGCGACCCGCTCGGGTGGCACGGTGACCGGCCCCGGTGACGCGGGAGCCGGCTCGGTCTGCATCCGCGCCAGCGTGGCCGCGAGCAGTCGACGGTCCTCGGGGCCGACCTCCAGCGCATCCGCCAACAGGTCCAGCGTCCCCAGCCGATGATCCCTGGACCTGCCGGTCTCCAGCCTGCGGATGGTGCGCACACTCACCCCGGACCGCTCCGCGGCCTGTTCCTGCGTCATCCCCGCCTGTGTTCGTAATCGGCGCAGCAGCGTGCCGAGTTCGTCCGTCACTTCGACACTCCTCCACCACCGAGCGCGGTCGCCGGCGAGCCTACCGTGACGACCGGCCATATGTGGCCGGTGCGATGACCTGTCCCCTGAGCAGCGCGAACGCCACGATCGGAAGTGCCCGGTGGTCACGCCGACACAGCCCGTGGGGCCGCGAACGGCGGGCGCCACGGCCGATCGACAACGAGGTCGTCCGGGCCGCCCGACCGACCGGGGGTACCTCGCAGAGCCCTGCCGACACTCCGGCGCGGCAGTGCGTCGAGGCCGAACACCCCCCGCTCGCACGCTTGTTCCGATGACAGACGAGGAGCCGAGATGGCGTACCGCTACTGGTGCGGCGAGTGCGGTTTCAAGACGTCCTGGCTCACCGAGTCCCAGGGCGCGCAGCAGCAGATCGAGCACTACGCCCACAGGCACCCCGGAATTGTCCCCGGTGGCCAGGTGGAGGCCAACGGGAAAAACCCGAACGGCATGGGATGCGCTCAGGTGGTGGGACTCGTCGTCCTGCTGCTGTTCCTCGTGGCCGTGTTCAACCGCTAGCGGGACCCCTTCGTTCGCGCCCGGCCGGCGGGCCGGCCCGTTCGTTCGAGGCCACGATCCTGCCCGCCCGGCGATCCACAGGCGGTCGAAGGACCGAACTTTCGACTGCCCAGACGACATCGGAGTGAAACAGATTGAACATTCTCGACGTTCCCTCGGTCCACATCCCGACAGATACGGCGGGCCCGAGTGTCCGCGGCGCGACCGGACGGCCCACGCCGGCGTCCAGGCGTCGGCGATGGTCGTTGCCGGTCGCCTTCGTGGCCTGCCTCGTCCTCGTCGGTGCCGGCCCGGCCGACGCCACCATCCAGACCCCGGGTGACATCCTGCAGGCCGGCGCCCGACAGGGCGTCACCAACGGATACCCCGGCGCGATCGGCATGGTTCGCCACGACGACACCGCCCGGTACGTGCAGGCTGGTGTCGGCGATCGTTCCACCAACACGCCCGCCGACCCGAAGGCGCGATTCCGGATCGGCAGCAACACCAAGGCCTTCACTGCCGCCGTACTGCTGCAACTCGAGGGCGAGCAGCGACTGTCCCTCGACGACAACGTCGCCCGGTGGCTGCCGGGAGCGGTCGACGCCAACGGCTACGACGGGGCGAGGATCACCATCCGTCAACTGCTCAACCACACCTCGGGCCTGCCCGAATACGCGGACACTCTGCAGGTCTCCGGCCCCTACGTCGTCAACCTCGACCCGCGGCAGACCTGGGCACCCCAGACGCTGGTGGACATCGCACTGTCGCGGCGCGCGCCGAACTCCGCACCGGGCGAGAAGTTCGCCTACGCCAACACCAACTACGTGCTGGCGGGCATGGTGATCAAGGCCGTCACCGGCACCGACGCGGCCACCCAGATCCGGCAGCGCATCATCGAACCGCTCGACCTGCACGACACCGACTTCCCCACCGCCGACCCCGCGCTGTACGGCAACCACCTTCACGGATACCTCCACCCGCTGGTCGGTTTCCTCACCTTCGACGTCACGGTCTCCAACGTGCAGGTCTACGCCGGTGCCGGTGCCATGGTGTCGACCCTGGACGACCTGGCCACATTCACCCGGGCACTGCTGACCGGACGACTCCTGGCGCCCGCGCAACTGGCCGAACTCAAGACCACCGTGCCCGTGAACAGCTCCGGCACCGTCACCTACGGGCTGGGCATTCAGCACCTGCAACTGCCCTGCGGACAGTGGGCCTGGGGACACAACGGCGCGGTACTCGGCTACTTCAGCAACTGGCTGACCAGCGACGACGGCAGCAAGCAGGTGACGCAAGCGAACAACGAGCACCACATGGCCGGCAACACCCGGGGCCAACTCGACACCGCCAAGGCCGCATCGGACGCCTTCTGCGCGCTCTAGGGCGCGCATCACCCTGCCCCCGGCCCACCCGTTCTCCGAAAGGACACCCGATGGAAGTACTGCCGACCTGGCGAAGGCACGCGAAAAGGGCAACCGTCGTTGCTGCGGCCACGGCGCTCGCCTTGCTCACGATGCCGCCCGCGCCTGCCGCGGAGCCCGCCCCTCCGACCTTGTCCGACAGCTTCGGCCTGACCCGGGTCGGCGCCCCCGAAGTGCACACCGGCACCGACTTCACGATCACCGTGACCACCCCACAGGTGTCCGGCCCGCACAAGATCCGTATCCTCCTCCCCGGCGGCTACGCGGCCGACCCCGGCAAACGATGGCCCGTGGCGTACTTCCTGCACGGCGGGGGCGGCACCGTGAACGACGCCGCAGCCGCTCCCGCGCTGCACTCGGATTCGATGATCACGGTGGTGCCGGACGGCGGCCTCAAGGGCTGGTACGCCGACTGGGTCATGCAGCACACCGTCGTGGGCGCGGCGAACTGGGAGACGTTCCACCTCACACAGCTCGTCCCCTTCATCGACGCCAATCTGCGCACCATCGCCGACCGGGCCCACCGAGCGGTCGTCGGCCTGTCGATGGGTGGTTCCGGCGCACTGCACTACGCCCAGACCCGTCCAGACCTCTTCGGCCATGTCGCTTCCCTGTCCGGCGGCGTCGACTTCGGCATGACGGAGATCCGCGGAGCAGTCGTGGCCACGGAACTCAACCTCACCGGGGCGTGGTGCGCCGTGAGTACCTCCAGCCCGGCGGGCACCGGCAAGTGCACCAGGTACGGGCCCACCGTGGACAGCGACGCGGTCTTCGGTTCCCCCTATCCGATCTTCAACGCGGATCGCATCTGGAAGGCGGTCGACCCGGCCGCCCCGACCAACCTGGCCAAGCTCGCCGGAGCCGAGATCACGCTCTACAGCGGCAACCAGCTGCCCATCGATCACTTCACCGCGATCGCCGCCGGCACCGTCAAGGCCCGCCTGGACCGACTCGGAATCCCCAGCCGCCTCGTCGACTACGGCAACGGATCGACGCTGGCACCCACCTGCAACGGCGGCCACAACTACGGCTGCTGGGCCCCAGCACTCGCCGACTACATCACCCGCCTCGAAATCTTGTTCACCGCCACGAATTGACCCCCGGTCGCGTGCCGGCCGGGCACCACCCGCCCGTCACGCGACCCGCCCCCAAACGAGGACCACATGACCTCCGGCCAATCGGTGCCCGCTCGGCTGACGACGGCGACCGCGGTTGTCACCGCCTACATCGCGCTGCACTTGACGATCACCGCAGGAATGGACCTGCGAGCCCACCGGGACCTCGGCTCGTCCGGCTCGGTCGCGCTGTGGTGGGCGGTGGCCGCCGGGGTGTTCGTCGTGCCGGCGCTGCGGCTGCAGCGTCGTCGCCCGACGAGCACCGCGGAACTCGTCGAGTTGGTCGACCGGTTCGCCCCACGACAGCCACGGTGGCGGCGACCGACGTTCCTGGCGGCCGGCGGAGCCGGGTACGCCCTGTTCGCGGCGGGTTGCTTCGTCGCGAACACGGCCCAGCGACAGGGCTACACGATGCCTGTGATGACCCAAGTGCTCCTACTGCCCACCGGGTTGGCCGCGCTCGGGGCCGGCTTCCTGATACTGCGCTACTCCCGCCCGCGCTCGGCGCGCGACGCGGCCCGCGCCCTGCTGGCCGACGGCCGCGCACCCGTGCTCTACCTGCGCAGCTTCGCCGCCGACCACGCTTCGGCACAGGTCGACGACATGGCGCCCCTCAATATTCATTCGCGGGAGGAACAACTCGCGAGTGTGTTGGGTGCCTTCGGCCCCGTGATCGCGGTGGGCAGGCCCGGGGAACCGCTGCCGCAGCTGGGGGCGGCGCGGTTCTACCTACCTCTCGACGACTGGCAACCGACGATCCTGCGCCTGATGGAACTGTCCCGGCTCATCGTGTTCCGTTTGGGCGTGGGCGAGGGGCTTTGGTGGGAGCTCGACCAGGCCCTCGCCACCCAACCGGCCCGCAAACTGCTCCTGTTGACGCCGGACCGGTTGGCAGACGTGGCCGAACTCCTGGACGAGCGCCTGCCGGTGCCGCCTCGGCTGGAGGAGCTGTGCTCGGACGGCCCCTGGATTTCCGCCGCCATCACGTTCGGCCCCGGGTGGGTGCCGCACGTATGCCCGGTGGAGCCTGCTCCCGGCACCACGACCCCGCGACGCGGTCTTGTGGGCCGTGCCGGCCGGGCCCTGGCGTCCTTGTCGGGGCTCTCGCCCGCACGTCGCGCGGCCCGTGTCATGAAGGCCGCACTGGCGTACGTGGGAGTCCGCAAACGATTCGTCGTCACACGGGCCGACGGCGGCATGTTGGTCACGCTGGGCAAAGGGACCCTGGTGCTTGCCGCCCTGGCCCTGCCGTACCGGGCGCTGCAACTCGCCGGCGTCTGGTAGCTCCCTGCGGCCGGGGCCGAACCGTGAGCCCCAATCCACTTCGAAGATCAGAATCTCTTGGGGGATCCATGGACACTTCACAACAGGGCACGCCCGCCGGCCGGACCGGCGCGGAACGGCGCAGGTCGCCGGCCGGCCCGGCCGACGTCGCGACGATACTCATCCTGTTGGTGCTCGCGCGTGAGGTACTGGTCTCGGCACACAACTGGCGCGAATACTTCGTCGTCCACGACTACCTGGCCGGGATGGCGACGGACGAGGACCTCGAGGCCGTCGACTCCGGTGCCCTGGCGACGGCGGCGTCGTCATTCTCGTTGATGTTCCTGGTGGGCGCGGCGGCCGGCGTGGCATTCGTTGCCTGGCTGTGGCGGGCGCGGGTCAACGCCGAGTCGACGAGCGGTGCCGACGCGCATCGCCGGACCCGCATTTGGGTGATCGCTTCCTGGTTCACCCCGGTGATCAACCTGTGGTACCCGCACCAGATCGTGTCGGACGTTTGGCGGACCAGCGCCCCCCGACGGCCTGTTCCCCTGGCCCTCGTCAACGTCTGGTGGGCCTCGTTCCTGCTCGCCGGCCTCGTAAGGCCGATCCAATGGCGAACGGCCTCGGAGAAGGAGATGAACACCGAGCACGACGTGCTGGTCAACGCGAACGTGAGTACCCTCCTCACGGGGCTCTTCCTGGTGGCCGGCGTGCTGATCATCGTCATCATCAGGCGGATCACCGCATGGCAGACCCGAACGGTCTGAGCGGAGAACCATCCCCAGGGGCCCGGAAGCCCCCCTGCCCTGTCGTCCCCAGGAGCGCGAACCGACGGAAGCGACCCGAGGACTTACCGCGCTGCACCACGTTTGGCGAGCCGGATCCGGCGAACCGCAGCTGTCGACCCTGTAATCCTCCGATCCACTTCCGGTGCCCGAGCCACCTGCCCACCATCCGACGGCTTGCAGGACACCACGAGCGGGCCGACCGACGGCGCACGCGCCGAATGCTGTCGGTCGCCCCGTTCCGGAACCTCGTGAACGTCCGAACACCGAGCCGGACACCCGGCACGTGGTCGCCCCTGCCCACCTGCCGGCATTCCCGCCCTCCCGTCCGAAGCACTCACGCCGGGAGGCGGGACGGAACGATGGCGGGCCCGACAGAGCCGGGACTTCCCGCTGAACCGCCTCATCACCTTCACCCCGATTGGCGAGCTATGGCCGGCATGGACGACGCGCTCTGGAACGATCATGTGAGCCCGGCGGACTACTCGTCCGCGAAGGACCAGTACCAGGGCGCGATCCTGGAGCAGTACAAACTGTGCGTCGAGATGGCCGACCGGGTCAGCTCCCGACGAAATCTCACCAACACCTTCTTCCTGGCGCTCAACACCACGGTCGTCGCCGGCCTCGTCACTGGGGACAAGGAGACTTGGCGTGGTTCCTCGGTGTGGGTCCCGACGGCAGGGCTGATGATTCTGCTGACGCAGTGCCTGACCTGGTTCGTCATCATGCGCTCCTATCGTCAGCTCAACGGCGTCAAATACGCGGTGATCGGGGCGCTGGAACGCAGGCTGCCGGCCTTTGCGTATTCAGACGCGGAATGGGGCGCTCTGGGCGAGGGCCGCGAATGGCGCCGGTACCTGCCGCTCACCCGCGTGGAACAGTGGGTTCCCCTCATGTTCGGCGCCGCCTACGCCGTGGGCTTCCTCGCCGCCGTGCTCTGAGCGAGCGCGCAGGTTGCCCCGTCCCTCCGAGCAGACGCGGTGGGACACGGGTCGCTCAGCGGGAACAGGCGTACCGGTGAGATGTGATCCGAACGGTCGCAGCAACCGGCCACATGGAGCCGGCCGAGGGCACGGACACTCTCCTGGAAAACGCGCTGCGAAGGCCGCTCCACGAACCGGCGGAGGACTCGAAGCGGCGCCGCCGGCACGCGGCGAGTACGGCCGCCCCCGGCGCCGCCCGGACCTCGTTCTCGCCGACCGCGGCTAACGACCACGACAAGTACCGCCGCCTTGTTCGGGACCTCGGCGTGAAGCGCGTGATCGCACGACGTGGCACCGAGCATGGCTCCGGGCCAGGCACCCAACGCCGGGTCGTCGAGCGCGCCTTCGCCCACCCGCACTGGTTCCGCCGCCTGCGGATCCGCTGGGAGATCCGCGACGACATCCACGAAGCCTTCCGCACCCTCGGATGCGCCCTGATCTGCCGGCGGCGTCTTGCCACGGCACTGCAGCGGCCGGTCCCTGCACCAAAAGATCGTTGAAGCACTGGAGCGAGTCAGTGCACGCGATCCCCGCACTCCGCCGGAAACAACAGGGCACCTGGCGGCAGTTCGCCCGGATCCCGGGCGATCACCCGCAGGCATGCTTCGTGAGAGCCTTCCTCGGGCGGGTATTCGAGGGTGAGTTCGCTCAGCACGGTAATGGCGCCGGCGAGATGCATTTCCGCCGCATGCACGCCGCCGGGGAGACAGCCGGCCAAGATGCCGAAGGCCGCCGTGTCACCGCCGTCGGCCACGCACTCGCGAATCTCGAAGCGCCAGTGCGTGCCCGCGTCGGCCGGCAACGACCGGCCCCTCTTGCCCAGCCCGACAAGGAAATCGGTGCGGGCTCGCAGATGGTGGGCGATGGCACAGCAGATGGGGACCGCGGTGCCGTCGGCAGCTACTACCCGCGTGTACCCGGCATGCGGATAGCACGACAGGGCCTCGTCAAGCAGCCCCAACGCGGTGTCCCTTGCCCTCGGATGACCCTGCTGGGCGATGTCCAGAAGCAGTGGAGCCGCAACCACGGCCGCTGGGAACACGGCGGCACTGTGACCATGAACAATCCCACCGTTGGCGAGGCACGAGCCGGCCCCCGCCGCCTGTACCAGGTTCGTTGCCTCGGCCAGGTCATGTAGACCACGGACGGCACGATCCGGGTCATACCAGTTGGGAGGGCCCGGTATGGAAGCCCAGTCCACCGCGTCGATCTCATCCAGCACGGCAGCATCCTCGCACGCAGTCGCTACCCACCGTGCAGCTCCAACGAGGCTTGAAGGTCATTCCGTTGGTGGTTCCAAGTCGTTTCCGAGGGGGCGTCGTCTCCGGGACCCGGCTGTGGTTGATCGACCTGCTGTGACTGCTGTGGTTGATCGACCTGCTGTGGTTGATCGACTTCGCACGCGCGCAAGGCCCGGCCAAGCACACCGGTCTCCCGGCCGCGCAGGCTCTCCCGAAGGCCGTGCTTCGGCCTGCTGCCGATTCGGCCGGGCCCGCCGATTCCAATGGTCAGTCGTCTTCGTCCTCGGCGCGGTCACCCTCGGCCTGCGACGTCTCGTAGGCGTGGGCGGTCTGCTCCGATGTGGCGTCTTCGTCGGACGGGCGCATGTCGCTTCCCCGTACCATCGCGCGCGGGGGCGAGTGCATTCCGTGGTGGTCGTCGTGAAGCCGGTGCTCGCCGCGCACCTCGGTGTCAGGCATGAAAACCTCCTGCGGCCCACCCGTGCCCGGCGGCGCCGGGCACGGTGCCGCTACTCCTCCAGTGTCCCTCTTGCGCGGGTCGCCCGCCCCGTGCGCGGCGCGTAACCGGCTGCCACGCCCTGCGCAATACCGACCCGGGCTTCGGGGTGAACGCGGTGGGACCTTCGGCGGGCAACCCACCACCGATGAGACGCGTATTCGGTACGTCATTCATGCCGCACATCCACGACGACGGCACCGCCGGCCGGCACCGGCACGACGAGCCCTTCGGCACGGTGGGCCGGTGACGCGCTGGGTTCGTGCTTCCGGGACGAGGAGGCCGTCCGTTTCCACTTCGAGCCGGCCACCGATGGGAACGTGGTCCCGCACGTCGAGTCCGGGACGTAGTCGGCAAGGGACAGGTACCCCGCGTATGGCTGTGCCCGGCGACCGCGTAGCCGCGCTCTCCTCCGAAGTACGACTCCTGGTCGAACCGGACTTCCCGGCACGGGCCCGCTACCCCCGCACCGGACCGGACGCCTGCTCGCGATCGACGACACCGGACGCGTCGAGTTCGCCGAGACGACCGACACCCGGTAGAAGCCGCGGCCTCCCGCAGATCGCGGCATGAAGGTTCGCTGGGCTGCCCGCATGCCCTCGGCACGAGCCGTTCGGCGTGATCGCCACCGTGGCCGAAGCGGAACCCGACAGGTCGTGGCACAACCGGGAGCGCCGGAGGGACGGTGAAGTCCCGGATGCGCAGCGGCCTTCGACGTCCGGCGAGAGTGCTCGCCGACGAACCCGAAACGGACACGGAGGCCCGGCGACGACCAACGGCTCCGAGGCGGCGCACGCCGACGTGGCCGCGCTGCTCGGAGCCCGGGTGCCCGAAAAGCGCGTCCCGGGGCCGGACTTGCGGCCCCGAGCCCCGCACGCGGCGCCGCCGGCACGGGCTCCCGCGCCGCGCGTGGCCGACCACGCGGAGTGCTTCGCGGCGGTCTTTGCGCCGGACCCCCGGTGGACGCGCTGTGCGCGGACGCCGCAAGCTTCACCCGACCCACGATCGGCGACACGGCCGGCCACGGCTGGAACCTCGCGGACCTGCCGGCACACCTGATCGCGACCGATGGCGTGGTGAGTGGCCCGTTGGGCGCTCGGGCGGCGTTGCCGGGCGGGGCAGGGACGCCGGGGACGCCGGATCCGAGACGCTCGGGGAGAAGGAGCTCGCGCCGCTCGTGGGCCTCGGCGACCCGGACGGCACCCTCACCGTCGAGGTGGCGACCCGGCTGGAGGGCCTGTCCATGGCCCGGGTGCGGGCGATCCGGCGCGACCGGGCCCACGGCACCCCGGACGCGGCGGGCGAGGCCGCACGCGGAGGCGAACGAGTGACCGCGCCCGGCGTCTGCCCGACCCGCGTCCGGGCGTTCGCCGACCGAGCGTTCGAGACGTGGATCCACACGGGCGACCCGGCCCGCCACCACCACCTGTCGAACGCGGATCCGACGCGCATGGACCAGCTCCCGGCCTACCCGGTGCCGGTCCCGCGGCACGCGCTGGACGCCGACGGCCCGCCCGTCCGTCCGACCCTGACGGCAAAGGGACTGCGGCGCAGGGCAGTTGCCGGACCGACGGCCGGAGGACGGACAAGAGCAGGGTCGGAGCCAGGGGCGTGAGCCGGTCGCGGAGATCGTTACCGACCCGGTCGAACCCTGTCCGCCGATGAGCGGTCGCCGCACCCTCGAAACGCCACACGTCCAGACGCCGGGCGACCCGAACGCCGCAGGAGCCGTAACGCCGCAGGAGCCGTACCGCGCACGACCGCCTCGTTCGTCCGGCTGTAGGTGATTGACCGGATTTGGAGTTCCGGTCGGCCCGCTCCCACACGAACATGGCATGCGCGAGCTCTGTCCACCGGCGCCGGGCTCACTGCTCGTCGCCTGACGATCGGGGGTCACTTGACCACATCGATGCACGAGACAGCGCAAACCGAAGAAGCCGCACGGGCGATCTCACCCTCGCGCTGTAACCGCTACGCGTGGACGCCCGAGGTGCACGAGCTCTACGGCGATCCCGAAGCGATCCTGGCCAAGATGGACACCTTGGACATGGACCTGTCGAGCCGCCGGATCTTCGCCCTCCTCGTGGAGAGCGAAGGGGCCGCCGACGTCCGCTTGTTCGAGCGGACCGGAACGGACGAGTACACGATCTCGACCTGGACCGGCGAAGCTCTCGACGGGCTCGGCGGACGGATCGCCGACACGATTCTGGCCAACCGGGGAGTCCACTGCGTCGGCGAGCAGACGCGCGCCGTCCTCGCCCCGCTCGGCCTCACCGAACACGCCGGCGTACCGGCCCCGGCCAACCCCAGGGCCGCCTTCGCACACACCGTGCGCGGCCACGGCACGGGGACGTTCACCCGCGCCACGTGCGCGTTGCTCTGCTGAAAGCGCCCACGAAATGCCGGCGACAGCCGGACGACGACGACCGCCCCCGGAGCGTCGGAGGCGGTCGTCGCATGCGGCCGAGACGCGGGAGCGACGGTGCGAGGGGCGAGTGGTGTGAGAGGCGTATGGCATGTGGAGCGAATGGGATGAGGGAGCGACGAGGCGAGTTCGTCGGCCTGTGGACGGCCTACGCCCTGAGCAACCTGGCGGACGGCCTGGTCGTGATCACACTCCCGCTGATCGCGCTCACCCTGACGTCCGAACCCGGGCTGGTGGCCGGGGTGACCTGGGCACAGACCATGCCCTACGTGCTGTGCACGCTTGCCGTCGGCGTCCTCGTCGACCGGGTCGAGCGCGGCCGACTGGTCCGCGTCGCACACCTGTTGCGGGTCGCCGCCCTGGGCCTGCTGGCACTCGCCCTGGCCGGCGACGTGGCCCCACTCGCGATGATCTACACGATGGCCTTCCTGCTCGGGACCGCCGAACTCGTGGGCGACCTCGCCAGTTCGGCGATGCTGCCCGCCGTGGTACCGAAGGATCGCCTGGGCGCCGCCAACTCCCGTATGGAAAGCACCCGTTCGGCGCTCAACGAGTTCGTGGGCCCGCCCCTCGGCGGCCTGCTGGTCGCGGCCGGCACGGTGACCGCCGTGCTGGGAACGGCGGGTGTGTACCTGGCCGCGGCGGGGGCACTGCTGCTGCTGGTCCGGGGCCGATACGCCCCACGGCCGGCCATTCCCCGCCCGGCCACCCCTCGGCCGCAGCCGAGCCCACCCGATCGGGCCTCGTGGCGCGCCGAGCTCACCGAAGGGCTGACGTTCCTGCGCCGCCACCCGCTGCTCCGGAACCTGGCCGTGATGGTCTGCGTGATGGCCGGAGCGTGGAGCGCGTGGAGCGCGGTCCTCGTGCTGTACGCGGTCGCCCCCGGGCCGATGGGCCTGAGCGGCGCCGAATACGGCCTGCTCCTGACCACGCTCGCGCTCGGCGGCGTCCTCGGCTCGCTTGCCGCCGGTTGGGTGCAGCGAACCCTGGGAGCACGCGACACGCTGGTCGTCGACGTGATCACAAGCGTGCTCATGCTCGGCGCCCCGGCACTCACCGACCGGGTGTGGATCATCGGCATCACCACGTTCGTGGGCGGGTTCGGCAGCGGCCTGTGGAACGTGACGGTGGTGACCCTGCGGCACCGACTGATCCCGGACGAACTGCTGGGCCGAGTGTCGAGCGCGGCCCGCCTGATCGGATGGGGCGGCATGCCGGTGGGCGCCGTCCTGGCCGGCGTCCTGGCCCAGACCTCCGGCCCGCGCGTGGTCTTCGCCCTCGCGGCGGCGGTGTGCGCCTTGCTGTTCCTCCCGTTCGTGCGGGTGATCCGGGAGGACACGATTCGCGCTGCGGTCGAAGCCGTTGTCGAGGGCGGGACGGATGGTGCGGTGCGTGGTGACATGGATGGCGCCGGCGCGTGCGAACTCCCCCACGACGTCCCGCCCCAGGACCAGGACCGGCCCGAGCAGGCGCCGCCCGTCGACCCGCCGACCACCATCGACATGCCCGGCCTGCTCGCCGAACACCTGTGGAACACCTCGGACGACGCGATCCGCGACGCGCTGAACGCGGCATGGAACATCCGCTGCGGACACGGCTATTCGCTACGCGTCACCGCCCCGATCACCCTCCACCGGGCCGCACTCCGGCAATGCGCCGCACTCCTCGGGGACGGATCCACAGCGGCCGTCCGCAAGGCACACCGCACGTACGCCGACCGGATCGCGGCGGCCGAACAGCCGTCCTGACGGGCAAACGATCGTGCAGAAGCACCGAAGTTGTCCCCAGTCGGGCAGTCCGAGCTGGGGATCGGTGCTTCACAAAGCAAGCTTGTCGTCACCGAGGAAACAAGCCTCTTGTCACTGCCGGCGGCTTTGCATCGGTGTCGTCACCCACCCACCGCCCGGCCCGGCCTCGTCGACCTCGCGCGGGCACGATTCAACTGCCTGTGACCGATGGGTCAAGGGGCGTGCCGCCGTCGAATCGGAAGCCCAACGCCTGCGTGAGGTCGAAGACCAGGGCCTCGGCCAGTGGATCGCCCTCTGCCACCAGAGCGGCTCTCAACGCCGACGGGTCCGGCCGGAGGCCGGCCTCCCGGGCCCACAGGCAGGCCTGTCGGAATACGGTGTCCGCATCGCCGATCCACTTCTCGGGAAAGCCGTAGTCGCGCGCCATCACGGGGGACAAGGCACATTGCCAGAACAGGCCGCTCGGACCGGCGGCTTGAACAGTCACGAAGTCGCTGTGGAGCACGTGCGCAACGAGAACCGGGGCTTGCGTCCCGCTCACGATCGAAGACCGGGGATCTCCCCCGAGCGAAGCCTGCAGGATCTGCCAAGCCCCGTCTCGCGCCCACCATTCGGGCACGCAGCCCGACCCTTGCATCGACGCCGGATCCGTCAGCGGTCGATCGGCCCGCGCCACGACGAAAGTACCCGAGAATCCCACAGCCGGGACCATGGTTCGGACCGCCGACATGCGTTCCGGTTCCGGCGCCGGGACGTCCTCTGCGACGATGGCGTGGTCGGGCATGAGGTCGGCGACGGCCGTACCTGTCGCGCCGCGGCCGGCGCCGTGGCCGTGCGCGAGCCGTACAGCAACGCGAAGCCGTCTGGCGAACCGGGGTAATGGGGCACACCCACGCCCGGGGCGCCGAGACACCGGCGTCCCGAAAGGGACCGTCGCCTCTCGTGTGCGTCGTGCCCACCACCGTCTCGTGCCGATCCCGGCCGCTCCGGTGATCAACTGGGCGGGAAACGCGATGATCGCCGTCGGCGCCGCGCGGACGTCACCGGAGCGAGTGCCGCCGGGTGTCACTCCCGAGGCTTCGGGCGTTGAACGGCCATGGCCGACGCGGAGGACACGACGGCGGCGTAGAAGGCGAAGATGAGGACGCGGGGCGGCTGGGATCGTCCACAACCGGTTCACGCGCGGGCTGATCGGGCACGGACGCGGCGGCCATCGCGGGGTGCGGGCGATCCAATGGACGGTGGACACGGCGCTGGGCGCCCAGGACGCGAACGCGCTGATCTTGCCGGAGGAACCGGCCGCCCAGCTCCTGCACGGGAACCCGGCCGCCGACGCGGCCGGCCGGTGACGACCCGAGGTTGTCACCGGCCGATCGGCGGCTCCGCGCTGTGGGTGATCGCGCCTCTCGGATCGCCCGCCGGGCCCGGCGCGGGCGCAGGGGTGGGCGCCGCCGCCGGGGGCGTCAGGAGCCGGTCGTGCCGTCGAGCAGTTCGCGCAGGATGTCCAAGTGGCCGTTGTGGCGGGCCGTCTCCTCGGTGAGGTGGTGCAGGATCCAGCGCAGGTCGACGTGGACGCCGTTGCGGACGGCTCGCCGGGCCTGCTCGTCCAGGCTGTTCCCGGCGACCAGTTCGCGGTAGCGGGCGCTCTGTCCGGCGTATTCGTCGAGCAACTGCGCGAGCGGGAAGTCGACGGCGATACGCATCTCGCGGTCGGGGTCCTCCTCGGTCCACGGGCCCCGGTCCTCCTCGCCGAGGAAGACCACCTGGAACCAGTAGTACTCGACCCAGCGAAGGTGGTTGATCAGTCCGCTCATGGTCGTCAGCGGGGAACCCGGCAGCAGCGCCCTGCGTGCGTTCTCCTCGGAGACGCCGTCGCACTTGGCGCGGGCGGTGCCGCGTACGTAGTCGAGAAACGTGGTGAGCTGAGTGCGTTCGTCCCACGCGGGAGGTGTGTCGTTGATTCTTGTCATCACGCGAAGCATCCCCGATCACCACGACCGGTGTCGCGGCATTTAATGACGGTCCCGGCTGGTACGCCACCCCCACCGTCGCCTACGCCCGGGACTTTGAATCTTGACTGCGTGACCTGGGTTTCCAGTCCTACTGGACTTTGTCCGGCCTGTGGCCTGTGGCTCTGCGGAATCCCGGACGGATGTTCGGTTCCGCTGGGAAATCCCGTGGACGGAGGAGGACGGGGTCGCCTCAAGGATGCCGATCTCGATGTGATGCGGCCGGCGTGCGATCGCGGCGTCGGTCGGCCCGTCGACCGCAGCGAGAACGATCCGCGCCGGCAGAACCTGTCGGACTCGCGCGGTCATGGATGCCACCAGAAGCCGCAGGCGGGCACGCCCCGACTCGGCAAGGTTCACCACAACCGCCGTTGGGATCGGCTTGATTGCGCGGGGCGCGACATGCTCCGGGCGGCTTGGAGGTCTGTGTGGGCTGTGTGAGGACTGCGAGGCGCGCGGAGTCGTGTGCGCGGCCCGGCAGTTGGTGCGGCTCGCCGCCGGTGCGGGACGCGAGGCCCGGCAGCAGTGGTGGCGAGCGACATGTCGCGGCGCCGGATCAGGTGGTTGCCGCCGGTGCCTTGCCCGTCACGGCGTCCTTCTGGGCGCCGGCGGGTGGTCCTGCCTTGCGGAGGGGCGTTTCGATGACGTACAGCGCCGCGATGAACGCGGCCGCGCACAGGATCGCCGCGGTGAGGAAGATCTGGTGGCTGGCGCTGGTGATCGCGTTCAGGTAGGCGTCCTTGGCCCCGGCGGGCAGGTGAGCCGGTGCGTGCGCGTCGCTCTCGGTGCCGTCGGTGCCGGGCACGTGGGGCTGGACGGCGCGGGTGAACAGGGAACCGTAGACCGCGACGCCGAGGGATCCGCCCAGGGTGCGGAAGAGGGTGACCGAGCTCATGGCGGCGCCCATGTCGCGCAGGGCGACGCTGTTTTGGGCGATGGTACCGGCCATCTGCTGGGTGAGTCCGAGCCCGAGACCGACGAGAACCATGTACGTGCAGGTCTGGATTCGGGACGCGCCGGTCCCCATGGTCGCGAGCAGCCCCAGGCCGACGGTGAGGAGGGCGGCGCCCAGGACCGGGAAGACCTTGTACTTGCCGGTGGCGGACATGACCTTGCCCGCGATGGTGGAGACGATCACGACGGGGATCATCAGGGGCAGCATCAACTACGTGCTGGCCGGCGCGCACCTCTCCCAGGATGCGGAAATGGCACAGTTCCTCGAACTCATCCGCTCAACCCCGGCATTGAGCGAGTACGCCCACCGCATGTGGATGCGGCACGAGAGTGCGCTCACCCAGGCCATCGCCGAGGCAAGCGGCGCACCACAAGGAAATCCCACCTGCCGGGCACTGGCCCACTTCGCCCTCGAGACCACCGCCCTCGCCCGCGCGAGCGACGATCCACGAACGGCCGTCGAGAGCGCCTTCGAGCTCCTGGAACACGGCTGGAACACCACCAGGCCAAACGTCTGAGACCAGCAGCGCATCCACGTCCGAGGACAACACGAGAACAGTTCGATCAACCCCTCAGCGAACTTCTGCGGGTGTGATTTCGCAGTGGTGGTTGGTGTGTGGGTGGTGGTGTGGGCTGGGGTGTTGCTCCAGGTTGGATGAGAACGTTTCGGCGCCGTCCAGGCTGGGGTTGTGTGGTCTGGCCTGGGATTATTGCGGTTTCGTCGAGAACACCCGGGTGTGTTGCACATGGCCTGTGCGTTTAAAGGCCCGGGCCGTGTTTGTGCAGGTCACAGGGCTTTGCATGGTTGCAGGGCCAGGGTGTGTCTACCGCCGGGGTGTGCGGGACCCGGTGGTGGTGCCGGGGTGGTGCGGGGTTTCGGCGTGGTGGTCGAGGCGGACCCGGTCGAGGCCGGTTGGTGATGTGTTCGGTGCCGTCCACGATCGCGGTGATGGCGGCTTGGCGGATCAGGCGGGAGGGGGCTGCCGATTCGGCCGGCGGTGCGTTGGCGGAGGTAGGCGGCGAGGCGGGGGAGTGCCCCGGCCCGGTGCGTGTTTCGGGTCCAGGGCGGCTTCCGCTCCGGTGATCATCTTTGAACCGTTGGCATGTGCCGAGCCGTGCCGGGAACGCGCCGCACTCGACCAACGAGGCCCGTCCGGCGACCTGCGCCCCCCGTACCCCACCGAACAACGGTGTGGCGGTCCTGGGGAACACCGCGTTGGTGACCGAGTGGGACGACGGCGGCCACGACGGCCCCGCGCCGGACCTGGTGGCGTCATCGTCGGCGTCGATGCCTTCCGCGGTCGCCGACATGCTCCCGGACCTCGACATCCACGGCGGGGATCGTGTCCTGGACATTGGTCGATGCGGATCTCGCGTTCGCCGACCGCCTGCCACCGCACCGGCAGCAACTCGAGGTAGTCGCTGCCGCTCACCGGACCACCCGCGCCGCAGTTCCCCGACACGGCGGACCGCCCTGCCGCGCCGGGTTCCGCCAGGGCGGACCGACTCCGAGGCGATCGCCCGCACTCCGCGCTGCCCCGAGTCCCCGCCCAAGGCACGGTCGATGCGGATCAGCCCGCCGGATCACACGGATCCGACGCAGACCACACATCCGTCACGTCCAGCGCATGTCGAGCGCGTCGAGCACCGCGATCCGCTAGGCCGACAGCTTCGCCCGCCTGCTCCTGGTGGTGGTGATCCACACCCTCGACCCGACGTCCTCGGGCCATCCGTCGAACGCCACCACCGACTCGACATGCCTGCACGGTACTTCCCGGTGCCCGACCCGGGCCCGGTATGCCGCCGCCGCGCCCACCGCGATCGCCCACGCCTGCTCGCGCGTCGTTTCGGCCGAGGCCCGTCCGGCACGGAAACCACCGCCCCGGCCTCGGCCGCCGCGTCGACCATCGCGGGCGCAGTCGACCCGGGCGCCGTCGGCCCGAGCGCCACCCCAGCTGCTTGCGCTGCGCCGCGTTCGGCCCGTCCCACCCGGACCGCTGCCGAGGCACCCACCGCCCGATCGACGTCCCGCGACGCACCATGTCCGGACCCACGTCGTCCAGCCGGGCCCGTCGCCGCGTTCGGCCGGGTACTCGGCCGTGTGGGTCGGATGCCGCCGCCACGCGACCGGCCGATGCGTCGGATGCCACGGCTCACCCTCGACCAGGGCGCCGGCGCCGCGCTGCGTCCGGCAGGAAGCTCGCCCCGCCGGTCCTGGACACGCCTGTTCGCGAGCCGGCTCCCGATGCTCGGCCACACCACCCGACCACCGCCGGGCGCCTGCAAGTAACCAGCCGAACGACCAACCCCGCACCGCGAACCGAGCGCCCCGACCGTCCCGGGCCACGGGGCGCTTCGGCATGCCAACACCCCCAGGACACACACCCCGGAACCCCACCGGCCACCGCCCGAACCCGCATACCGGCGCGAATACACCCGGAAATGCCAAGATCCCGCCCGGCTTCGACGGTCGAAACGGGATCTCGTCGATTGATCTCAGGCCGTTCCAAGAACGGCCGTGTCGCTGTCCGGTGTGGTAATCGGTCCGACGTGCTGCGCCGTGGTGAGCGCTGTCGAGGTCCGCGATCTTCATGCCGGAACGGCAAGATCCCGTGCCAGGTCGTGGTGGGCCTGGCAAGACTGAGCGCGTTCCGACGGCGGCCGGACGCCGACCTCACCATCGTCTCCAGGACAGGACCATCCATGATCCCCGCGCCACGGCCCTCCTCGGGCCACGCTCCCCGACTCGTGAGGACGTCGGCGACTGCCGTGCTCGCCTTCCTCCTGACGATCGGTGCCGTCGCGTGCGGCACGCAAGCCGACGACGACGTTCCCGCCTACGCCGCCGCCACCCGGGACGCCCCGGGGTTCAAGGGCACGTTCCGGCACGAGTTCGCCGACGTCGACGGCGTCCGGATGCACTACGTGACCGGCGGAAGCGGTCCGCCGGTGGTGCTGATCCACGGCTGGCCGCAGACCTGGTTCGGCTGGTGGCCGGTCATGCCGGCGCTCGCCGAGCACCACACCGTCTACGCCGTCGACCTACCCGGCCTCGGCGACAGCTCCGGCTCCCCGACCGGCTACGACAAGGCCACCCTGGCGCGGTACGTGCACACCCTGATCGCCGATCGGCTCGGACTGCGCGACGCCCGCGTCGTCGGGCACGACTTCGGCGCCGCGGTGGCGTTCCAGTACGCCGCCCGGTTCCCCGCCGACACCGCACGCCTGGGCTACCTCGACCTGCCGCTGCCCGGGCCCGCGATCGATGCGCCCACCTACCGCTCACTGAGCTGGCACATCGCCTTCCACTCCCAGCGGCGGGTCCCCGAGGCGGTCGTCGGTGACGACGTCCGCGAGTACCTGGCACTGTTCTACCCCCAGGTCTCGTTCGGCGGAACGGCGTTCGGCGGCACCTCGGAGCGATCCCCGTTCACCGACGCCGAGATCGACGAGTACGCCCGAACCTACCGTCGGCCCGAGGTCCTGTCGGGCGGCTTCGAGCTCTACCGCGCACTGGACCAGGACGTCCGCGATGCCAAGGCGGCAACGCCCGTTCGTGTTCCGACCCTGCTCATGACCGCCCAGGGGCAGCTCGACGCGACCCGGGGCACCGCGGCCCCGCTCATGACCAACATCGTGCGGGCGGTGGACGTGCCGAACGCGGGGCACTGGCTCGTCGAGGAGAACCCCCGGTTCGTCACCGCGGAGTTGCTGCGCTTCCTCGATTCCTGATCCCGCCCCGGCCGCCGCGCATCGCGATCCGCGTTGCGCGGCGTCGGTCGGGAGCGGTGTCCGACACGCGTGCCCGGGCTGCTGTGGGTGGTCGTTGGTGGTGGGTTTTGGTGGGGTGTGTGGGCTGGGGTTTCGTGGTTGTGTCGGGATGGTTGTTCCGGGCGCGGTGTTGGCGGGCCTGGTTTTCGGGTGTGGGGTGGGGCGTTCGGGTATGGCCCGGCGGTATGTCTGAGCTGGGGTTTTCGCACTTGTAGTGGGTTTCGCGGGTGTTGTGGGATGCGTTGAGATTTTGTGCAGTTCTGATGGGAATGCCATTGGCACTGGTTGCCCCCGGTTTGCCGGCGGTCGGGGATCGGCCCCGGCGCGGGGTTTTCGGGGTTGGGTGTGGTGGCGGGTCCAGGACCGCAAGAGGTGGTCGGGGCCGGGCGTGAGGCGTGTGAGTCCGAGTGTGTGGGCGACGTGTTCGAGTACCCACACGCGGTTGGGCGCCGTCGGGACGAAGTCGCGTCGCAACAGGTCCGACGCTCGCGTGGCGCTCGGGTCCGCCTGGGTCGTGCGGACCTTGCGGCCGCGGACGGCGCCGGAGAGCCCGGCGTCCTTCATCAGCCGGGCGACGGTGCATCGGGCGACGTCGGTGTGGCCGCGGCGCTTCGACTCGGCCCATACCTTGCGAACGCCGTAGACGCCGTAGTTGCCTTCGTGGACGTTCCGGATCAGGGCGGTCAGCTCCGCATCGCGAACGGAGCGCGCCGAGGCACCGCGCTTCTTGTACGCGTAGCAAGTGGACGGGTGGATGCTGCAGCCGTGTGCGGTGAGCACGGTGCAGATCGGCTCGACTCCGCCGAAGCAGTCCCGGTGCTCGTCGATGAACGCTACGAGTGTGTGTGTGGCCGGTCGAGCTCGGCCGCGAAGAAAGACGCGGTGCAGTCAACCCGTCAACGCAACAGGGGCTCCAGCCTATCGGCCGGAGTGTCGAAGTCGAGGGTCTTCCGGGGACGTGTGTTCAGCTTCAATGCGATCTTGTCGAGGTCGCCCCGGGTGAGGTGTTCCATGCTCGTGCCCTTGGGCATGTACTGACGCAGCAGGCGGTTGGTGTTCTCGTTCGTGCCGCGCCCCCAGGGGCTTCGCGGGTCGGCGAAGTACACGCTCAGGCCGGTCGCGGCGGTGACGTCCTTGTGGCCGGCCGGTTCCATGCCGCGGTCCCGGGTGAGGGACTTTCCGAGGTCGGCGGGCAGCTCCGGCATCTTTGCGGACAGCCTCGCGGTGACAGTTGCCATGTCCCGCCCGTCGAGCCGGACGAGGACAGTCAAGCGGGTGGAGCGTTCGACGACTGTAGCGATCCGGGTCAGGCCTCGGCCGAGGGGAAGGTCGCCTTCCCGGTGGCCCGGAACCGCGCGATCGTCCGCCTCGGCGGGCCGCTCGCTGATCGAGACCGCTTCCTTGATCTGCGAACGCCATTGCCCGGTAACCGTGTTGTGGATGTTTCGGCGCGTCGGACGGCCGGACCTCGGATGCTTCCGGAGCTCCTTGGCAAGCACGCCGCGGGCCTGGACGAACAGGGACTTGTAGATCGTCTCGTGGCTCACCCGCATCTCCGATCCAGGAGCGCAGACCTTGGCCAGACGGCCGGAGATCCGCCCCGGTGACCAGTCGTCGGCCGGCTTCTCGGCCACGAAGTCTCGAAGCCGTGCATTCGTCGCGAGCCGGCACGGCTGTCGGCGCCGGGCGCGGTCCCGGGCGCGGTCCTCGGCATCCACGGCCCGGTAGTGGGCGGGGCCCTTGTTGCGGGCGATCTCCCGGCCGACGGTCGAGGCAGCGCGACCCAGGACGCGAGCTGTCGAGCGGATCGAGTCACCCCGGGCAAGGCCCCGCGAGATCGACTCCCGCTCGGCGAGCTTCAGTTGCCCCGATCGCCGCTGCCGGACCGGTGGAACGTAGCCGCCGTTGGACTTGATGATCGTGAAGATCGACCCCGGCGGCCTGGCCAGTGCCCGTGAGATCTCGCTGATCGACTCGCCGGCCTTCCAGCGGTCCCACAACTCACGCTTCTGTGTGTCCGACATACCCGGACGACCCAACCCTGCCATGCGCCACATCCTCTATGACCTGGGATGTTGCGCTGACGGGTTGACTGCACCTCCGCCTTCTTCGCGCGCGAACAGGGGTGAGCGCGCGATACGCGCTCGTCGAAGCGGGGAAGGCCAAATTTCGCATCGCCGACATGTGCCGATGGTTGGGGGTCTCCCGATCCGGATTCTACGAATGGCGCGACCGACCCGTCTCCGCCACCGCCGACCGACGAACACGCCTCAAGACGATGATCCGCGAGATCTTCGCGGCGAACCACGAAACGTACGGATATCGCCGTGTGCACGCCGTCCTGGCGCGCTCGGGCGAGGCCGCGTATCGCCCGAGTCGGTGCGGACCCTGATGCGCGAACTGGGCCCGGTGGCCTGCCAACCGCGACCCTGGCGGCCGGATGACCACACTCGGCGACGGAAGCCACCCGCGGATCCCGGACCTGATCCGACGCGACTTCGAGGCCGATCGGATCGGCACCAAACTCGTCGGCGACATCACCTACATCCCCACGTGGGAAGGATTTCTCTACCTGGCCACGGTCATCGACCGCCACAGCAAAGCGGTTGTCGGTTGGGCCGTGGCCGACCACTTCAAGACCTCCCTGATATCGTCGGCCCTGGACATGGCCGCGAAACGGATACGCATCGAACCGGATGCCGTCATTCACTCCGATCGAGGCGGCAACTACACCTCCGAAGAGTTCGCGACGGTGCTCGCAGGACACCGAATGAGGCAATCCGTCGGCCGCACCGGCGTCTGCTGGGACAACGCCATGGCCGAGTCGTTCTTCGGAGCCCTGAAGAACGAATGGCTCCACCGATACGTCTTCACCACACACGCGAAAGCACGCGGCGAAGTCGTCCGATACATCGAGGGCTTCTACAATCGCCGACGCCTCCACTCGGGACTCGGCTATCGCACACCCCACGAAGTCCTGCATCCCAAGCGGGAATTGAAACTCGTGGCATAGCAAAGACAGCAATTATCCTGTCCGGAAAACGCGGGGCTCCTCAGCCATCGCGCGTACAGGGTCGGGAAGGGGAGACGGCCGCCGGCCCGTATTCGTAACACCGCGTCCTCGATGACTGGTTCGAGGAGTCCGGCGGCGAGCAGGTCCGCGATATCCGCGGAGGTGGCCCCGGCCACCGCACACTGCTCACTTGTGAGGTGGCCGTGCTGTCGCTCGGCAGGATCGGCGAGTCGTACGACGAGATGCAACATCCCAACAGCCTGGTCAGGACCGGGACTTCCCACCGCGCGGTTTCACGCGGCCCCTACACTCACGGACATGACGACACCCTCCGAGGACTGCCTCTTCTGCCGGCAGGACGCCTCGTACGACACCCTCCCGCCTCGCGAGCGGATCGCCTCCGACGTGCTGTGGAGGGTGACGCACTCGGTCGGCACGAGTCTGCCGGGTTGGCTGGTCCTACTCCCTCGGCGGCATGTGACCTCGATCGCGAACCTGACCGATGACGAAGCCGTCGGTTTGGGTCTGTGGCAGGTCCGCCTGTCACGGGCACTGCACGAGACGACCGGCTGCGCCAAAACCTACGTGGCGCAATTCGCCGAGAAGCCGGGATTCGAGCACGTCCACTTCCACCTGGTTCCCAGGATGGCGGATCTGGCTCCCGAGTTGCGCGGCCCCAAGGCGTTCGCCCTGTTGCACCCGACCGAGACCGAGCGAGTGTCGGCCGCAGAGATGGACCGTGTAGCCCTCGCGATACGCAAGCGCCTCGGATAGGAATACGGCCGCGTTCACAACCCCGGGATCGACTGACACTCCTCCTGGCCGGGCACGAGTTCGGCGACCGCAGTGATGGCGGCTTCGAGGCATCGACGGTCTGCGTTGCTTCGTTGAGCCCGCAGCACGCTACCGCTGGCGACCCGACCGCGGCGGCCACTGCGCTGCCTCTGCGGACGACGGGGCAACATGATGGGGTCTGCCCGCACCTCGACCGATCGCTAGGGAGGACTGGGCAGCCAACTCGAGTCCCTCCGTCGGGCGGCGCACCGCACATATATCGAAGGTCGCAGGGCCGAACGGCGTTGTCGAACCCGATGCCGGTCATCCGATCGAGTGAAGATTTTCGTCGTCCTGTTCGGAATTCGGTTGTGCGGCATTCGATGACGAAGCAACGATTTCAACACCCGTGGCGATCAATATTGTCAATCACGGGATCGGTGCTGAGCGTTTTCATTCGGATCATCTTCGACTCGTAGGCTTGATTCGAAGAGGATCGTGGTCACTCGGACGGCCCACCGGGATTTTCCATCGCACCTGCATTTGCGGTTCCGAAGCGGGTCGAGCGTATTGCGAATCAGGGCGGTAGCGTCGGCCCAGTCACACAAGAAGTGGCCCCGGGGTGGCCTTTCACGCCATCCCCAGGGCCGTATCCGATCGAGGTGGATCAACGTGCTCGACCGTTTGTTTCGAGGGGCTTTCCGCCGGTCCTCGATGACCTACGAACCTACCATTCCATGGGCCGAACCCCGGGAACCCGAGCGGCCGAGGTCTGGAGTGTCAGGCTGCATTTCAGTGGTGTGGTGTCCGTGGTCGTCGCGCCGTGGGTGATCTCGGGCGAGGGTGCCCTCGACCCGAGCCGAGGGGCACTTTTGATGGCGATGGCCGCGGTGGCGGCGAAGTCGTCGATCGGTTTCGTGCGGGTGCGCCGCCACTGATCGCGTGTTGCCCGCTCCTCAACGGCGCCCGAGGGGCGGGCCATTCTCTTCTGTGGCCGAAGCCACCGGCTGCGGATCGTGGTCATGACCGGGCGCGGAGGGACAGTGTGGGAGCAAGGGGGTGGGCGTGAACGCGTCTGTGGACGTGAGGCGTTGCGCGTACTGCGGCGCGTGGTTCGACCAAGAGGGCGGGCCCGGCGCCCGAAGGTCTACTGCGACACGCCTTGTCGACATGCGAGCCCCGACACGATCGAGTCTGACGGTAGCGACGTACATGCCCTGCGCCGGCTCGCGCCGCTGGAGGTTCGAGTGTGGAGGCATGGCGCGCTGCACTCTTCTCTGTGCGGGGCGACGACTGACCGCGTCCGTACCTGCGGTGGGGATTCTCGTGTGACGCCGACCGGATTCCGCAGTGTCGGTCGCGGGTTCGTGCAGAACCAGGTATCCAGCGCCCGGTCCAGACCGGGTACTGCGCGCCGCTCGCGATGCGGTGGGCGCCCCGCTTCCGCCACGATGCCCGTGGCGCCGAACTCGTTGCCGACGCTCTCCCGGATGAGATCCGCATGCACGGCGCTGCAACAACGGATAGCGGCGATACCACGCCCTCCAAACCCGTTCCCGAATCTCCGGACACCGGATTTCTCCCGAAGAGCAGCCGAGGCTCCGTGCCGTTCCGGCCATGCCGGGAGGCAGGTCGTCTCCGCGACGCCAGCAACTCTTCGAACTCGCGGTAGGTTCGGTGTCGATCACACTCTGTTGACGCCGGGGGGCGGTATGACCGAGGGGTTCGAGGCGAGTCTGGAACGGCTGATGGTGACCGCGCGGGGGTTCTCCCTGTTACGGGAGCGGATCGACCTGATCGCGAACGGTCTCGCGAACGACCTCGGCGGCTCCGCGGGGATGGCCGGGGACGACGGTGCGGGCAACGCGTTCGCGGAGGTGTACCAACCGGCGGCGCGCGCGACGGTCGACCAGATCGGATTCGCAGCGGCGGTGATGGGGGAGACCTCGGCGACGGTGATGCGCACGGCGGCGAACTACCTGGCCACCGAGGACGCCGTCGCGGCGTCGATGCTGCAGGCCAACTCCGTGAACACCAGCATCGACATGATGCGCGGGCCCGCCAACGACCCGTGCAACTCGACCGCCCGCGGCCGGGATCTGCCGCACATCGTCGACGAACAGGGATCCTTCGAGAAGGTCGTCAACCCGTCCAAGGGCAACCGCGGGAAACTCTCCGCCGCCGGCGGCAACTGGCGCTCCGCGGCGGGACTCGTCGACCGAGTCCTGGCCGACGCGCAGGAAGGCGCCCGGACGATGCTCGCCGAGTGCCGCGGCACCGCCATGGAAGGCTTCGACGCCTACTTCAAGCTGTTCGTCGGCTACCAGCACGCGCCGAACGTACCCACCGACTGCGCCACTCCGGCCGCGAACCTGGCCGCGGCCTGCCGACAGATCGCCCAGGCCTGCGACAACTACGCCGCCCACGTGAAAAGGGACCAGAACGACTTCCACTTCCCGCCCCGCGTGTTCGGCGGGGACGACGACCTCAAGAACGCGGTGTTGTCCGACCCCGCCATAAGGGTCCTGGGCGATCTCCCGCCCATTCTCGACAGCACCCGTGCACGGGTCGTCCTCCCCCAAGGCGGAGGCGCTGCCCCCGGGTTGCCCGGCCTGCCGCCGGTCCTCCCCGTCCCCGTTCCGATCGTCCCCGTCCCGGTGGCCCTGGCCTCCACCGCGAACATGAGCCTCGCCGGATTCTTCACCGGCACGTTCGGCCAACCACCACCGGTCGACCCGACACTGATCACACCCCCACTGCCACCGCCCCCCCCGGAACCACGCTCCTCACCCCGCAGGAGCGCGCGCGATTCGACGCCTGGCAGGCGGGTCTGACCAGTCACTCGTTCGCCAACAACCGCGACGAGAAAGACCCGGACAACGCCTACCAGCGCCGGACCGCCGGATACCCCGAATACGACCTCCCCCTCCCCGACACCGACAAGAAGATCCAGGCCGACGGACTACGCCCCGAGGACGACGCGATCGTCGAGGCCAAGAACGTACGCAACACGAAGTCGACCTGCCGCACCGACGTCAGACTCGCCGACTCGAAGATCAACGACCCCATGATCTGGGACAAGAACATCTTCGAACAGGACGAGTCCGAGATACGCCGATACAACGACGCCGTCACCGAGTCCAAGGGCCAGATACGCAGCGTCGAACTGCACACCAACCACGCGCCGAGCGTGGCCTACAGGCAGGTCCTCATGGCCGCCCACCACACCTCCGGACGCGTCGTCCTGACCCCCTGACCACACCGGCATCACCCGGAGGACCGATGACCGACCCCGCCACCTACGCCACCCACTGGTTCCTTGCCCCGCCCGACGGTCATCCCTGGGACTGACCGCCGAGGACCTCGCCGACGACCTCGCCCGAAACCCCGATGCCGTGTGCGCGACACACCATACGATCGCCGGGCGGGACCGAATCGAGTTCGGATTCCCCATCGGAGACTGGATGTTCAGCGGCGCCTACGCTCCCGACCGCGAATCCCTCACCCTGGAGATGTGCACCGCCCCCGCCGCCGCCGAAGTCCTCACCACCTGGTTCCTCGGCCTGCTTCCCCCCGGCGCCGCAGTCGTCTTCAACACCCAGGACGGCGTCGAGAACGGGTACGGCGACACCAATTACGCTCTGCCCCACGGCGGAGGGACCATGGCCGTCGCCCGCGCGCTCGGCGATCACCTGCGGCAGGTGTGGAGCACCGACCATACGACCGACGCGTCGTGACCCCCAGGTACAGGCCCGCCGGTACGAGGACCGCTGCGCGCACGAGTCTCCCCGCTCGCGCGGGGCCGACTACACGTCCGGGGGCGCCGGCCGCCCCGCCTTCGGACCATCCCCGCTCGCGCGGGGCCGACGTACGGCCTCGGTCTGGTGAGGATAGAGCGCGGGGACCATCCCCGCTGACACTGGATGACCTGGGGTTCTACCAGTGGGCAACACCGTTTTCGCTCGGTTGCATCTTGCCACCTGCTGCTGCCCTGTTGCGCCGGGTGGACGCAGGCGGCTCAGGTCGCGCCCCGCAGCCCGCGTCCGCGTTCGTGTCCGCGCGGGAGGCCGCGGGCGCGTGGTGGAGGGCTTGCGGGGCTTGGGCTTCTTCTTGGGCATGCCCTGGTCGTCCCATCGAGCAAAGGTCTCGGGGTCACCCGAACCAACGACACCTTTGCGATCCCCGGGTTCGCCCATCCGAGGGAACCGCTCCCGACGAACCGTACGAGCGGTTCCGACAGAGCCGTCAACCCGCTTCGTCGTACCCCCGAATTTGGGGGTACGAGGGTGGCGTCACCGGTGACGCCACCCCCCGGCCGGCAAGACGGCCGGGCCGAGGATCACCCGGGACCAGGTCCAGGCCGTGCGCGCCGTCGAGGCCGGCCTGCCAGCCGCCCTGCTCGCGCCGGCGTCTCGACCTCCCGGTGCCCACCTCGCTCGTGGCGTGGGACGGCTCCTGGCACTGGTCGACGGGCCGTTGCCGGGAGGCGACGAGAGGTGCCGGTACTCCATTCGTCCAGTGGCAGCGCGCAAGGCGCAATATCCTGTGGGTGCTACGACTTCGGGCAGCCAGAGAGGGCGAACATTGCCGTGGCCGCGGTGCCCTCATCCGTGGGAGGTAGACCCCTGCTGCGGGAGGAACGCCGCTGTCCGAAGGGCTGAGCTATGGAAATAGCGGGGCTGGTAGCCGTCTCTCTGACATCGGTGGCGGGAGTCGTGACACTGGCGGGATACGTCTTCGATCAAGTGCCACCCCTCGCGGAGAAGGCGACCATGGCGATCCGATCACTACGAGCCCTGCGCCAGGAACTCAAGCAGGGACACGAGGAACAGCGCTGACCGACCGGGCCCCGCCACCGACATCACGTTGGTGGCGGGGCTCCGAGTTTTCTCGACCGGCGCCGACGGTGACGTCCGCAGGCCCGGCGGCGTGTGGAGCGAGGGCGCCTACGGGGTGCCGGCCGAGGTGCGCCGCAGGCTGGCCGCCCAGACCGAGCATCCCGGCGCCCCACCCACCCGAGGAGACACCCGGTGGGCAAAATCGGCGACGGCCTGGACCGGGCCGCGCAACACGTCCTCACCCGCAAACCGCCGAAGTCCACCAGCGCCCGCGTGCGATTCCTGCTGAGCAAGCACCACGGCCGCACCCGCGACGTTGCCGCCTTCCTGGGCGTCAGCCAACGCTCGGTCGAGCGCTACCTCAAGGGCGACCGCAAGCACCCGCCCGGCCCGGTGAACGCCCGCATCGACGCGCAGGTGCGCCAGCTGTGGCAACCCCAGGTCCGCCGCCGCGCCGAACAACGCGCCGCGGCGGCCGGTGCCGTCGTGGTCGAGACCCGCGCCCGGTTCGGGTTCTCCTCGGCGGCCGGGTCCACCGACGACCCGCGCATGCGCCGGATCACCCAACCCCTGCCGCTCAGCCACGCCCGGGAGTTGTTCGACGCCCACCACGCCGGTGCTCCCGAACGCGACCTCGAAGGCATCGTCGCCGCCGGCCTGCAACAGTCCTACTTCCGGGAAGGCGGCACCCGCGCCGACGACCTGGACGTCGTCGAGTTGACCGACGTCGACTACATCGACTTCGACATCCGAGGCTGAACCCCCTGACCGACGTCACCCCGCGTGACCATCACGCGTGCAAGGTCATCGGCAATGCCTCCCGCAATCGGGGGCGCAATCGGGGGTCCAACGGGGGGTCCGATTTAGATCGGACCCCCCTCGGCCGGGATCGCCGCAGGTCAACGCCCCTGTATGCCACCTGATTCGGCGCAGACTGGTATGGGATATCGCTACATCTCCCATTCCACCGGGCCCGCGTGGTCACGGCCCGTCGTCACGGCCCAACCGGTTCGTGGTCAGTCGTCGTCCATGTCGATTCAGATCCGGCCGTCGTCGTCCACGTGCGCGTCGTGGATCACCCCGTCCACGATCGCGCCGTCCACGACGACCCACAGGTCCTCGTCCTCGTCCTCGATCCACAACACCCCGTCGTCGTCGGTGTACGCCGGCCAGATCACCCCGTCCGTGATCACCGACTCGAAGACGACGTCCGGAGGGTCGTTTCTGCGAAACGGGCGCCTGCGTACACACGACCGATGCCGTCTGGACTGCGCGCCACCGGGCGGTAGAGCCCAGGTTCAAGAACAGGGTCTTGCTTGAGGGTTGTCCGATACAGACCGTGCGCGGGCGTACGCCAGGTGTGTGTCAGCCTCTGTCTCGTGCGCTTCACCCGGACGGTCGGCGTCCGCTTCCGGGATATAGGGAATGGGCGCTTGCGCAGGCCGAACCCGCACTTCGCGCGGCCCTTCATGGCCAGGTCTCGTCTCCTTCGGGGACATTCCGCGGCGGGTCCTTCCGGGCTTGGGCACCGCGCGGGCCACAGGAGCCGGACGAACCGGGAGCGGCACCCCTTGCACCTGACCCGAAAGGTGATCCATGACCACGCGCACGCCGGCTGATCCGTCCGCACAGGCGCTCTACGAAGCCATGTCCGGCCTCGCCGGCCCGCTGAGCTCCGGCGAAGGCACCGCCCCGGACTTCGCCGCCGCACCACGCGCGGCGGCCGGCGAGGAGAAGTCGTTGCTGATCCTCGGCGCGGGGGTCGGCGGACTGACCGCCGCCTACGAACTGGGCAGGCTCGGCTACCGGTGCACGGTCCTGGAGCCCCAGACCCGTACCGGCGGCCGCAACCGCACCGCCCGCAACGGCGACAAGCTCTACGAACTCAACGGCGAGGGCGACAGACCGGTCCTGACCCACACCTGCGCCTTCGACAACGGCCTCTACCTCAACCTCGGCCCCGGCCGCATCCCGTACCACCACCGCCGCGTCCTGAAGTACTGCACCGACCTCGGGGTGGCGCTGGAGCCGTACGTCATGGAGACCACGGCGAACGTCGTGCACCGCGCGGGCCACACCCCGCCCGGCCGGCCCTGGCGCAACCGGCGGATCGCCAACGACACCCGCGGCCACCTCGCCGCGCTCCTTGCCGCCACCCTGACCAACGGAGACGAGTTCACCGGTCTGCTGCGGGACCTGCTGCGCAAGTTCGGCGACCTCGACGAGGAGGGCGAGTACCACGGCTCCACCCGCTCGGGCTACGCCGAGCCCCTGGAGGTCCAGGAGTTTCCAAGGCCCACGCCCCCGCTGGCCCTGGCCGACCTGGTCGCGTCGGAGTTCTGGAAGCACCGCTTCTACCAGCCCGTGGACTACCTGTGGCAGGCCACGATGTTCCAGCCGGTCGGCGGCATGGACAAGATCGTCCACGCTCTCACCGAGCGGATCAGCTCCGAGTACAACGCGACAGTCGAACTCGAGGCCGAGGTCACGTCAGTCGATCTGACGGGCGACGGGGTCAGTGTCACCTACCGCTCGGGGGGCCGGGAGCTGACGGCGTCGGCCGACTACTGCGTGAGCAACATCCCGCTCCCGGTGCTCAAGCAGCTCACGCTGACCGGCTTCTCCACAGAGTTCCGCAACGCCGTGGACGCGGTGGGCTTCGCGCCGACCTGCAAGGTCGGCTGGCAGGCCAACCGCAGGTTCTGGGAGGACGATCACAACCAGATCTACGGCGGCATCAGCTTCACCGACCATCCCATCACCCAGTTCTGGTACCCGTCCAACGACTACTTCTCCCAGACGGGCACCCTCACCGGGGCGTACAACTTCGGCGACCACGCCGAGGAGATGGGCAAGCTCGCGCCGGGCGACCGGCTGCGCTTGGCCCGGGACGGAGCGGCACAGCTGCACCGCGAGTTCCTGGAGAAGACCACCGTGCCCCAGGACCTGGGGGTGACCATCGCCTGGCACAAGGTGCCCCACCAGCTCGGCGGCTGGGCCGACTGGGACCCGGCCGACCCCGGTCACCAGGTCGCCTACAAGCAGCTCCTCCAGCCCGAAGGCGACGGCCGCTTCTACGTTGTCGGCGACCAGGCATCCCCCCTGCCCGGCTGGCAGGAAGGAGCCATGATGTCCGCCCAGTACGTCGCAGCCCAGATCCTCGGTCTCCTCCCCCGCACCGCCCCCGAAACCGTCCAGGTCCCCGACGCCACCTTCCTCACCCAGGGCCTCTGACCACAGCACACGCTCGGGGCCCGGCTCACACAGCCGGGCCCCGACACGCCGATTGACAGGTGGAACCTACGCACCCTGCACCGCGGGTGGGTCCTCAAGTCCTCCGGCACGACAACGGTGTCGGCGGCCGGTGGACGCCCCGGATTCCGCGGTGTCGGCCCCGCGCTCGCGGGGCCGCCCCGACATGCTTCGTGTCGGGGGTGTCGGTCTTGCCCGGGGGGCAGTGGATGAGTCCGGTCGTACAGCGTTTCGTGGGTGCTGCGGGGACGGTGGTGGTCGCCGCCGTGGTGAACCTGGCCACCGGGTTCCTCACCGACCACCGGTCGACGGCCTGGTGGGTCTCCGCGGCCGTGCTGCTCGTGGTGGGCGTCGGGGTGCAGTGGTGCCTCCCGGTGTCGACCGCGCGGACCCGGCGCCAGTCGGCCGAGGACAACACGGTCGGCGGCTCGTTCACCCAGACGTCCGCGGGACCCGCCGAGCAGGAAGCGCACCGGAACGCGATCACGGGCGACTTCGAGCAGCGCCAGGATGGGTGAGCCGCGGAAAGGCCTTCGGCGCCTGTTCGGTCGGCGCTCCGCGCGGCGACCGGAGATCGTCCAGGACGCGCACGGCAACACCGCCGCCGGGAGCCTCCAGCAGAACATCGGCGGGACCAACGTCGGCGGTGACCAGCACAACGTCACCGCGCACACCGTCCTGGGGAACCTCAACGTCTTCCAAGCCGGAGCGAGGGACGACACCGGCGCCGGCGAGTCGCAGGACGCGGCCTTCGCACGGGAGCGGCGAGAGTACCTGCATCGCGTGTGCGACCGGTACCGGCGGGTGGACCTGGAAATCCTCACCCCCCTCGACGCGCAGGACGAACACCCGGAGATGCTCCTCCGCGAAGTGTTCGTCCCCCAGAACGTCCGGGAAAACCCCCCTCCCTTCGAACTCCTCGACCTCCCCCGCGAGGTCCTGCGACGCCTCGCCGACGGCGAACACATACCCGCTCTGCCGGACCGCCTGGACCGCGAACGCCTGGAACAGGCCCGCCGCGCCTACCGCGACCGCCCCGCGCACCCGGTCCTGGACGCGCTCGCCCGCACGGACCGAGCCGTGATCCTCGGCGACCCCGGAGCCGGCAAATCCACCCTCGCCCGCTACGCGATGCTCGCCCTGGCCACGGCCGAACTCGAACCCCACACCGACACCACCACCCTGCCCGCCGACTGGAAGGGCCGGCTGCCACTCCTGGTCGAACTGCGCTCCTACGCCGATCCGATGTGGCGCGGCCGCGGCTTCCTCGACCTGATCGACGAACTCGGGCGCGAACACAACCTGGGCCTGCCCAAGACCCGACTGAAAGCCTTCCTCGACGACGGCGGACGGGCACTGGTCGTCTTCGACGGCCTCGACGAGATCTTCGACCCCGACACCAGAGCCGACGTCGTCGCCCGCATCGAGGGATTCGCCTCCCTGTATCGAGGCGTCCGCACGATCGTCACCTCTCGCGTCATCGGCTACCGCCGAACCGCGCTCGACGCCGCCGGGTTCACCACCCACATGCTCCAGGACCTCGAACCCGCCCAGATCGAAGCGTTCGCCACCGCCTGGTACGACCGCAGCTGCAAAGGCGACCCCCAAGCGGGCACGCGGATGCGCGCCCGCCTCCTGGAAGCCATCGCCGACTCCAACGCCGTCGCCGAACTCGCCGGCAACCCGATGCTCCTGACCATCCTGGCCATCATCGCCCGCCGACGCGAACTACCCCGAGACCGACGAACCGTCTACCGACACGCCGTCACCGTCCTGATCGAACACTGGGACGTCAACAAACACCTCGGACACACCGAGAACACCGGACTACCCCGCCCCGAACCCGACGACAAACTCGCCATGCTCCACCGCGTCGCCCGCCGCATGCAGGACGGCCCCGCCGGACTCGCCGGCAACCACCTCGCCGCCAAAGACCTGATCGAAGAACTCACCACCTACTTCACCGACGAACTCAAATACCCCCACGACCGCGCCCACACCGCCGCCCGCGCCATCCTCAACCAATTCCAACACCGCAACTTCATCCTCTCCAGCTTCGGCGCCGGCCTCTACGGCTTCGTCCACCGCGCCTTCCTCGAATACCTCGCCGCCGACGACATCAACGAACAACTCACCAACCGCGACCTCGAAGAACCCCAACTCCTCGCCCTCTTCGCCACCCACGCCCACGACCCCGCCTGGAGAGAAACACTCCTCCTCCTCGTCGGCATGATCCCCAACAAATTCGCCGCCGCCGCCGTCACCCAACTCCGCGACGCCACCCCCACCCGGCAACTCCACCCCCGCCTGCCGACCACATCCCTCCTCGCCCTGAGCGCCGTCGGCGAGATCCGCCACCGTCCCACCCTCACAAGCCTGGCCCCCGACACCACCCGCCTCCTCATCCGACTGCTCACCGAAGCGGCGAGAAGAGAAAGAACCTACGACCGGGGCCTCATCGACGCGCTGCTGTCTCGGGCACTGCCCGCACTCGAACAACCACCCGCATGGCTGGACGCCCCCCGGTATCAGGCCTGGCACCAGGCTTCCGGATACGCCCTCCGACAGGCCCCCGCCACCCGCCACACCGCCGCGCGGCTCCACCTCGCCACTCGAAACCAGACCCCGACTTCCTTGCATCACTACGCCACTTCCGACACCAGCCCAATTCTTCGTCAGGTTGCGGTCGAGACGATTGCGGACGGGTGGCCGGATGATCCGGGGACGCTCGCGTTGTTTCGCGACCTCGCCACCACCGACACCGACGCTAGAGTTCGGAAGGTCGCGGTCGGGGCGATCGCGGGTGGGTGGCCGGATGATCCGGGGACGCTCGCGTTGCTTCGCGACCTCGCCACCACCGACACCGACGCTGGTGTTCGGCAGATCGCGGTCAGGGCGATCGCGCGTGGGTGGCCGGATGATCCGGGGACGCTCGCGTTGCTTCGCGACCTCGCCACCACCGACACCGACGGTGACGTTCGGATGGTCGCGATCGGGGCGATTGCGGATGGGTGGCCGGATGATCCGGGGGCGCTCGCGTTGCTTCGCGCGCGCGCCACCACCGACACCGACGCTAACGTTCGGAAGGTCGCGGTCGGGGCGATTGCGGATGGGTGGCCGGATGATCCGGGGGCGCTCGCGTTGCTTCGCGCGCGCGCCACCACCGACACCGACGGTGACGTTCGGATGGTCGCGATCGGGGCGATCGCGCGTGGGTGGCCGGATGATCCGGGGGCGCTCGCGTTGCTTCGCGACCTTGCCACCACCGACACCGACGGTGACGTTCGGAAGGTCGCGGTCCACGCCATTGCGCGACACCACCCCAAGGATCGCAAACAGGCCTCTGATTGAGGGGTGTCTTCGCGTACGTGCTCATAGGTGCGGGAGACCGCCAGGGTTGGTTGCTGCTGCGGGTGGCGGCGCAGATCGGTAGTGCAACGAGTCCCGGCCTACAGATGGCCCGTCGTACCGGTGTCGCCTGCCCCCTCGCCCTGAGAAGCGACAGGTAGGCGGCGATGTCCGGGCCGGTCGGCGGCGGATGTGCACCCCCACCGCGCGCAGCCTGTATATGGGGTTCATCGTGAGCAACCCCAATCCATCCCGCCGGCGGCCCGATCCCCGCCCTACGTCCAGCGCATCCCAACACGTCCAAGGCGGCGATCCGCTCGGCCGGGAGTTTCGCCCGCCTGCTCCTGGTGGTGGTGACCCACACCTCGAGTCGTACGTCCTCGGCCACCCGTCGGCGGCCACCACCGACTCGACGTGTCCGCGCGGGACTTCCAGGTGCCCCACCCGGGTCCGGTAGGCCGCCGCCGCGCTCATCGCGATCGTCCACGCCTGCTCGCGCGTGCGCTTGAGCCGGGGCCGTCCGGCACGGGCACCGCCGCCGCCTCGGCCTCGGCCGCCGCGGGCGGAGTGAGGCCGAGCGCGAGCAGCCGCTCGCGCTGCGGCTCGTTCAGCCCGTCCCACCCCGACCGCTGCCGGGCGACCCACCGCCCGATCGTCGTACCGCGGTGGACCACGTCCAGGCCGACGTCGTCCAGCCGGGCCCCGTCGCCGAGTTCGGCCAGATACCCGGCCGCGTGCGTGGCGTGCCGCTGCCACGCCACCGGCCAATGCGGCGGATGCCACGCCTCACCCTCGACCAACGCGTCCAGCGCCGCGGCGCGCCCGGCGGGCAGTTCGCCCCTGCGGTCCTGGGCGCGGCGGTTCGCGAGCCATGTCCCGATGGGGTGGCCGTCGACCACGGCGTCGGCCGGTGCGGCCAACGTGCCGTGCTGCTGGGCGTATTCACGCGCTATGGCCAGCCCGTCCTCCCACGCCTGATCGTGCACCGACCACACCATCCCGAGCGCGTCGAGCCGTTGAATCTGTTCCCGCCGCAAATGGCCTTTCGCGTATTCGGCGCGCATTTCCGAAATCCAGCGACCGAGCGGGAAGATTCCGTGATGATCGATGTCAACGGCATCAATGGGAGCGGCGAGGTCTCCGTGGGTGCGCCGGTACCGCTCGGCGGCGACATACCCGCGCAGCCAATTGCGGGATTGCGGGTCGACCACGCGCAGGTCCACGAATCGCGCGATCTCCACCGGATCGCGTTGTGTCGAGAATCGCAGGATCGGCCGCCACTCGGTGGGGGCGGTGAGGCGGTGTTCGACGGCACCGGTGCCGGTGCCGGTGCCGGTGCCCGCAGGCCGCAAACGCCTCACCCGCCGGGGCGCCACCGCCATCCGCACCACCCCCTCCTGGCGAAAGCACGAACGCGCGGCCTGACCCTCGGATCCGCAAGCTCGCGAGACGACTTCCCCCGCGACCGGGACGCGTTCGTTCGAGGACGGTCTTGCACCGATCCGCGCAGCCACGTGGCAAGCGCGTCGTCGTCCGGCCCGTGCCCCGGAGTTCGGCTTCGTCGTCGGGCCGCCGGGTGTCGTCCGGCACCGTGTCTTGCTCGTTCCGTGTCCTGCAATCGCCCTGCCCACAGGGGTGGTTGGCGTATATCGTCGCGAAGGATGCCGAATCTGCGTGCCTCCGGCGTCCGTTCGCCGCCTCGCGTCGTTGCCGCGGAGCGGCCGGGTTCTGTGATCTCCGGTCTTTCTCACGACAAGGAGCAGCAGTCATGGCGAACGCGAGCACTTCAGGAATCGGCCCGCAGCTCGCGGGTCTCGCGCAGGGCGCCATCACCACGGTGGTGGGTACCGGGCAGCGGGGATCCGTTCTCGGCGACAGGCTCGCCACGCAGACGGCGATCGAAGCGCCGTTCAGTCTGACGGTGGACCGGGACGGCAACGTGTATGTCGCCGACAGTTCTCTTCACCGGGTGTACAAGGTGTCCCCCGGGGGTGGCATCGCCGTGGTCGCCGGCAACGGTACCGCCGGGTACACGGCCGACGGCGGGGCGGCCACCGCCGCCCGGATCGACTTCCCTCTCGGCCTGGCGGTCGACGACGCCGGCAACCTGTACATCGCCGACCAGACCAGCCATAGGGTCCGCAAGGTGGGTACGACGGGCGTCCTCACCACCGTCGACAACCCCGGGAGCCGCAGCCCGAGCGATGTGGCGGTGGACGCGGACGGCAACCTCTATATCGCCGAGTACGGCACCAACTCCGTCACCAGGGTGGATGCCAAGGGCGTGGTCACCACCCTCGCGGGCGGCGTGAAGCCCGGACCCTCGGGTGACGGCGGACCCGCCACCGCCGCCTGGGTCCCCGCTCCCATGGGTGTGGCGGTGGACGGCGGCGGAAACGTGTACATCGCGGAGTTCGGCGGACGCGTGCGCAAGGTCGATCCGAGCGGCGTCGTCACCACCGTCGCCGGCACCGGCATGGCGGGGGACGGCGGTGACGGCGGTCCGGCCACCGCCGCCTCGCTCAACGAGCCCAGGGGCCTGGCGGTCGACGACGCCGGCAACCTGTACATCGCCGACTCCAAGAACCACCGGATCCGCAGGGTCGATCCGAGCGGTGTCGTCACCACCGTCGCCGGCACCGGCACCGCGGGGTACGGGGGCGACGGGGGGCCCGCGACGTCGGCCCGGCTCAGCTACCCGTTCGGGGTCGCCCTGGACCGGGCGGGCAACCTCTACATCGCGGACAGCAACAACCACCGCATCCGCGCGGTGGCGTCCGTGGCCACCATGAACCCGCCGTCGGCGGACCTGTACGGCGAGGTCGTCGTCCCCGCCTCGGTGACCCCCGGCGAAGGGTTCTACCTCGGCGTCCGCGTCGGCAACCACGGCCCCCACCCCGCGCCCCGCGAGCAGGTCACCGTCGTCCTCACCCTCGGCGACCCCCTGCGCGGCCCCTCGGGCACCACCGCCCGGCACGTGACCCTCACCTTCACCGGGGAACAACTCCGGCCCGGGCAGAGCCACCTCGACGCCACCACCCGCGTCACCGCCCCCGCCGACACACCCCCCGGCACCTACACCTGCACCGCGGAGATCCGCTACGCCGGCGACCCGGACCCGTCGAACAACACCTACACCCTGCCCGTCACCGTCGTCGCGGCGACGCGCCCCGACGACGGCCCCCTGCGCGTCGTCCAGGTGAACGTGCCCCGGGCCGCCCCCGACCGGTTCACGCTCCTGAACCTGGAGGTCCGCGCCGTGGGCGAGCGGCCCGCGGGCAGCGGCACCGGCCCGGTCGAACACCGCCTCACCGCCCCCACCGGCTTCGCCTTCACCGGCGGCGCCTCCCACGGCTGGTACTACGACCGCAACACCATCGCCGAAGGCCACGACACCCGCCTCGAGGACGACGGCAGGACCCTCGTCCTCACCTTCGACCCCTACTACGACCCCTACGCCGGCACCGAGACCACCCACCGGCACGGGCTGATCCTCACCGTCGGCATCCGCGCCCTGCCCGACGCACAACGGGGCACCCACGACGACGGGAGCATCGCCATCGGCGACCTGCCCGCCGTACCGCTGACCGCCACGATCGACTGAACCGACACGGCGGATCGGGAGGCCGGACGGGTCCGGCCCCCCGATACCGCCGCAGCACGACGGGTGCGCGTCCGCGGCGACCGAGGGCGCGTTCGGCCGGTCCTCGGGAAACCCGTCCCCGTGCGCGTGCCCCGGAGTCACCCTCGTCGTGCCACCGTGACGCGTGACGGGGGGAGAGCCGGTCCGGAGCCCTGTGAATCCGCACGGTCGCTTCGAACCCGACGCGGGCTCGCACCCGGGGATCGGATCCCCCTGGCCGAGGTGTCCGGGCCGCGTGCGGTGCCCGACACCGGCGATGTTCCCCCGGCACGCGAACGGCGTCCGCCTCGCCACGTCGGCAACGGGAGCGGCCGGACGCGACGTTCGCGCCGCTCCCGGCCGGGGGCCGGCGTCCGGCCTCCCGGCTCGACCCGCGACCGCGGGTGTCGTCTCCGTCGGGGGTGGGGTGCGGGGCGCGTGCGGTTACGTCTTCGGGCCGCCCTCGGGGAAGCCGAAATCGGCGCGGTTGGCGTCCCAGCGCTTCATGGACTCGGTGATCCACGCCTGGCCGTCGAGGAGGGGCACGGACACGAACACGTCGCTGTCGGATCCGTCGTGGATCTCGACGCGGGAGGCTTCACCGATGACGAATCGCAGCCGGGCGGGGTCGGGCGAGTCGGGCCAGTCCGCGGTGAACGCCTCCTCGGGCTGGGGGTCGTCGTCCTCCTCGTACCGGGTGATGGCGCGCAGGATCATGCGCCAGGTCTCGGTGTCCTGCCACTCGAAGCGCGTGCGGACCGAGGAGTTCACGAAGTCGCCGGCGACGGCGAACTCCGCGTCGTAGTGCGAATCGGTCGCGCGTATGCGAACGGTGACACCCGGGGCGGGCTCGGCCAGCGGGATCCACGCGACGGCGTCGGGCCGTGTGTTCGTGTCCATGGTCGGCAACCTACCGGCGCGACACGTGCCCGAGGACGGGTTCGGCGAACCCGCCTCCCACCGCCCCGCCGACACCTCGGAGGCGCCCGATCCCGGCGAAACACCGGAGGTGGCCGCGTCGGGTCGGAGTGTGGACGGCACGTCGGCCGGCGGTCACGCCCTCGTGTCGATCCGCCCCGACGCCGATCGTTCCCGATCCCCACGGCCGCACCGATGTTCCCCGAGGCCGGAACCAAGGCACACTCCGCCTCATCGTGAAGCAAGACGTCGAACAACACCTCGCCCCAGGGACCCCCGAGACCACCCACGACAGCCCGGACCCACCGCCCAACCGCCCACTCGCTTCGAAGCCTTCCCCCACACGGTGAGCGCCCTTTGAACCGCTCCGGGTTCGTTAGAGACTTGGGTGTGTGGCAATGACCTGCGGTTTTGGTTGTCTCTGGTAGTGCTTGGCTTCGTGTTCGGCGGGTG
>NZ_JBEXUX010000030.1:0-119769 GCF_040629175.1 Embleya sp. NPDC005971 | reverse complement strand
GTGATCGACGCGCGCAGCGCGGAGAGCGGCGGAGCCGCAAAACGTTGACTTCGTGGCCCGGAGCGAAGCGAAGGGACACGAAGTCACGAGCGAGGGGCCACTTTTTTGTGGAGGAGCCCGCGACGGAGCAAAAAAGTGGTGCCTCGCGAGCCGGCGCCGAAGGCGCCCAACAAAAAGCAGCGCTGCATCGCCGAAAGCCCCCCACCCCGCCCGCTCCGCTCACGACCCGGGCCCGGTTGCGGCGCTCACCTCGCGACCGGGGCCTTCCGGGCTCGCTGCGCTCGCGACCTGGGCCCGGGCCTGGGGTTGGGCGTACGTCTGGGCCCCACCAGCTCGCTCCGCTCGCGACCCAGCCCCAAGCATCCGTCCCAGCGCGCGACTTAAGTCCACCGCTCACCGCGCTCACCGCACTCGCGACCCCGCGACCCCGCGACCCCGCGACCCCGCGTCAAGGATCGCTTCGGGCCCGCTCACAACTCAAACCCAACCGCCGCACTCACAACCTCAACCCGGTCGTTCGGCTCGCCCGCGACCCAGCCCTCCAGCCCCCAGCCCCCAGCCCCCAGCCCCTAAGCCTGACTCCAAGTGTGATCCGGATACCCCGTCATAGGCTGCGAAACGTCCTCCAACGCCGACCGGATCTCCGCAGGAAGAACGACACTCTCCGCAGCCAACGACGCCCGAAGTTGCGCGGCGTTGCGCGCGCCGACGATGGGCGCGACCACCCCGGGCCGATCGCGTACCCAGGCCAGCGCCACCTCGATCGGTGCGGCGCCCAGCCCGTCCGCCGCGGTGGCGAGCGCGTCGACGATGCGGCGCGAGTGCTCGTCCAGGTACGGCGCCACGAAGGGCCCCATGTTGGCGGAGGCCCCGCGCGAGTCGGCCGGCATCGCGTGGCGGTACTTGCCGGTCAGGACGCCGCGGCCGAGTGGGGACCACGGGAGCAGGCCGACGCCCAGGTCCAGGGCGGCAGGCAGGACCTCGCGTTCGATGCCGCGTTGCAGCAGCGAGTACTCCATCTGGGTGCTGGCCACGACCACCCGGCCGGGAGCGGCGGATTGCCACGTGGCCGCCTTGGCGAGTTGCCAGCCGCAGAAGTTGGAGACGCCGACGTAGCGGGCCCGACCGCTGGTGACCGCGAGGTCGAGCGCGTGCAGGGTCTCTTCGAGCGGCGTCGACGGGTCGTAGGCGTGGAGTTGCCACAGGTCGACGTGGTCGGTGCCGAGGCGGGCCAGCGAGTGGTCGAGGGCCTGGAGCAGGTGACCGCGCGATCCGTCGAAGCGGCGTTCGCTGTAGGGCACGCTCGCCGCCTTGGTCGCGATGACCAATTCCGAACGCGGGATGTACCCGTCCAGGAGACGGCCGATCATGTACTCGGCCTCGCCGTCCGCGTACACGTCGGCGGTGTCCACGAGGTTGCCGCCGGCGTCCAGATATGCCTTCATCTGGTCGGCCGCGTCGTGCTCGTCCGTGTCTCGTCCCCACGTCATCGTGCCCAGGCCCATGCGGGAGACCCGCAGGCCGGTGCGGCCGAGATGTCGCTGCTCCATGGCACCGGAGACTAGCCGTTCCCTCCCCTGTGCCGCCGTTGGCGGGGCCGTTCGGCGGTATGCCGCCCAAGCAGGTTACCGGCGGGTAGGTATCGCGATATGGTCGGCCGAGCACCACGCCAACCGCACCGCAACCACCGCACCACGCCAACCGCACCGCACTCACCACACCACAACCACGCACCACGACGCTCACACCACAAACAACTCCGGTTCGAACCCACAAAGAGGAGGTCCGTATGCGACTCGGCATCAACCTCGGCTACTTCGGCGCCGGCAACGACGCCGACAACCTGGCGGTGGCCCAGGAGGCCGACCGTCTCGGCTACGCGGTCTGCTGGGCCGCGGAAGCCTACGGCTCGGACGCGGCGACGGTGCTGTCCTGGGTCGCCGCGCAGACCACGCGGATCGACGTCGGCTCGGCGATCTTCCAGATCCCGGCCCGGACGCCCACCATGACCGCGATGACCGCCGCGACGCTGGACGTGCTCTCCGGGGGCCGGTTCCGGCTCGGCCTGGGCGTGTCCGGGCCGCAGGTGTCCGAGGGCTGGTACGGGGTCAAGTTCGACAAGCCGCTCGCCCGCACCCGCGAGTACGTCGAGGTGATCCGCAAGGCGATGCGCCGCGAACGGGTCGACCACCAGGGCGCCAACTGGACCCTGCCGCTGCCCGGCGGTCCGGGCAAGCCGCTCAAGCTCACCGTGCACCCGGTGCGCGAGCACATCCCGCTGTACATCGCGGCGGTGGGCCCGAAGAACCTCGAACTGACCGGCGAGATCGCGGACGGCTGGCTCGGTGTCTTCTACGCGCCGGAGCACGCCGAGGAATCGCTCGTACACATCCGCGCGGGCCGGGAAAAGGCCGGTCTGGCGATGACCGACTTCGACGTCGTACCGACCGTCCCGCTCGTGGTCGGCGACGACCCGCGGCACGCGGCCGACCAGGTACGCGGCTACGCGGCGTTGTACGTGGGCGGGATGGGCAGCCGGGAGCAGAACTTCTACAACCGGCTCGCGATCCGGATGGGCTACGAGGCCGAGGCCAAGGAGATCCAGGACAGGTTCCTGGCCAAGGACTACCTCGGTGCCGGCGCGGCCGTCCCGTACGACTTCATCGACAAGACCAGCCTGCTCGGCGGCAAGGAGCGGATCGCCGAGCGCATGCAGGCGTACGCCGCCACGGGTGTGACCACCCTGACCATCGCGCCGAACGGCACCACCCTGGACGAACGCGTCGCCGCGCTCCGGGTCGCCGCCGAGGCGCTGGAGTTGTCCGGGACGGCGTCCTAGCGGGACCGACGGGCCCGGACCGCCGTCCTCCAGGGACTTCTCGACCCGCCGACCCGACGACGACCCGTCAGCGCGGCCCCGGCACCCGGGCCGCGATCACCTCGGCGAATTCCAGGAGGCGGCGGATCTGGCCCGGACCGCCGTCCTCCAGGGACTTGCTGAACCGGTACGCCTCCTGCCGGAAGCGGCCGGTGGACGTACCGTCCTCGCCCCGCACGGTGGCCACCTCCTGCAGGGTCGGCGTGGCCAGGAACACGAACGCGCCGCGCAGTTGCCGGCGTCCGTCGTGGTCGGTACCGACGAGCGTGCGTATGCCGACGTGCGACACCGAGCCCAGCGGGATCACCTGTACGGAGGAGTCCAGCACGGTGCCGCCGGGCGCGGAGGGGTCGGTCATGTCCTCGCTGTGCCACAACACGAGCCGCCGGTCGTCGCAGACCGCGGCCTCCTGCCACACCGAGGTGCCGTTCGCGTTGATGTCCACGACCCGTTCGAGGGTGAAGCCGCGGACCGGGCGCCGGCCGAGGACCGAGCCCAACGCCTCCAGCGCGACGTCCGGATGCAGCAGGTAGGAGCGAACCGCGTCCTCCAGCTGGCTGTGCGAGGACCAGTCGGCCCCGGCGGCTCCGGCCCCCGGAACCTGGGCCGGGCGCGTCCCCGATGTGCGCTGCCTGCCCGACTTGCCGAACATCCCCACCTGCTTCCGCCGCGTCTGTACAAGCAGAAGCCTACGAGAGTCCGGCGTGGGCGGTGCCGGCGTCCACCGCTTGATCGATCACAGAACGAAATCAGGCCGCGGCGGGGGAGTCCAGTGCATCCCCGCCACGGCCGGTATGTGGTTCAACGACCAAAAGAAGCAAAGGACACGACGCGACCCGGTGCTACCCGACGCAACCCAATGCAACCCGACGCAACTCGGTGCGCCCCGACGCGACCCCCGCCCTCGACGAAGCGCCCGCTACAGCCAGCCGCTCTTGCGGAACATGCGATGCAGCACGATGCACGAGCACACCATCAGGGCGACCGCTCCCGGATAGCCCCAGGCCGACCCGAGTTCGGGCATGTGCTCGAAGTTCATGCCGTACACGCCCGCGATCATCGTCGGCACCGCGAAGATCGCCGCCCACGCGGAGATCTTGCGCATGTCCTCGTTCTGCCGCACGCCCACCTGGGCCAGGTGCGCGCCGAGTACGTCGGTCAGCAGGCGATCGAAGGACTCGATCTGTTCGGTGACCCTGGTCACATGGTCGGCCACGTCGCGGAAGAACGGCCGGGTCTCCGCGGGTACGAAGGGGACGTCCGCCGTGGCCAGTTTGCGTATCGGCTCGATCAGCGGCAGCGCGGCGCGGCGGCACTCCAGGACCTCGCGCTTGAGCAGGTAGATGCGCTCGGCGTCGTTTTCCCGGCTGGGCGAGAAGACCCGGGCCTCCAACTCCTCCAGGTCGGTCTCCAGCTCGCCCGCGATCGCGAGATAGGCGTCCACGACGGCGTCGGCGACCGCGTACAGCACCGCGCCCGGGCCGTGCTTGAGCAGTTCGGGCTGCTTCTCGACCCGACGCCGGACCGATTTCAGCTCGGCGCCCGGCCCATGACGGACCGTCACCACGAACGAGTCGCCGACGAACATCATCAGCTCGCCGGTCTCCACGGAGGAGGTCTCGTCGTAGTAGTGCAGGGTCTTGAGGACGAGAAAGATCGAGTCGTCGTAGGTCTCCAGCTTGGGTCGCTGATGCGCGTGCAGCGCGTCCTCGACGGCGAGCGGGTGCAGCCCGAACTCGCTGGTGACCAGATCGAACTCGCTCGGCGTCGGTTCGTGCAGCCCGATCCAGAGGAACGAGTCGCCGACCCGCCGGGCCTGGTCCAGCGCATCCGAGAAGTCGGCGGGGCCTTGGGTCCGGCGGCCGTTGGTGTAGATGGCGCAGTCGACGATCACCGGTCCATTTTGCCGGCCGGCCGCGAGGCCGGTGGCGAGCGGGGCGAGCGCGTCGTCGGCCCCGTCGGTGGCCGGGAGCCGGAGCAGGCCGCCCCCCTGTGCCCGAAGAACCGCGGCCGGCACGCCGCAGGCAACGGGTGGAGCCGGTGGGTGAACCGCCCGAGCCGCCCGCAGGCCCCGCATGCCCGAGGCCGGCCGCGATGGGGGGAGACATAGGGTTGGGTGTATGACGACGGTGCTCTTTGTTCGGCACGGGCGGACCACGGCCAACTCCACGGGGGTGCTCGCCGGTTGGACGCCGGGGGTGTTTTTGGACGAGCGGGGCGAGGAACAGGCCGCGGCGCTCGGCCGGCGGATCGCCGAGGTGCCGCTCGCGGCCGTGGTGACCAGTCCGCTGGAGCGGTGTCGGCAGACGTCGGAGGCGGTATTGGCGGCCCGGCGCGGAACCGAGTCGGCGCTGAATGCCGGCGCGCAGGTGGACGAGCGGGTCGGCGAGTGTCGGTACGGCGACTGGACCGGGCAGGAGCTGAAGAAGCTCGCCGAGGATCCGTTGTGGAAGACCGTGCAGATGCATCCGAGCGCGGTCACCTTCCCCGGCCCGGGCGGCGAGGCACTGCGTACCACCCAGGCGCGGGCCGTGGACGCGGTCCGGGAATGGAACGAGCGGATCGCCGCGGAGCACGGGCCGGACGCGATGTATCTGGTCTGCTCGCACGGCGACGTGATCAAGGCCCTGGTCGCGGACGCGCTCGGGATGCATCTGGACCTGTTCCAGCGCATCCAGGTCGACCCGTGTTCGCTCACGGTGATCTCGTACGGCACGCAGCGACCGAGTGTCGGCCGACTCAACGACACCGGTGGTTCGGTGGCCGGCCTGTTGCCGGCGCCCGACGGGCGGCACGCGTCCGGGTCCGGTGACGCGGTGGTGGGCGGCGGAGCCGGCGCGCCGTAGGGTGCCGGGGAGGGCGCACTCCCCCGCGCGCCCTCGCCGACTTTGGCCGGGCGGGAACACCCGGGCAAGATCGAACCCGGTGGGAACGGGCAGGATCGTCCGGGAGAACCGGGGAACCGGAGTACCGGGCATCCGGCAACTCGGGAAACCGGGAGTCCGGGAATAGCCCCCCGGGTGTGGCGGATATAACCGTGCGGAACCCCCAGTCGGGTTCCGGTGCGGTCCAGGTTCGCCGTACCGTCCGCCCGACCGCCCATCCGACCACCGACAGACCGCGACCACCCCCGTCCCGCTCTCGACAGAAACACGGAGCAGCTCGTGCCCCGCCAGGTCTTCCTGTACGACCCCCCGGAGCGGTTCGTCGCCGGCACCGTAGGTGAGCCCGGCCAGCGAACCTTCTTCCTCCAGGCTTCCGCCGCCGGCCGCGTGACCAGCGTCGCCCTGGAGAAGACGCAGGTGTCCGTCCTGGCCGAACGCGTCGACGAACTGCTCGACGAGTTGGTTCGTCGCACCGGCGGCGAGACCGCCGTGCCGGCCGTGACGCCGACCGAACTTGAGGACTCCGGGCCGCTGTTGCCGCCGATCCTGGAGGAATTCCGGGTCGGCACGATGGCCCTCGCGTGGGATGCCGACGACGAGCGGCTCGTGGTCGAGGCGCAGGCCCAGGTGCCCGACGACGACTCTCCCGAGGACACCCTGCTCGGCGATGACGACGACGAGGACGGCCCGCCGCTGCTCCGGGTCCGGCTCACCGGCGGTCAGGCCCGGGCGTTCGCCAAGCGCGCGCTGCTCGTGGTCGCGGCCGGCCGGCCCGCCTGCCCGTTCTGTGGGCTGCCGATGGACCCCGAGGGCCACATCTGCCCGCGCGCCAACGGATACCGGCGTTGACCGACACGGTTCTCGACGCCGCCGCCGTCCCGGAGCTCTTGCGCCGGGGCGAGTTGACGGTACAGGCGCGGCTGGAGGACGCCTCCAACGCGACGTTGTACTGCACCGCGACGTTGGAGGGCATATCGCTGCCGTGCGTGTGGAAGCCGGTCGCGGGCGAGCGACCGCTGTGGGACTTCCCGGACGGTACGCTGGCGGGCCGCGAGGTGGCCGCGTACGAGGTGTCCGAGGCGCTCGGCTGGAACATCGTGCCGACGACCGTGTTCCGCGAGGGGCCGTACGGCGCGGGCATGTGCCAGTTGTGGATCGACCACAAGCCGGCCGAGGACGAGCCGGAACCGGTGACGATCCTGCCCGCGGTGGACCCGGGCCCGGCCTGGAAGCCGATCGCGCACGTGGTCGTCCCGGACGAGCACGGCAAGGAGCAGCCCGCCCTGCTCGTGCACGCCGCCGCCGACGCGCTGCACCGGATCGCGGTGTTCGACGCGGTGATCAACAACGCCGACCGCAAGGGCGGCCACCTGCTGCCCGGTCCCGACGGCCACGTGTACGGGATCGACCACGGCGTCTGCTTCCACGTCGAGGACAAGCTGCGCACGTTGTTGTGGGGCTGGGCCGGCGAGCCGCTGCCGGGCCCCGCGCGGGCGGCGCTGAGCACGCTGGCGAGCGATCTGGCCGGGCCGCTGGGCGCGCGGCTGGGCGAGCTGATTACGCCGGACGAGGTGGCCGCGACCCGCGAACGGGTGAGAGTTCTGCTCGCCGAGGACCGGCTCCCGAAGCCGGACGGCCGCCGGCACGTGATCCCCTGGCCGCCGATCTGAGCACGGCGCTCGACGTCGACGCGGAGACCCGGCACGCGGTGCGGGTCGACCCCGGGCCGAGTCCCCGGGTGTGGCGGAACCGCGAGGTCGGGCGCGCCGTTCGGCAAAGACGCGGAAATTAGTCCGCCAACCCTGGAAGATCTTCCGCCCCTGCGGACGTTAGTCTCATACGTATGTATGCCTGGCCTGCACCCGAGCTCCCCGTTCTCCCTGGTCAGGGTGCGTCCCTGCGTGTGCACGACAGTTCCGTGCACGAGCTTGTGACGATCACCCCGGGACCGGTCGCGCGGCTGTATGTGTGCGGCATCACCCCGTACGACGCGACCCACATGGGGCATGCCGCCACCTATGTCGCGTTCGACCTGCTTCAGCGGGTCTGGCGGGATGCCGGCCACACCGTGGACTACGTACAAAACGTCACCGACGTCGACGACCCGCTCCTGGAGCGGGCCGAGCGGGACGGCGTGGACTGGGTCGAGCTGGCACAGCGCGAGACGGCGCTGTTCCGCGAGGACATGGCCTCGCTGCGGGTGCTGCCACCGGCCAACTACATCGGCGTGGTCGAGGCGATCCCGCTGATCGTGCCGCTGGTCGAGGACCTGCTCGCGAAGGACGCCGCCTACTCGGTGGACGGCGACATCTACTTCTCCATCGCATCGGACGAGAGCTTCGGCGGCGTGTCCGGCTACACCGCCGCCGAGATGCTGGAGATCTTCGGCGAGCGCGGCGGCGACCCGGAGCGGGCCGGCAAGAAGGACCCGCTCGACCCCCTGCTGTGGCGCGCGGCGCGGCCCGGCGAGCCGTCCTGGGACGCGTCCTTCGGCGCGGGGCGGCCCGGCTGGCACATCGAGTGTGTGGCGATCGCGCTCAAGTACCTGGGCATGGGCTTCGACGTCCAGGGCGGCGGCAGCGACCTGGTCTTCCCGCACCACGAGATGGGTGCCTCGCACGCGCACGTGGTCACCGGCGAGGTGCCGTATGCCAGGGCCTACGTGCACGCCGGCATGGTCGCGCTGGACGGCGAGAAGATGTCCAAGTCGCGGGGCAACCTGGTGTTCGTCTCCAAGCTGCGCCGCGAAGGCGTGGACCCGATGGCGATTCGCCTGGTGCTGCTGGCCCACCACTACCGCAGCGACTGGGAGTGGACCGACCGGGTATTGACCGACGCCCAGGCCCGGCTGGCGACTTGGCGCGCGGCGGTCGGTCGACCCGACGGGCCGGACACCACCGAACTGCTCGCCACGATCCGCGAACGCATGTGCGACGACCTGGACGCGCCCGGCGCGCTGGCCGCGATGGACGCCTGGGCGGCCCGGCAACTCGCCGACGGGGGCGACGACTTGTCCGCCCCGGGCGTGGCCTCACGCGCCCTGGACGCGATCCTCGGCGTGGCCCTCTGAGCCGAGCGACCCAGCCGCCCGCACCCGATGCGAAGGCCCCGACCGGGAGATCCCGGTCGGGGCCTTTCTCGCGGCGGACATCGAGGTACCGCTCCGTCCGGCCACACCCCCGCGACGGCCGACCGGAGCGACCCCTCGTCCACGACCCCAGCAGATCACGTGCGCCACTCCCGGCACTTCAGGGGAAGCCCTCATCTTCCGAGGGGAGTGCGAGGGAGTCCGGTGTCAACGTTTCTCGCGCACCTCGGTCGGGCGCGCCGGCGCCGGCGCTCACGCCTCCATCAGCAGGTATTGCCGCACGTCCAGATAGCCGGACCGGAAGCCCGCCTCGGACCAGGACAGGTACAGGTTCCACATCCGCCGGAACACGTGGTCGAAGCCCAACACCTCGACCTCGTCCGCGCGTCGGTTGAACCGCTCGCGCCACAACCGCAGCGTCTCGGCGTAGTGCAGGCCGTACGACCTGCTGTCCGCGACCCGCAGCCGGGTGGCCGCGGTCGCCTTGCGCACCGCGTCGTCGGAGGGGATCAGGCCGCCGGGGAAGATGTACTTGTGGATCCACGTGTACGTGGCCCGGCTGGCCACCATGCGGTCGTGCGGCATGGTGATGGACTGGAGCGCGACCCGTCCGCCCGGCGCGAGTCGCCGATCCAGCACTGCGAAGTAGATCGGCCAATACTCCTCCCCCACCGCCTCGATCATCTCCACGCTGACGATCGCGTCGTAACTGCCTTGCACCTGGCGGTAGTCGCACAGTTCGACCTCGACCCGGTCGGCGAGACCGGCCGCGGTGATCCGCTCGATCGCCAGGTCGCGCTGCTCGGCCGAGAGGGTGATGGTGTGCACGTGCGCTCCGCGTTCGGCCGCACGCAGGGCCAACTCGCCCCATCCGGTGCCGATTTCCAGCACGCGTTTGCCCGGACCGACATCGGCGAGATCGAGCAGGCGGTCGATCTTGCGGTGCTGGGCCTCGGTCAGCGCGTCCTCCCCGGCTCGGGGACCGCCGTCCGCGCCCTGCTCGAAGACCGCCGACGAATAGGCCATCGACTCGTCCAGGAAGGTCGCGAACAGTTCGTTCGACAGGTCGTAGTGCCGATGGATGTTGCGCTTGGCACCGGCCACGGTGTTGCGCTGCGAGCGCGGCATGCGGGGCACCACGACGGGGCGAAGTCGCTGTAGCGCGGGCGGGATCAGCGTGCTCACCCGGGACGCGAACACGGTCAACACCGCGGTCAGGTCGTCCGCTTCCCAGTCGCCCGCCTGATACGCCTCGCCGAAGCCGATCAGCCCGCCCGCGCCGACCCGGTTGAAGAACGCGTCCGGCCGGACGATCCGCATCCGGGGCGCCGACGCGTCGCCGCTTCCGAACACCGCGCCGTCGATCCACACGCGCAACGGCAGTCGTGCCACCGCCCGCTCGAACAGGAACCGAGCGGCCGCCGCACGCACCGGCCGCCTGGGCACCTCGGCCACGTCGGGCCAGCGCACCGGGTCGATCCGAGTCGGGGCAACCTCGATCACACTCAACGCAGACTCCCTCCAGTCCTGTACCGCTCCCCGGGTGCCGCGCAGCCACGACCCGATGCCACGCCGGCAGACTCGCTCCGCGCCTGGGAGCGGCGCCACCGGAAGGCGCGGGGTCGGGCAAGGCGGGGATCGCACCGTGTAATGGGCGCGGCTCCCCTCGCACCCGAGCCACAAACGGCCGCGCACCCGGATGGTGCAGCGTGACCGTCGGTGCCGCGTCCCCGTCCGACTCGGGCGGACTCGGTCGACGACCGCCCGATACAGGGAGGAACGGCGACAGGTAGAACTCTTTTTCGGTCGCGGCTCTTCCCCGATCACCGGTGCGTGGCACGGCGGTTGCCTGCCGGGACGGGAACGAATCGGGCGGAAGGGGCGGTCGGGGCACGGGAGGGAACGGAAGCGGAAACGACTCGGCCCGGTGGTCGGGGCGGCTGTTCGCCGTTCCCGATCCAGCCGGGCCGATCGTGTGTTTCGAGGCCGCGCGCCGCGCGGAGGGGTGTGGTTCGTGTGGTTCGGACGGGTCGTGTGGTTCAGCCGCCGCAGCCGCCGCCGCCGCAGCCGCCTCCGCCACCACAGCCGCTGCTCCCGCCGCAGCCGCTTCCGCCGTCCCCGCCGCCACCGCCGCCGCTGCCACCACTTCCGCCGTACGCCACCAAGGCGACCCTGGCCTCCGGGTCCGGGTGCGCGGCCATGCCCAGGCAGGCCACCGTGAACAGGCCGGCCAGTGCGCCGGCGCCGACCAGCGCGCCCGAGCGGCGGTCCGCCCTTACCTGTACGAGCAGTTCACGCAGAGCCCGGCGGCCCGCCCCGGTGGCCCGGAACGACACGGCGAACAGGGCCGCGAGGACGAAGGTGACGACCAGGAACGGGACCAGGAAGACGACCGGCCTGCCGTGCGCCAGGCCGTTGACGAAGCGGGCGATGCCGACCAGGGCGAGCACGAGCATCAGCCGCGACGGCAGCTTGACGATCCGCCGGGCCAACGGGGAGTGCACCAGGCCACGATCGACCAGGCTGCCCTCTATCTCGGCGAGCATGGTGCTGCGACTCCAGGCCCGCAGCAGCGCGAGCCGGGTGCCTCGGGTGGTGCGCACGCAGTCCATCACGGCCGCCGCGACCGGCTCGGTCGGCCGGGCGCCGGTGGCGGCGGTGACCTTGCCGGCACGTTGTACGTGCACGTATCCCTCGGTGATCAGCGACGCCATCGCGGTCTCGGCGACCCGGATGGGTCCGCCCGCGAGGTAGGCGGCGTCGTACGCGCCGAGCGGTGCCCGGTTCACCTGGCCCCGGACCGCCCAGGCCATCACGATCCGGAGCACGATCGCGAGGACGACCAGGCCGGCGAGGATGCCGCCGTAGAGCTTGAGGAATTCGGGACCGGTCAGGCCCCACGCGGTGCCGTTCATGTGACGTCCCTCCCGATGGTCCGACTCGCGGATTTCTGCGTCTTGTTCGACTTGTTCGGCTTGTTCGCTGTTCGGCTGTTCCGCCTGATCCGGAAGGTAGCAGCGGCCCGTTGCACCCGGTCAGAGGCATCTCCCTACGTTCGTGCCGGGGCCGTCGCCGGCCGCCCTCGTCCGGGTTCGCCGCCGCGCCGCTCAACCGACCGGTCGGCAAAAGGGCGCCCGGCCCATGCCGACCGCGCACGCGGGTGCAGGATGGTGGTACACCCGTACACACGTGCCGTCCCGCCTTTCCCGAGGAGCCCGTCATGACGGAGGCTGTCCGTCCCCAGCCCACCACCACCGCGGAGGACGAGGTCGTCGACCTGTGCCGCGACCTGATTCGGATCGACACGAGCAACTACGGTGACGGCTCGGGTCCGGGCGAACGCGCCGCCGCGGAGTACGTCGCCGAGAAGCTCGCGGAGGTCGGCCTCGAACCGAAGATCTACGAATCCGAACGCGGCCGGGCCAGCACCGTGGTCCGGATCGAGGGCACCGACCGGTCCCGGCCGGGGCTGTTGATCCACGGCCACCTGGACGTGGTGCCCGCCAACGCCGCGGACTGGACCTACGACCCGTTCGCGGGCGAGGTCGCGGACGACTGCGTGTGGGGTCGCGGCGCGGTCGACATGAAGGACATGGACGCGATGGTGCTCGCGGTGCTGCGCGACCGGGTGCGGACCGGCCGGCGGCCCTCGCGCGACATCGTGCTCGCGTTCGTGGCGGACGAGGAGGCCGGCGGCCTCTTCGGCGCGCGGCATCTGGTGAACAACCACGCCGACCTGTTCGAGGGGGTCACCGAGGGCATCGGCGAGGTCGGCGGGTTCTCCTTCACGGTCAACGACGACCTGCGGCTGTACCTGGTCGAGACCGCCCAGAAGGGCATGGACTGGATGCGGCTGATCGTGGACGGCACGGCCGGCCACGGGTCGATGATCGCCAAGGACAACGCGATCACCGAACTGGCCGAGGCGGTCGCCCGGGTGGGTCGGCACAAGTTCCCGATCCGGGTCACCAAGACCGTGCGGGCGTTCCTGGACGAGATCTCGGACGCACTGGGCATCGAACTCGACCCGGACGACATCGAGTCCACGATCGAGCGGCTCGGCCCGATCGCGAGCATCATCGGCGCGACCATCCGCAACACCGCGCAGCCGACCATGCTCAACGCCGGGTACAAGGTCAACGTGATCCCCGGGCAGGCCACCGCGCACCTGGACGGCCGGTTCCTGCCGGGCTTCGAGGAGGAGTTCCACGCCGAGTTGGACGCGGTGCTGGGCCCGCGGGTGCGGCGCGAGACGGTGCACACCGACCAGGCGTTGGAGACCGGCTTCGACGGTGCGCTGGTCGAGGCCATGTCGGCCGCGCTGCGTGCGCACGACCCGGCCGCGCGGGCGGTGCCGTACTGCCTGTCGGGGGGCACGGACGCGAAGTCCTTCGCCGATCTGGGCATTCGCTGCTTCGGCTTCGCGCCGCTGAAGCTGCCGGCCGACCTCGACTTCGCGGGCATGTTCCACGGCGTCGACGAGCGGGTCCCGGTGGACGGGCTCAAGTTCGGTGTGCGGGTGCTGGATCACTTTCTCGACAACGCGTGAGCGCGGTGCGCGGTCGGGGCCCGGGAAGCACTCCGGCGTCCCGACCGCGCGCCGACTCGGCCCCAACGTGTGCTCCCGGCCGGGGATTTCCCGGGGGCGGGCCCGATCGAGTGAATACCTCGGCCGACACGTAGCCTCCGTGCGATCCCGTCGTTTCCCCTTGTGCGGCGCGCAAGCGCGTCGTGGTGTCGACAAGGAGGACGAAAGAATCATGAAGAAGATGGGCAAGGTCGCGTTCATCGTCGCGGCCGGCAGTGGTGTTGTGCTCGCGGGTGCCGGCGGCGCCATGGCGAACTCCGATGCGCAGGGTGCGGCGGTCAACTCCCCCGGCGTGATCTCGGGCAACAACATCCAGGTTCCGATCCACATTCCGATCAACCTGTGCGGCAACAGCATCGACATCATCGGCGTGCTGAACCCCACGTTCGGCAACACCTGCATCAACGCCTGATCCAGGCCCACGCGTTCGTCGGCGTGAGGACGGCCCCGAGACCCGCACGGTCTCGGGGCCGTCCCGCTGTGCGGCGACCCGGGCTCGGAGCACGGCCGCAGCCGACTCGTCGGTACCCCGCCGGCACACCCGGGGGCGACGATCGCCATCGGTCAGCCAAGCGCTCGACTGGGATGAAAAGTGCTCGAAAACCGTCAAGACCCGGTTGCGAAGAATCCTGAAACTCAGCCGTACGAGCGAATCGTCCCCACGTCGGTGACCTCGGGTGTCGGCTCTCGTTGACGTCCGTGCGGGGTCATCGTCCCCCGCCCCTCGCGAGAGAGACACAGGGGTATCTACATGCACCAGTTCGCAAAGAAGGGGCTGTTGGTCGTCATCACCACCACGGGCGCACTCGCGTCCGCGGCGGTAGGCGTGGCCAACGCCGGCAGTGCGGCCGATGGCGCGGCCGTCGGGTCTCCCGGCGTGGCCTCGGGCAACAACATCCAGGTCCCGATCCACGTTCCGGTGAACGTGTGCGGGAACACGGTGAACGTGATCGGCGCCCTGAACCCGGCGTTCGGCAACCACTGCGTGAACGCGTCGAACCCCACGCGCCCTCCGCACACCGAGCCGCCGCACACCAAGCCGCCGACCACCAAGCCCCCCACCACGAAGCCGCCGACGACGAAGCCGCCGACGACCAAGCCGCCGACCACCAAGCCGCCGACCACGAAGCCGCCGACCACGGGTGGCACCACCAGCGGCACGACGGGCGGCACCACCGGTGGGACCACCGGCGGTAGCACCGGTGGGACGACCGGCGGCAGCACCGGTGGGTCCACGAGCCACGGCACGCTCGCCGAGACCGGTTCGAACGCACTCACCGTGGCCCCGATCGGCGCCGCGCTGCTGCTCGGCGGTTTCGTGTTGTACCGCCGTTCACGCCCCGCGCAGGACTGAGCACGGCCTGCACGGCGGATGAATCCGAGGACTGCTCGCCCCTGGGAGGACAGGGGCGGGCAGTCCTCGTGTGTGACGACCCATCGGTGACGACTCATCGGTGACGATCCGTTCGGTGACGATTCGTCACATGGTGCGCACCTGACGGATGATCCGCCGCCGCAGGACCACTCGTCGGCTGCCGTCGCCGCGCAGCAACAGCCGATCCAGTTCCCAGTAGCCGTACTCCGCTTGCTCGGTCAGGATGCGACACGCGTCGGTCCGGGAGGTACCGCGCGGGATGTCCAGTTGCCGAAACTCGTATTCCGCCATGTTTCCGTTCCCCGGCGGCCGCGCGAAGGCGCGGTGACCGGCCTTTTGGTAAGTCTCCGACTCCGCCATCAGTGAACCATTGTGCGCGCGCGGGGGTCTTGCGGATAACGTCACCCCATGACCGGTGTTGCGCAGCCCACGCCAGAGCAGGTCCGTGTCGCCGCGGACGTTCTCAAATCGGCGATCGACGACCATTTGGCCGCCGTCGAAGCCCGCCAAGGCGAGAGCGACCCGGCCGTGTTCGCCGCGTACGACGCGCTCGCGGCCGCCGCCGAGGCGTACGACGAGTTGTTGTACGACGCCTACGACGAGGTCACCCCGTTCGAGGTGCCCGGCAACAGCGAGGAAGCCGAGTACGAGGGTCCCACCAACCCGGAGGCGGTCACCGTGCTGATCCGCCGGGACTACGTGATCAAGGACCTGATCACCCTCGTCGACCACGCCCGCCGCGCCGACGCGGAGACCGGCGACGCGGAACCGCCGGCGTCCCCGCGCGACACCGGCACCGACAGCGCGTCGAGCGCGGTCGCGGTGCTCTTCGACGTCTACGAACCGGACGAAATCGCCCAGCGCGCCGAGGAACTCGGCCTGGAACCGGGCGATTCCACCCTGTGGGTGTCGGCGATCGAGCCGACCGAGCCGGGCGAGTGGCTGGACGCCCCGTTCGACGACGCGGATCCGCGCAGCATCATCTACCGGTTCGAGACCAGTACCGCGTACGAGGACGACCTGGAGGCGTTGGAGCGCGACCTGCTCTGACCGGCCGGGCCATCCGTCGAGCCGAGCACCGCTCGACCCGCTACGACCGAGTGCGGCGGCGCCCCCCGAGGGGTCGCCGCCGCACTCGTCGCGGTTCGGGCCTAGTAGCGCAGTGCCAGCGCGATGCCGCCGGCCTCCTTGAGCGTGTCGTCGGGTACGAAGACCACCTTGCCGTCGGCCTCCAGGGTCGCCTCGACCACGGTGTCCACGATGTCGTCCTCGGCTCGGCCGGCCAGTACCGCGTCCTCGGCGTGCGGCCCGGTGAGCACCTGGAGCGCGACCTCCCCGGTGCGGTCGACCGTCACCAGGCGACCGGTCACCCGCAGCCCCTCCTCGACCACCAGCAGCGCACCGCGCCCGGCCCGGGACGGCGCCCACACTTCCTGGATGCCGCCCGCGTACCGCTTGCCGCTGCGCGCGTCGTCCAGCGCCCGCAACGCCGCGGCGGTCGCCTCCGCGGCCAGCGCGGTCCGCGCCGGCGCGAGGATCTCGGCGAACTGGCCGGGGGTCGCCTCGCTCACGCCGCCGACCTCCAACTCGGTCTCGGCCAGGTGCGCGCCGTTGCGGCTGCTCTCCCGAAACGCCTTGACCTGCGGTCGCAGACCGACCAGGACGACCTTGTCCTCGCGTCCGAGCAGCGCCCGCGCCAGTTGTTCGTCGGCCTCGTTCAGCAACCGACGCAGGTCCTCGCTCACGCCCAGCCCGCCGCCCTCGCGGGTGGGCGGTCCGTCCCGTTCCGGACCGGCCGAGGTGATCGGGAAGCCGCCGTCGCGGACCTCGTGCACGCCGTCGCCGCGACCGTGCCACAGGTGCACCTCGTGCTCGCTGAGCACCAGTGCCCAATAGGGGGTGAGCCGTTCGGCCGCGGCCACCAGGTTGCGGGTGAGGTAGGTGGTCGCCAGCACCACGCGCTCACCGACCGGTGCCTGCACGGTGAACGCGTAGTGCTCGTCGGCCGACGCGTAGAGCACCAGGCCGTCCATGAAGTGTTCGGGATCCAGTTCGGCCGCCGCCGCCTTGAGCCGGTCGACGGTCTTGATCCGGGCCTCCCGACCCACCTCCGGATCGGCCGCGAGCCGCTTCTCCGCCTCGGCCAGCACGTTCCGCAGTCGGATCGGATCCTGCTGGTTCTCCGGGCGGTGCCGGTGCGTGGGCAGCGTCAGGGACACCGCGGGATACGCGCGCGGGCGGCGCAGCTCGGCGAGCAGTTCCGGCGACAGTGCGGCGGTCGTCATGCGGTCTCCTGGCGTGCGGTCCGGCCTCATGGGATCGACAAACACAGCGTCCTATGCCCGATTCGGCGCAAAAATCGCATGCGTCACCCGACCGGCTCGCAGTCGGCGGCGCGCCCCCGGGCACCCGCCCGCCCATCACTCTGCATGGAACGGTTGTTGACGGTGAGTCAGGAGGGACTTAGGTTGATCCCCGTTGATGCCCCGGACGCAACATCCATGGAGACCCAGGGTCTGCCCGACCCAGGTGGGCCCGTGCGAGGAGCGACCACCGTGCGATCCGTGCCCATCCGGCAGGCGGCCCTGTCCGCCGCGTTGACCGGACTGATCCTGACCACTGCCGCGTGCGGCTCCGACGACGGTGCCGGCGACTCGGCGCGCGGCTCGATGACCGTCCTGGTCACCCAGGAGGCGCGCAGCCTGGACCCGATCGTGGCGAGCCTGTCCCAGATCACCGGCGGCACCCAGGCCGCGGCCGTGTTCGACGTGTTGTTGTGGATCGACCCCAAGACCGGTCGGGCCCAACCCCAGCTCGCCGAGAGCGCGACCGCGGCGGAGGGCGGCCGGGTCTGGACGCTGCGGCTGCGGCCGGACCTGAAGTTCTCCGACGGCACCGCGCTGGACGCCGAGGCGGTCAAGTTCAACTGGGAGCGGCACGCGGATCCGGCGAACAAGTCGCTGCAGGCGCGCGTGGTCGCCGGGATCGGCATAGCCGCCACCGACAGCCGGACCGTCAAGGTCACGCTGCCGGCACCGAACGCCCACTTCGACAAGGTGATCGCGCACAACCTCGCGTTCGTCGGCTCGCCCGCAGCGATCAAGGCCGACCCTAAGGGCTTCGGCGCCAAGCCGGTGGGCGCCGGGCCGTATCGGCTCAAGAGCTGGGTGCGCGACCAGCAGATGGTGCTGGAGCGCAATCCCCGGTACTGGCAGGTGGGCGGTCGGCCGCCGCTGAAGCAGTTGACCCTCAAGCCGGTGGTCGACCAGTCACAGCGGCTGGCCATGCTGGGCGCCAACCAGGCCCAGGTGTTGACCACGGCGCAGGCCAAGCTGCTCGGCGACGCGCAGAAGGCCGGCCTGCCGGTGCTCACCGAGGGCAAGAGCGGCGGCTTCATGACGCTGTTCAACACCAGCCGGCCGCCGTTCGACGATCCGCGCGCGCGGCGCGCGTTCGCGTTGATCATGGACCCGGCGGCCCGTGCGAAGGTGGTCACCGACAACACCGGCAAGCCGCTGAGCACGTTCCTGCGCCCGGGTTCGGACTTCGCCTCGGCCGAGGCGCCGCTGCCGTCGAACAACCGGGTCGAGGCCCAGCAACTGCTGGACGCGCTCGCCGCCGAGGGCAAGCCGCTGTCCTTCACGTACAGCACCTACAACAGCCCGGGCTCGCATCTGACCGCCGAGTACTGGCTCGCGCAGGTGGCCACGATGAAGAACATCACCATGCGGACCGAGTTCCTGGAGGGCACCCAATACCTCCAGAAGGTGCAGATCCAGCGGCAGTTCGACGCGGGCGAGTTCGTGTTGTCCTTCGACGACCCGGAGCCGGTGTTGTACAACTTCCTGCACTCCAAGGGCCAGGACAACCACATGCAGTGGAAGAACCCGGCGGTGGACCAGGCGCTGGACGCGGCCCGGGCCACCACCGACGCCTCGGCCCGGCGCGCGGCCTACGTCGTGGTGCAGCGCGAACTGGCCAAGGACGTCCCGATGTTCGCCTACGAGCAGGCGTTCACCGCGGCGATCCGGGCGAAGGACGCGAAGGTGGGCGAGCTGACCGTGTTCGAGGACGGGCTGATCATGTTCGACCGGTTGGGTCCGGCGTAGCCGCGATGGACCGGGGCTCGACGGCCCGGGCGGGGCTCGCCGATTCGAGCGGGAGCGCCGCGGCCGTCGGGCCCGCGGGCTCGGGGATGCACAGGCAGGCCACGAGCGCGCAGCCGGCCACGATGCCGGCGATCACGAAGACGACCATGTAGGCGTGCAGGGTGGGCAGCACGTGGCCGCCGACGGACATCGTGTAGGACGTGAGCACCGCCGCCACCACCGCGCTGCACACGGCCTGGCCGATCGTGCGCATCAGCGCGTTGATGCCGTTGGCGGCGGCGGTCTGTGCGGCGGGGATGGCCCGGATGACCAGCATCGGCAGCGCCGAGTAGCACATCGCCGTGCCGGAGGCGACCACGGTGGCGCCCAGGACGATGGTCCACAACTCGTGGCTGGTGAAGATCCGCACCACGTAGCCCAGGCCGAGCAGGATCGCGCCGACGCCGAGGCAGAACCTGGGTCCTCGGGTGGCGGTCAGCCCGGTGGAGATCGGTGAGAGCACGACCATCATCACCCCGCCGGGCAGCAGGCACAGGCCGCCGATCGCGACCGAGACGCCCAGTCCGTAGCCGCTCTCCTTCGGCGTCTGCACCAGTTGGGCGGTGGAGAGGCTGTTCGCGTAGAACGAGAAGCCGATGAACAACGCGGCGATGTTGGGGAGCAGCACCGCCGGCCGCGCGGTCACCCGCAGGTCCACCAGCGGGGTGCTCACCCGCCACTGGTGCATCCCCCAGGCGAGCACGATCAGCACGGCGGCGGCCAGCAGGCCCAGCGTGCGGGTGCTCGTCCAGCCCCACGCGGTGCCCTTGGACACCGCGAGCAACAGGCAGACCAGGAACGCGGTCAGGCCGAGCGAGCCGACCACGTCGAACCGGCCGGGGCTGCGCACCGGCGATTCGCGCACGACCAGCACGACCAGGCCCAGCACCACCAGGGCGAGCACGGTGGCGCCCCAGAACATCGCGTGCCAGTCGGCGTGGTCCACGACCAGACCGGCCAGCGGCAGGCCGACGGCGGCGCCGATGCCCAGCGTCGAACTCATCATCGCGACGCCGCCGCCGACCTTGGCCGGCGGCAATTCGTCGCGCAGGATGCTGATCCCCAGCGGGACCACGGCGGTGGCCATGCCCTGGAGGGTGCGGCCGACGATCAGTACGCCGATGTCCGAGGTCAGCGCGCACATCACCGAGCCGACCGAGAGCACGCTCATCGCCACGACCAGCATGCGTTTCTTGCCGAACATGTCGCCCGCGCGGCCGAGCAGCGGCGTGCACACCGAGCCGCTGAGCAGCGTCGCGGTGACCGTCCAACTGACCGTCGAGGCCGAACTGCCGGTCAGCGCGGGCAGGTCCGGGAGCAGCGGTACCACCACGGTCTGCATGAGCGCGGCGACGATGCCGCACGAGCCGAGCACCGGCACCAGGAAACGTTGTCGCGGGTCCTGCGGGGTTGGGGCGGGGCCGGCCACGGAACGCGCTCCTGGGTGGGGAGGGGGATGGACGGCCCCACCCTAGAGATAGATGTAAAACACATCAATCGTTTGTGCGCACCTTTGTCCGCCGCTTTGCCGACCGTCCCGTGTCCGCCACTTTGCCGACCGTCCCGCCCGCCGGCGACGCGGTGGCTAGGCCGCGCGCCCGGTCCGCTCGGCGCGCAGCGAGGCGCCCACGTCGTGCATGTGGCCCAGTGCCTGCCGGTAGGACCGCACCAGGCTCGTCTCCAGATAGGGCACGCCGAGCCGGTCGCAGTGCGCGCGCACGATCGGCTGGGCCCGGCGCAGGTTCACCCGCGGCATGTTCGGCACCAGGTGGTGTTCGATCTGGTAATTCAGGCCACCGAGCATCCAGTCGGTGACCGGGCCGCCCCGGACGTTGCGCGAGGTCAGCACCTGACGCCGCAGGTGGTCCCACTTGACGCCCGGCTCGGGCATCGGCATGCCCTTGTGGTTGGGCGCGAACGCCATGCCCAGATGCAGGCCGAGCAGCGCGTGCGTGACCAGCACGAACACCAGCGCCTTGACCGGGGACATCGCGATCAGCAACACCGAGAGGTACACGGCGTAGTGCACGACCAGCACCGAGCCCTCCACCAGGCGCTCGCGCGGGGTCCGCTCCTTGAGCGCCATCAGGCCGTTGACCTTGAGGTTGAGCCCTTCGAGCAGCAGCAGCGGGAAGAACAACCGGGCCTGGTGCCGGGTCAGCCAACCCAGCACGCCGGTCCGCCCGCCGGTCTGGTCGGCGTCCCAGACCAGCACGCCGACCGCGACGTCCGGGTCCTTCTCCAGGTGGTTCGGGTTGGCGTGGTGCTTGTTGTGCTTCGCGTTCCACCACCCACAGCTCATCCCCATCAGCAGGTTGCCGTGCAGCAGCGCGAGTACCCGGTGGGTGCGGGCCGTGCGGGCGATCTGCTGATGGCCGGCGTCGTGGCCGACGAAGGAGGCGCGGGTGGTGAACAACGCGACCGGAACGGCCAGGGCGAGTTGCCACCACGAGTCGCCCACCCACACCACCGCGGCCCAGGAGCCGAGCAGGAGGAGCAGGTTCAGGCCGATCATCCGGGCGTACCAGGCGGTGCGCCGCTCCAGCAGTCCGGCCGCCTTGAGATCGGCGAGCAGCGGCGCGAAGTCGCTGCCCCGACGCGTGGGCGGGGATATCTCCGGATGGTCCAGGGTGGGTGCGGTCGAGGTCATGGGGCGTCCCGGTATCTGGGGGGAGGATGGTCGGCTGAGCGCGGTGGCTTGGCGCCGTCTCGACGCTATTGACCGCCCATCCGCGGGACGATCCGACAAGCCCCCCGATCCCGGGGGGAGGCTCTGCCCCCCGCACGGGGGGCGAGCGCCATGGACACACGCGGCGTGATCCGGTAGGGGCCGGCACGGGGTCCGGGCACGGTTGCCGCGTCCTGCGAACTGTCGCACCCCAACCGGGTCGCCGGCTACCCGTTCCGTCGGGGAATATCCCGGAATCGACCGATCCGTGCCGGCATGCGTACAGCCACGGCTCGGCCGCCCGGCGGCGCCGCTCCTGCTCGACCCGCCGTCGACCGGCCGACACCGCCTCCTCGTCGCCGATCCGGGCCCGCAGACCGCGCCGGTCGAGGTGCAGGGTCACGTGCCGGACGTCGAAGCCCCGCTCGGCCAGGAGATCCAGCGGTTCCGCGCACCGGCCCGCCGCACCGGCGTGCTCGGGCGCCGCCGCACCCTCGGCGCTCAGTCCACGTCGAGCGCCGCCTCCTCGCCGAGCGCGGCCCGCAGCGCCACCGCCTGATCGCCGATGCAGGCCAGGAACGCGCTCACCGCCGGCGTCGGGGGCCGGTCCGCCATCAGCGTGGTGCCCACCGTGCGGCGTACCGACTCCAGGGGCACCGGCAGCACCGCGAGCCGCTCGTCGCCGGTGACCACGAGCTCGGGCAACGCGGCGATCATGTCGGTGGCCAGCAGCAGCGCCCGCACGGTCAGGATCGAGGTGCACTCGACCCGGTCGGCCGGCAGCGGCAGCCCGCTGCGGGTGAACAACTGAGCCAACTCGCTGCGCAGCGCCGTCTGTTCGAGCGGCAGGATCCACGGGTGCGCGATCGTGTCGGCAAGCACGCGCGCACCGTCCAGGAGCGGGTGGCCGCGCCGCACCACCAGCCGGATCGGCTCGCGATACAACGCGGTCTGCCGAACCCGCCCGGCGTCCTCGGCCCGGCCGAGCCGGCCGACCACGACGTCGATCTCGCCGGCGAGCAGTTGCGGGTACAGCACGTCGTAGGTGGCCTCGCGGACGATCACGGTGATCCCGGGTCGGTCCCGCTTGAGCGCGGACACCGCGCGCGGCAGCAGCACGCTGGTGCCCGCGAGCAGCGTGCCGACGGTGACCGTACCGGTCTGGCCCTCGCGCAGGCTCGCGATGTGGTCGCCCGCCCGGCGCACCTCGGCCAGGATCACCCGGGCATGGGCGACCAGGGCGTCGCCGTAGAGCGTGGGCGTCATCCCGTGCGGGCCGCGCTCGAACAGCGGGACGCCGACCATGGTCTCCAGCTCGCGCAGGGTGCGGGTCGCGGCGGGCTGGGTCAGGTGCAGCGCCTCGGCCGCGCGGCTGACTCCCCCGTGTTCGGCGATCGCCGTGATCAGGGTCAGATGCCGGAACTTCAGGCGTCCGTCGAGCAGGTCCACGCAGGCTCCCGTACCGGTTCGGTGTTGCGTACCGGACGGGCACGCATACCTGTTTGGTGATGCAGTGGCGCCGGATCGGCATTGGATGGACATGCGCCGGCGCAGCCATCATGCACGTGGCGACAGCTTCTTGACGAGCCATCCGTCCGGTGCCGCAGGCACGGTGCCGGGTACGGGTGCCGGATCGAGTCCGCGCGCCGTCGTTGTTCGGTCCCGACGCCGATCCGTTCCGCGTGGCGGAGCGGGCCGGTCCGTCGACACCGCGGTCCTCGACCGACACCCGGGGACACCGGAGCATCCGGGGTCACCGGTCGGGTTTCTTCGCAGAAGGTCGGCTTCGCCTGCGAAGAGGTGACGAGGGCGGTTCGGCCGGCCATCACGGCGCGCTCCCCCCGCCGCACCGCCAGCGCACTTCCCCGTCATTGTCCCGTGTCGGAAGGTTCGTCAGATGCGCCGCACACCCACCCTCGGCAACAGAGCCGGCAGATCCGACGGCTCCCGCAGAGCCGACAGAGCCCGGAAATACGGCAGATCGGGTGCGATCGCGATGGCCGCCCTGGTGGCCGTCACCGGCAGCACCTACCTGGGCGACCCCGGCCGCACCGCCGCCGGCTCCACACCGCGCACCGCGACCGCCGCGGCTGCCGGACAGGACCCGAACATCCCGTTCGTCTGCCAGGAACGTCGACCGCAGCCGGCCGACCCGAACTCCTATGGCATGCAGCTCGACGGCTCGTTCCTGGCTCCCGCGTCCACCCCGCTCGACGAGGAGAACCCGCACCCCTTCCCGGGGCGCCGCGCCGACTACGACGGCCGGCAGTACGTGAAGAACATGAACGTCGAAGCCGCCTACGAGGGCTACGACTTCACGCCGGACTTCTTCCACACCTGGCAGAACATCGTCGACTTCGGCGGACGCCGGTACATGTTCCAGTACGACCGTTCCGAGGGCCGCGTCTACGACATCACCGACGTCAAGCACGTCACGGTGGTGGAGCGGATGTCCCGTGAGGACGTGGGCGGCGACGAGCTCAAGGCCAACGGCACCTGGGCGGCGGGCGATTACTGGGGTGCGTCCACGATCCAGTGGAACAAGCGGCTGAACGCCTACGTGATGGTGCAGTCCTTCGAGGACAAGCGGCAGATCGGCGAACTCACCGACGAGCCGGGCCACGACAAGTACGGCAACCCCGAGGGCGTGGCGAAGCTGCGCACCAAGCCCGGGCTCAAGGGCTTCAAGGTCTACCGCCTGGACGGCCCCCGGAAGGCCGATTGGCGGCTGATCTCGACCGTCAGCACCGACTCGACCCAGCCGAATCCGCTGAACAGCGACCCGACCAAGGCCCAGCAGGGCTCCGGTTCGCTGGACGTGCCGTACTGGGACGGCGGCAAGTACATGTTCATCGCCGTCGCGCCGAACGACACCTTCGCCAACACCGAGTACCCGACCAACCTGCACTCGGCCGGCTATCAGTCCTACGACATGTCCGACCCGGCCGCGCCCCGGCTCCTGGACACCTGGCATCTGCCCGGACAGGTCACCGGCGAGGACGACGCGTACGCGCGGAACCCGCGCTGTGGCAATCGCACGAGCTGGCTCGGTGCGCGCATGTCGCTGTTCGTGCCCAAGCCGGTCGAGCAGGGCGGTCGATACGGCTTCGCGGTGCAGGGCGGCCTGGGCATGACCGTTCTGGACATCTCGAACCCGGCGGACCTGCGTCAGGTGGGCCACGTGGACCTGCCGCCGTCGGTGGCGGGTACCGAGGGCGACAACATCGACGTGTCGCAGTACGAGAAGACCGGGATGATCTACCTCTCCGGATATCCGCTGACCGAGGACTGCTACGAGCCGTACAAGCCGATCTACCAGATCGACGCGCGGGACGTGGCCAACCCCCGAATCGTCGGGCAACTGCCCCGTCCCACGCCGCCCAGGTCGGCCGGGGTCACCGACTACTGCCAGCGGCGGGGCAGCTTCGGCCCCAAGCGCACCGGCTACTACACCAATCCGGGCCGCCACGACGACGGCACGCTGGTGTACGGCTTCTACAACGCGGGCGCCCAGGTCTTCGACGTCAAGAATCCGGCCCGGCCGGAGATCGAGGCGTACTTCGTGCCCAAGGCGTTCGGCACCAAGACCCGGGACTGGCCGACCGAGGACGGCACGTTCCCGGAGTGGGCGATGGGCAACCAGACGCACGGCGTCTACGTCGAGTGGGACCGCAACGTCGTGTGGGTGCTGACCAACCACGGCATCTACGCGCTGTCGGCCAAGGACGTGCTCGGCAAGCCGAACCTGGGCAGGCCGAAGGAGCCGTTCCGCAACAGCCAATTCTGATCGCGATCGCGGCACACGACCGTGGCTCGACGTCCCGCTGGGGGCGTCGAGCCTCGGCGCGCCGGGTCAGGCGACCGGCTCGTCCTCGTCGTCCTCGTCGCAGACCGTGTCGAAGAAGCGGTCCAAGTGCTCTTCCGTGCGTGCGCGGAACACGATCATCGCGCCGTCGTAGCGGGCCAGCAGGTCGGGGCCCGCGAACCAGCGCACCCGGTTCCCGGGCTCCTCGCACTCGGGATAGCCGGGGAACGGCAACTCGCGCGTCTCCGCCGGCAGTCGCTCGATCTCCTCGGGCGCGAACTCGATCGCCTCGACGAGTTCGTCGTCGAACAGCAGCACCTCGGACAGCACGATCTCCACCGCCGCGACCGACAAGCGCGGCAACCAGGCCGACCAGCGCTCGGCGGCCGGCTCGGCCTCGTCGTAGGCCGCCAGCACCGCGGGATCGTCCCCGCCCGGCCGCACCCCCCACCACGCGACGCCCTGGTTCTCCTCGCGAAAGACCAGCACGCCGTCCTCGACGTAGAGCTTGTCCGGCGGCAACAGCACGTCGTGGTTGCTCGTCAGGTCCACCCGCCGACCCAGGAGTTCGTACAGCTCCCGCAGCGCGCTCGGCAATTCCACGCCCAGGCGCGCGGCACTCGCGTCCAGCTCCGCCGGGTCGTACCCGTCGGCGGCCTCGATCGCCCCGCCCCGGTCGGCGGCGAACGCACGGATGAACGCCCAGGCCCCGGCCCGGTCCGCGAGCGCGGCGGGCAGTGCCGCGTGGATGTCGAAAGTCATGCCCGGACGCTACCGGGTGGCCCGGACGATTCCCGGTCCCTATCGGGGCAACGGGGCGCGGCCCTTGCGCAGGTCCAGGAAGGCGACCACGAACGCGGCGAGCACGAAGCCCACCGAGACCGTCAGCCCGTGCCGCAGCGGCTCGGCCCAGTCCCGGCCCCGCTCGTCGGCGAGCTGGGAGAAGAAGACCGCGCCGACCGCCGCGATGCCCGTCGCCGAGCCGATCCGCTGTCCGGTCTGCAGCACCCCGGCCGCCGCACCGCCCTGCACGGGTGGCACCTCGGCCAGGGTCAGCGTCTGGTTGGGCGAGATCACCAGACCGCTGCCCAGCCCCGCACACAGCAGGGGCGCCACCAGCATCCAACCGACGTGGTGCCCCGGCACCTCGTACACCGCCAGAATCGAGCCGAGCAGACCGACCACGACCATCAGCAACCCGCCGGTCACCAGCGCGTGACCGAACCGGTTCACCAGGCGCCCGCCGATCGACGCGCCCAGCGCCGAGCCGAGCGCGAACGGGGTGATCGCCAGGCCCGCCAGCAGCGCGCTGTAGCCCAGGCCGGACTGGAAGTAGAGGGTGAAGACGAAGAAGATCGAGGTGAATCCGGCGAAGTAGAAGAGCATCACCAACAGGCCGAGCGTGTACGAGCGGACCTTGAACAGCGCCAGGTCGACCACCGGTTGGCGACCGCGCCGGCCCTGGTGGATCTCCCACAGCACGAAGGCGCCGAAGAAGATCGCCGCGATCGGCACCAACAGCCACTTGGCGGAGCCCTGCCACTGGCGTTCCTCGACCAGCGGCAACAACAGCAGCACCACGCCGGAGCCGAGCAGGAGCACGCCGATCGGATCCAGATCGCGCAGGCACGCCCGGTTCGCGTGGTCGGGACCGGGCAACAACCGCCGGGCCAGCACGAAGGCGACGATGCCGATCGGGAGGTTGACGTAGAACACCCAGCGCCAGCCCTCGTCGGCACCGAACACCTTGATGATCAGGCCGCCGAGCAGCGGGCCGACGGCCGTGGAGATGCCGATCACCGTGCCGAACATGCCGAACGCACGGCCGCGTTCACGGCCGGAGAACATCTGCTGGATGAGCGCGGACACCTGCGGGGTGAGCAGGCCACCGGCGATGCCCTGGAGCAGGCGGGCCAGCACCAGCCACAGGGACGTCTGTGCCGCGCCGCACAGTGCGCTGGCCCCGGTGAACAGGGCCAGGCCGGTCATGAACATCATCCGGCGACCGCGCGCGTCGCCGATCCGGCCGGCCGGTACCAGGGCCAGCCCGAAGGTCAGCGCGTAGCCGGACAACACCCACTGGATGTCGCTGACGCTCGCGTCGAGGCCGGCGCGGATGGAGGGGAGCGCGACGTTGACGATCGACACGTCCAGCAGCGTGATGAACCCCGCGATCAGACAGACCGCGAGCGCCTGCCAGCGATGCGGATCGGGCTCCTCGCGCTCGGTCACCGGCCCACACCCCTCCTCCGGAGCCACCCCCGGCGGTGGCCATCCGAAGGACGGTGCCCACATTCGGTGCCGACAAGGCCGCCGCGCGGGTGACCCGGGCCGCTCACGCCCGCGCCGAGTGGGGGCTGGGGGCGGGTCAGTACAGCAGGGTCACCGCCACGGGCAGGTGGTCGGATGCCGTCGACGGCGGCGAGTCGACGGCCGCGACCCGCAACCGGGCGTCCACCAACACCTGGTCGATCTCCTTCTTCGGCTTGTCCGCCGGGTAGGTCCGGATCGGCCGGGCCCGGGCCAGCCCGTCCACGAGTCCCCGGCCGGTGAACGCCTTCAACTGCGGACTGTCGATCGTCGCGTTCATGTCCCCGAGTACCACCACCGGCGCCGAGGTGCCCAGGCGCACGGCGAACTCCGCGGCCCGCTCGGCCTGGGCCTGGGGCACCTTGTCGTCCACGTCCTGAAGGTGTGTGGACACCACCGCGACCGACCTGCCGGGCGCCGCCTCGATCACCACGCCGAGCGCCTGCGCACCGGTCGGCGCCCCGCCGGCCGGCAACTCGATCGACTCCAGGTGCCGGATCGGCTTGCGGGTGAGCACCGCGTCGCCCCACTGCGGATCGGCGGCCGGCGCGAACCGGTACGGCAGGTCCAGCCGGCGGGCGAGCAGCGTCAGCACGTCGTGGCCGCCGTTGAGGAACCAGGCCCGGTCCACCTCGTTGAGCACCAGCACGTCCGGCTTCAGCGCCCGGATCGTGTCCGCCGTGCGGTCCGGATCGAACCGACCGTCCACGCCGTACCCCATCCGGATGTTGTACGTGACCACCCGCAACGTCCCGGCCGCCGCGTCCGACACCGGGGCCGACCCGGCGGCCGGGCGCAGCCCGAACGCGGCGAGCGCGATCACCACCGGAAACACCGTCGCCAGGGCCAGTGGCGCGTGCAGCCGCTCGGCCAGGGACGGCGGCGGCGGGACGTCCCACGGCCGATCCGGCTTCCGGCCGCCGGCGGCACCGGGCGTGGGCGCGGCGGGAGCTCCCGGCCGATTGCCCGCGCGGCCGGGCGCGGGCTTGGCCCCGGGACGCGTGCCGGGCCGCCGGCCGGGCCGTTGCGCACCCTGACCGGCTCGGGCCCGGCCGCCCAGGGGCACATCGGAGCGGACTCCCCCGTGCCCGCCGCTGTGCGCGACCGTGCGGCCGCGGGCACGCGCGGGAGCGGGCGCGGGCGCGGCCTCGGGCTCGGCCGGGGCGGGCGCGCGCCGATCGCGCAGCGCCGCGAGGCCGGCCGGCACCGCGAGCGCGAACACGCCCAGGAGCAACACCCGGCCGCGAGCCAACACGTCGATCTCGATGTCGTAGCGGGCGTAGTGCAGGAAGGTCAGCACGAAGAAGCCGACCATGCTCCAGGCCGGCGCCCAACGCACGGCCGGTCGCACCCGCCCGGCGGCGTCGCCCAGGACCAGGCCCAGGCCGAGCACGCCGAGGGCCTGCCAAGCTGCCGCGCCGGCCGGTGCCAGGCCGACGATCCCCTCGTGCGCGCTCGTCTCCAGGTAGCCCGCGCCGACCACACCCGCCACCAGGAAGGCCAGGCCGAGCGGCCACACCCACCGGCCGCGCAGCCGGGACACCGGCACCGCGAGTGCCCAGGCGCCGACCAGCACCGGCACGCCCCAGCGCGGTTCGCCGGCCGCCGCGTGCGCGACACCGACATTGCCGAACAACACGCCGGTGAGGAACAACGCCGGTCCCAGCACGGCCCACAGGATCGGCTGCGCCACGGGCCGCGCCGGCGCCGGTATCCACACCTGCGCGGCCACGAACAACACGGCGAGCGTGCCCAGGACGGCCCAGCCGCGCCAGACCTCCAGCCACATCGGGTCCAGCGTGCCGAGCCCCGCGTGCAGCGCCACCGCCACCGCCAGGCCGGCCACGACCCCGACGCCCGCGTCCCAGCCGGTGTGCGCCACCGCGATCAGCCAACACAGTCCGGCGACCAGTGCCAGGCAGGCCAGGTAGAGCTGCGCGTCGCCGCCGTCGGTGAACTGGAGCCACAACCGCGACATCACCATCGCCACCCCGGCCAGGACCGCGACCGGCCGCCCACCGACCCGCCGACACAGCGGCACCACGGCGAACGCGACCGCGAACCAGGCGAGCGCGAACAGGCCCAGTTGTTCGGCGGGCGTGGCCCCGGCGTCCCCGTAGACGGTGATCAGCGAGGGCAACCACACCCGCAGGATGTCGACCAGAAAGACGATCCCCAGAGCGATCACGATCACAGGCACGCGCAACCCCCGTCTCGATGGCGGGGTCAGCATAGAGCGACGAAACGCCGTTGGGCAGACCACTTCTGACGATCGATCAGCCCGGCTGCGGGCGGGCGGCGGGGCGCCCGGGCGTCAGGTGCGCGCGGGGACCGCCCGCGCGAGGGTGGTCAACGCGGCGATGATGCCGTCGCGTACCCGCGGGTCGGCGATCAGGCCGTCCGGGCCCACCGCGTCGCGGGCCACGCCCACGCGCACGCAGGCCGCGTCCACGACGTCGGCTCCGGTGTAGCCGAGCACGATGCGCAGCGACTCGTGTGCCTTGGTCGCGCCGCCCGGGTTGGTGGAGGCGTTGATCCAGGCGACCGGCTTCTCGCTGGTCTCCACGCCGCCGACGGTCCAGTCGAGCAGGTTCTTGAACGACCCGGGCAGCGCGCCGGCGTATTCGGGCGTGGAGAACAACACCGCGTCGGCGGCCTCGATCGCGGCGCGCAACTCCACCACGGCCGGCGGCAGCGGCTCGCGGTCCGCGTCCGGATCGAAGTGCGGAAGGCGGGCGAGGCCGTCGAACACGACCGCGTGCACGCCGGCCGGCGCGACCTCCCGGGCGGTGCGCACCAGCGCGGAGTTGGTGGACTGCGCCCGAAGGGATCCACTGATCAAAAGCACCCGGCGAAGGACTGTCATGGCCGGTCAACGTAGCACTGCGGGCGTATTACCCTCGCCTCATGAACACGCCGGTCGAGAAGGTCGCCGAGGCGCTGCGCGCGCTCGATGCCACGGGAGAGATCCGGGAATTCGCCGAGACGGTGCCGACCGCGGCGGCCGCCGCCGAGGTGCTGGGCTGCAAGGTGGGCGCGATCGCCAACAGCCTGGTGTTCTCCGCCGACGGCCAACCGCTGCTGGTGATCACCAGCGGAGCGCACCGGGTCGACACCCGGGTGGTCTCCCGCCTCCTGGGCATCCGCAAGCTGCGCCGTGCCGACCCGGCCTTCGTGTTCTCCGCGACCGGCCAGGAGGTGGGCGGGGTGGCCCCGGTCGGCCATCCGCATCGCATCCGAACCCTGGTCGACACCTGGTTGGCCGAGCACGACGTGGTCTGGGCCGGCGCCGGCGACCACAACCACATGTACCCGACCACCTACGCGGAACTGTTGCGGATGACGGATGGCCGGGCCGCGGACGTGGAGGTGTAGCCGGTCAGCGGCCGGTCCATTCCGGCGCCCGCTTGGCCAGGAACGCGGCGACGCCCTCCTTCATGTCCTCGGACGCGACGATCGCGGCGAATCCCGTCTCGGTGCCGGCCCAGCCCGCCTCGTCGTCGGCGGCGACCACGTGTTCGACCGCCGCGAGGCTCGCGCGCACCGCGACGGGGCCGTTGGCACAGATGCGCTCGGCCAGTTCGACCGCGCCCGCCAGCGCCTGCCCCGGCTCGGTCAACCGATTGACCACGCCCACCTGATACAGCCGCTCGGCGGGCAGCGGATCGCCGACCAGCAACATTTCCCGGGCCAGGTTCAGCGGCAGGGCCCGCGGTGCCCGGAACGTCCCGCCGCAGATCGCCATCAGGCCCCGCTTGACCTCGGGCAGCCCGAAGCGCGCCGCCGCGGAGGCCACCACCAGGTCGCACGCGAGCACGATCTCGAAGCCGCCGCCCAGCGCGAAGCCTTCCACGGCGGCGATCAGCGGCTTGGTCCGCTGCCGCCGGATCACGCCGTACTCGCCGCCGCGCTCGCCCTTGGGGCTCAAGCCGGCCGCCAGGTCGGTACCCGCCGAGAACACCGTCGAGGTGCCGGTCAACACCCCGACCCACAACTCGGGATCGTCCTCCAGCAGGTCGAGGGCGGCCTCGATCCCGTCGGCGACCCGCTGATCGATGGCGTTGCGCTTGGCCTCGCGGTCGATCGCGACGACCAGCACCCGTCCGCGCCGCTCGGTGGTCACCGTCATGCCGGGCTCCTTCGTGGTCGATCCGGTTCGGCCGATCTCCGGCCCGCGGACGTTCCCCGACCCGCGGACGATCTTCGGCCTTCGGATGATCTCTAGCCCAGGTCGCTCACGCTCGCAAGGGTGATCACGTCGGCCTGCGGACGATGGTCTCCCAGTGCGCCCAGCGCCCCGGCGGCGGGTCGCGGCGCTCGGTGTGTTCCGCGCGCAGCGGCAGGACCGGCTCGAAGTCGGCCAGCAGCAACTCCAGTTCGAGTCGTCCGAAGTAGTGCACGGTGAGGCCGGCCTTGAAGCCGGCCAGGTAGCGGAAGGTGCGACCGCCGTCCTCGTCGGTGTCCAACGTCTCGTGCGCCTCGACCGCCTCGGTGTCGGCGGAGGCGGTGCGCAGCGCGAACAGGCCGCCGGGCGCGACCCGGGCGAGCGAACCGCGCAGCAGCGCCCGCGCGGCGGCCCGGGTGCCATGCTGGTGCACCTGGATGCCGATCACCAGGTCGTAGCGTCGACCGGCCGGCAAATCCTCCTGGGTGCCGTGGACGAGCGTCGACTCCGGTGCCCGCGCCGCGAGTTGGTCCAACGCGGTGCGGGAGGGGTCGACCCCGATCAGGTCGAGGCCGGCGCGGGTCAACGGAATCAGGTTGCGTCCGTTGCCGCAGCCGATCTCGACGCCGGAGGTGCCCGGCGAGGCGACCGCCAGGATGCGGTCCACGAACGGATCGGGCCCGATGTCCGCGTACATCCCGTCCGCGTAGGCGTTGTCCCAGTAGTCCACGGCGATGTGATGGGGGTCCATGCCGTCGAGCCTGACAGGTTCGGCCCGACCGTCGGCCGCTTCGGCCCGGCGAGTCGGCGGCGACAAACCGGCCACGTTCGCGACGATCGAGCGGTTGTGCAAACTCCGCGAAGGGTCGTTCGTCGAAACCGCTTTCGAACGCACCCGCCTCCGCGGACCCCTTCGCGCGCCCGACCATCGCAGCGTCGCCGAGGCCGCCGCACATGGTTCGGGATCAGGCCAGTTCGCCGATGAATCGGCCCAGTTGGGTCAGGTTGCGGCACTCGATCATGGAGATCCGCCGGCCGTACACACCGGCGATCGAGTCGCCGGTGTCCCAGTCCCGTTCCGGCTCGGGGTTGAGCCACCACGCGTGCCGGGCCGGCGTCACCATCGCCGCGAGCGCCGCCAGGGCCGGGTCCTGATAGTTGTTCCGCGCGTCGCCCAGGATCAGCAACGAGGACTTCGGGCCGATCACGTCGCCGTAGCGCTGCACGAAGACGTTGAACGCGTGTCCGTAGTCGCTGTGTCCGCTCAGCCGCACCAGATTCGCCTCGGCGGTCAATCGGCGCATCGCCTCGGTGACGTCGCCGCCCGGCTTCTCGAAGAACCGGGTCACCTCGTCCACCGTGTCGATGAACGCGAACGCCCTTACCCGGGCGAACTGTTCGCGCAGCGCATAGGCGAGCATCAGGGTGAAGTGGGCGAACGAGGAGACCGACTCGCTGGCATCACACAGGACCACCAGCTCGGGTTTGTGCGGCCGGCGCGGGCGGTGATGGGTGGTCAGGGGCACCCCGCCGGTGGACAACGACGCGCGCACCGTGCGGCGAAAGTCCAGCCGGCCGTGCCGGCCCGCGCGTTGCCGGATCGTCAGCCGGGTGGCCAGCCGCTGTGCGAGCGGTTGGATCTCCCGGCGCAGCGCGATCAGGTCGGTGCGGCTCGCGCGCAGGATGTCCAGGTTCTCCACGGCCGGCTTGACCGCGGTCTCGGCGACCCGCTCGACGCCGCGCTCCTCGGCGAGCCGGCGGCGTACGTCGGCCAGCACGTGCTCGTTCAGCCGGTCCACCCGGGCCTGGATCATCCGCCGCGCGTTGCGTTCGGCCACCCCGCCCGGGAGTTGCCCGCCCAGGACCGCGCGCAGCAGGCCGGCCATCAGCGTCCTGGGGTCGAGCGCCCGACCGACCAGGTGCGCGGACCACGAGGCGCCCGAGGGCCCGTCGAACGCGCCGAACCGCCCGACCGCCTCGCGGGCCAGTCGGCGCAGCGCGATGTCGTCCTCGCCGAGCAGGAGTTCGCGCAGCCGGTCGCGGAATTCCTCGGCGTCCGCGGTGGTCCCGCCTTCGGCCGCGCCGCCCGGCTGCTCGTCGGTCGGGTCCGCCGCATCGGCCTCGGTCTCGGCCGCCGGTCCCACCGGAAACCACAGCTCGAACAGCGTGTCGAAGACCGCCCGGTGGGTGTGCCGCTTGCACAGCGACGCCGCGTAGGCGGCCCGCAGCGTCTCCCGGTCCGCGAGGTCGAGCACGGTCAACGCGCGGGCGGCGTCGAGTCCTTCGGCGAGCGACACCGGCAACCCGCCGTGTCGCAGCGCCCGGACGAAGCCGGTGTGTCGATCCAGGAGGGACATCGGCGATCAGCCGCCGATGCCGGGCAGGCCGAGTTCCTTCACGGCCCGCGTGTGGTCGGAGGCGTGCTTGAGCACGACGCCGAGCGTGCTCGCTATGGTCTCCTCGTCCAACTCGTCGGCGGACAGCGCGATCAACGTCCGGGCCCAGTCCAGGGTCTCGGCGATCGAGGGCGCCTTCTTGAGCTCCAGGGCCCGCAACGACGCGACGGTGCGCACCACCTGCTCGGCGAGTTGCGCGCGGATCCCGGGCACCCGGGTGAGCACGATGTCCCGCTCGCGCTCGGGCGTCGGGTAGTCGATGTACAGGTAGAGGCACCGCCGCTTGAGCGCCTCGCTCAGCTCGCGGGTCGCGTTCGAGGTGAGCACCACGAACGGGCGCCGCGAGGCGGTGATCGTGCCCAACTCGGGGATGGTGACCTGGAAATCGGAGAGCACTTCGAGCAGCAGCCCCTCGACCTCGACGTCCGCCTTGTCCGTCTCGTCGATCAGCAGCACGGTCGGCTCGTCCCGGCGGATCGCGGTGAGCAGCGGCCGGGCCAGCAGGAACTCCTCGGCGAAGATCCCGGCCCGCGCCTCGTCCCACCCGTCCACACCCGCCTGGATCCGCAGCAGTTGCTTGCGGTAGTCCCACTCGTACAGCGCGCGCGACTCGTCCAGGCCCTCGTAGCACTGCAGGCGGATCAGTTCGGCGGACGCGGCCGAGGCGACCGCCTTGGCCAGCTCGGTCTTGCCGACCCCCGCCGGGCCCTCGATCAGCAGTGGTTTGCCCAGCGCGTCGGCCAGGAACACGGCCGTGGCGATGCCGGGGTCGGTCAGGTAGTCGACGGCGCCGAGTCGGGTACGGGCGTCCTCGGGCGAGGCGAACATCGTCATGGTGGTGCACTCCTCGCGGGGCGATCTGCGGCCGGCCGGTGCGCCGGGTCCACGCCGGCTGCCCCTCAAGCTAGCAAGCGGCCCGACGCCCGGGCGGGGCGGTGTGGCCGGGCCGGGGCAATCGCCGGCCCGCGTAACTGATTGACCGTCACATGACCGATTCTTGACGCCGATCGGCCGATGCGTAGGGAGATCCCCGCTCCCTTTCCGGCCCCGGGTTCCTAGCATCGAGACATGGATGTCGCGATGGGTTTGGTCATCGGGATCGTGGTCGCCGCGTTGATCGTCGTGGCCAAGGGCGCACGGGTGGTACAGCAGTACGAGCGTGGGGTGGTGTTCCGGCTCGGCCGGGTCCGGCCGAGGGTGCGTCAGCCCGGATTCCACGTGATCGTTCCGTTCTTCGACAGGATGCGGAAGGTCAACGTCCAGATCATCACCATGCCGATCCCGGCCCAGGAGGGCATCACCCGGGACAACGTGACGGTGCGGGTGGACGCGGTGGTCTACTTCCGCGTGCACGACCCCTCACGGGCCATCGTCGAGGTGCAGAACCACGTGTTCGCGATCGAGCAGGTGGCGCTGACCTCGCTGCGCTCGATCATCGGCAAGAGCGATCTGGACGACCTGCTGTCCAATCGGGAGGAACTGCACCGGGGCCTGGCCCTGATGATCGACAGCCCGGCGGTGGGCTGGGGTGTCGAGATCGACCGGGTCGAACTCAAGGACGTGCAACTGCCCGAGTCGATGAAGCGCTCGATGTCGCGTCAGGCGGAGGCGGAACGAGAGCGTCGGTCCCGGATCATCACCGCCGACGGTGAGTTCCAGGCGTCCAAGAAACTCGCCGCGGCGGCCGACGAGATGTCCAACTCGCCCGCCGCGCTGCAACTGCGTCTGCTCCAGACGGTGGTCGAGGTGGCGGCGGAGAAGAACTCGACGCTGGTGATGCCGTTCCCGGTCGAGATGTTGCGGTTCTTCGAGAACTTCCCGGCCGGCGCCGCCGGGAAGGCCGGCCCCACCGGGCAGGCACCGGCCGATCCCGGCGGCGTCGAGCCGCTCGGCTCCGGCGCCGACGCCCTCCCGCTGCCGCCGGTCGTCCCGGCCACACCGCCGCTTCCCCCCATGCCCGCGGTCCCGCCGGTGCCGACCGCGCCGCCGCTGGTAAAACCCCGGCAAGATGAGGGGCTTCCACCATCCGGCGACCGGTAGAGCGCTGCTAGCTTCCCGAACGTGGCGACCTTTGTGATGCATGGCACGCGAGTTCTCGCGGTGGGCATGAGCGGAGAGGCGGTCAAGGCCCGTAACGGGACGATGATCGCCTATGACGGACGCATGTCCTTCAAACGACTGTCCGGTGGGGGTGAGGGGCTGCGCGGCATGGTGACCCGCCGGCTCACCGGTGAGGGCATGACCCTCATGGAGGTGAGCGGTGAGGGGACCTGCTGGTTCGCCGATCGGGCCACCGAGATCAACCTCGTGCAATTGACCGGCGAGACCCTGCACGTCGAGTCGAGCAACCTGCTCGCCGTGGACCAGAGTCTGCGCACCGGCACCGAGTTCACCGGCCTGAGCGGCACGACCAGCGGCCAGGGCCTGTTCACCACGACCGTGTCCGGTCAGGGCACGGTCGCGGTCACCTCCGACGGGCCGGCCATCGTGCTGCGGGTGTCGCAGAGCGAACCGCTGTCGGTGGACCCGGGGGCGTATGTCGCGCACACCGGTCAACTCCGCAAGGAGTTCGTCAAGGACGTCAACTGGCGCACCTTCATCGGCGAAGGCTCCGGCGAGAGCGTGCAGTTGCGCTTCCAGGGCGACGGGCTGGTCTACGTACAGCCCACCGAGCGGCAGACCATCGGGGGCCAGACGTGACGTTCGACCAGGTCAACTCCAAGATGATCGAGGCCACCGTGCGCCCGGGGCAGACGTTGTACTGCCTGCGCGGCGCGATGCTGGCCTACCGGGGCGAGGTGTCCTTCACCCCGACCAGCACCGGCGCGCAGGGCGTCGGCGGGATGATCGGGCGGCGGCTCGCGGGCGAGTCGGTGCCGCTGATGAAGGCCGAGGGCGACGGCACGGTGATGTTCGGTCACGCCGGCCGACACGTGCACCTGATCCAGATCACCGGCGACACGCTGCACGTCGAGGCGGACCGGCTGCTCGTGTTCGAGGACTCCTTGCAGCAGGGCACCATGTTCATGGGCTCGCAGGGTGGCGTTCGCGGGATGATCCGCGGTCAGGTGACCGGCCAGGGGCTGTTCACCACGACGCTGACCGGTCACGGCTGGTGCGGGGTGCTCGCGCACGGCGGCGTGATCGAGCTGCCGGTCCAGCCGGGTCGCTCGATCCACGTCGACCCGCAGGCGTATGTGGCCCATCGGGGGCAGATCGAGAACCGAATCGGGGCCAACGTCGGTTGGCGCGACGTGATCGGGCGCGGTTCCGGCGAGGCGTTCCAGTTGGAACTGTCCGGTACCGGCACGGTCTACGTCCAGGCGAGCGAGGAGAAGTTGTGAGCGGTCTCGGTGCCGGCCCGGCCGTGTTCGACGCACGCACACTGCCACAGGACGACAACGTCAATCCGTACACCTTCTGTGTGGCCCTCGACGGCGAGTGGTTCGTGCAGAAGGGCAAGATGATCGCCTACTACGGGCGGATCAAGTTCGAGGCACTGGGCGTGGGCGCGCTCGACCGGCTGGTCACCGCGAACTTCAACTCCCCGCTGTACATCCAGGACTGGATCGTCGCGCAGGGCAAGGGGCAGTTGCTGCTCGCCGACCGCGGCTTCGACATCAATTCGTACGACCTGGAACTGGGCAACCTGACCATCCGGGCCGCCAACCTGCTCGCCTTCCAGCCCGGCCTGGATCTGAAGCAGTCGATCGTGCCCGGATTCGTCACGCTGATCGGCACCGGCAAGTTCGTCGCCGCCTCCAACGGCGCGGTGCACTTCGTCGAGCCGCCGATCCGGGTGGACCCCGAGGCGCTGCTCGGCTGGGCGGACTGCCCGACGCCGTGCCACCACTTCGACACCAAGTACATGCGTGGTGCGCTGGGCATGGCGCGTCGACTGACCGGGCTGGGCGGCGCGTCCGGCGAGGAGCACCAGTACGACTTCGTCGGGGCGGGCACCGTGCTGATGCAGTCCTCGGAAATCTCGATCGACCCGAACCTGATCCCGGCCCAGACCACGGCGGCCAACCCGCCGCCCCCCGGGCAGCAGGGCATCCCGGGTATTCCCGGGCTGCCGAACATCCCGGGGCGGTTGGGCCGACTCCTGCAATGAGATCGGCGCGGCGGGAACCGACACCGGGGCCGCGCCGTTGACCGGGAGAGGCCCTTCACTGGGGACGGTGGAGGGCCTCGCCAGTGCTTCGGGCGGGTGTGTGGGATCGGTTGGACGCGGCGGGCGGTGCGCTCAGAGTTGCTCGGCCAGGTCGCTGTCCGCCGTCACCTCGCGCAGGAGCTGGACCAGCACACCGACCCCCTCGTGCTCCTGGTCGGCCCGCCAGAACGCGGTCACCGCGACATCCGGCGCCCCGGTCAGCGGCACTTGGACGACGCCGCGGACCGGGCGCTGCCGGGCCCATCCGCGCGGCGACAGGCCCACCCCCTGGCGGTCCACCACGCGCGCGATCACATCGTCCACGCTGCCGTACGCCTCGACGATCTCGGTCGCGCCCGAGCGCCGCAGCGCTTCGGTGACGCGGGTGTACAGCCTGGGGTGCGGTTGGCGCGGCCACACCACGATCGGCTCGCCACAGCCGACCAGCTCGGTCAGGCTCACCGACAGCCGGCCGGCGAGCACGTGTTCCTGCGGGAGCAGCGCGACGAACGCGAAGGTGCCGACCCGGGCGGACTCGAAGCCCGGGCCCAGGTCCGGCAGCCAGCCCAGCCCCGCGTCCAGGACGCCCTCGCGCACATCGGCCACCTGGCGGGCCGTCGGCTCGCTGGTCCACTGCACGCGCAGCGCCGGGTGGCGGATGTGCAGCGCGGAGATGGCCGCCGACACGAGCGAGGGGCCCAGGCCCGAGGTATACCCCACGCGCACCTGACCGGCGTCCCAGGTGGCCCGCCGACGCACCTCGGCGCACGCGTCGTCGAGCACCCGCAGCGACTCGTCGAGCCGACTGCGGAACACCTCGCCGAGCGGCGTGAGCGCCACCGGCAGCGAGGATCGGTCCACCAGCCGGGCCCCGAGCTGCTGCTCCAGACGACGCACCGCCTTGCTGACCATCGGTTGGGACAGATACAGCCGAGCCGCGGCGCGGCCGAAGTGCCGTTCCTCGGCGACGGCCAGGAAACATCTCAGGTCACGCAGTTCCATGGAAACCCACCTATGCCGTGTCGGCATAACGTTAGCAACAACAGGGGCTTGGCTGACGACCCGTCAGCGGGTTTCCTGGGTAGCGCAGGGTCCACGCGTCGCAAGCGGGGCCACCGCCGCCACCGAGGCCCATCGCACGTGCTACAAGGAGCAGGCCATGACGCTTGAGATCCCGCGCATCATCTCCGTGGACGACCACGTGGTCGAGCCGCCGGACCTGTGGACCTCGCGACTGCCCGCCAAGTACAAGGACCGCGGCCCGCGCGTGGTGCGCGACAAGGCGAAGTTCAACTTCATCGGCGGCGTGTTCTCCTACGAGCGCGGCGTCGAGGACGGCGAGTGGTGCGACTGGTGGCTGTACGACGACCTGGTCTACCCGTTCCCCAAGCTCTCGGCCGCGGTCGGCTTCGACACGCTGGACGTGACGCCGGTCACCTTCGACGACATCCGGCCGGGCGCGTGGATCCAGTCCGAGCGGCTCAAGGACATGGACGCCAACCACGTCGACGCGTCGCTGTGCTTCCCGAACATCCTGCCGCGGTTCTGCGGCCAGGCGTTCTACGAGCGTGAGGACAAGGAACTCGCACTGCTGTGCGTGCGGGCCTACAACGACTGGATGATCGACGAGTGGTGCGCGGGCGACGGCAAGGGCCGCCTGCTGCCGATGACGATCATCCCGCTGTGGGACGCGCACCTGGCCGCCGCGGAGGTGCGTCGGTGCGCGGCGAAGGGGTCGTTCGCGGTCGCCTTCTCGGAGAACCCGGTCCCGCTGGGCCTGCCGTCGGTGCACTCCAAGGACCGCTTCTGGGACCCGTTCTTCCAGGCGTGCGAGGAGACGAACACCATCGTCTGCATGCACATCGGGTCGTCCTCGAAGATGCCGTCCACGTCGCCGGACGCGCCCTTCATCGTCTCCTCGGTGCTGACCTTCCAGAACGCCATGGGCTCGATGGTCGACTACATCTTCTCCGGCGTGTTCGACCGCTTCCCGAAGATGAAGATCGCCTACGCCGAGGGCCAGGTCGGCTGGATGCCGTACGTGATGGAGCGCGCGGACAAGCTGTGGGAGGAGCGCGACGACAACGCGTTCGGCTCGTCGCTGACCCAAAAGCCCAGTTCGTACATCCAGGACCGGATCTACGGCTGCATCTTCGACGACGAGATCGGGCTGCGCAACCGCGACGTGATCGGCATCGACCAGATCTGCTTCGAGGTCGACTACCCGCACGCGGACTCGACCTTCCCGAACACGCACAAGGTCGCCCTCGACATCGCCACGAAGGCGGGTCTGACCCAGGCCGAGTGCGACAAGCTGTTCCGCACGAACGCGATCAAGGCATTCGGACTGGAGCGGTTCGGGATCACCAAGTAACCGAGCATTTCCGGCAGTTCCGGCAGTCCCGGTGATGCCGGCGAACCCCCGCCGCCCCGCACCCCACTCCCCCGGGTGCGGGGCGGCGGTTCACGTTCGGCACGGGGCGGGTCGGACCCTCGGGTGGCCGGGCACGGGGTTGAGCACTCGACCCCGCAGCCCCCGGCATCGCGGGATACCCGGCCCCCGAGGAGCTCGACCGGTTGCTCGCACCGCACTTCGGCGATTCACCGGACGCCGCGGTGGTGGCCGCCCGGCTGCTTCCGACGTTCCGCGGCACCCTGGTCGAACTCCTCGCCACGGCAACGGCCGCCGCCTGAACCGGAGTCGGCGGCGGCCGGGGCCGAAAGCGGCGCGGCAGGGCTACTTGCGGGTGCCGCTCATGTCTGCGTTGCCGGCGGCCTTGTCGACCAAGTCAGGGATCACTGCCGCGAGTTCGTCGGGGGTCCAGCGAGATTCCTTGGTGACGGTGGGGCCGTTGGACCAGCCTTCGGCGACGCTGATCGAGGTTCCGGTGACCGAGAAGACGCGGCCGGTGACGGCGGCCGAGGCGGGGCTGCCGAGCCAGACCACGAGTGGGGAGATGTGCTCGGGGGCGAGTTGTTCGGCGATCTTCGCGGCGGCGGCCTCGTCGGCGAAGCCGGCCAGATCCTCGGTCAGCCGGGTCAGCGCGGTGGGGGCGATCGCGTTGACGGTGACGCCGTAGCGGCCGAGTTCCTGCGCCGCGATGATGGTGAAGCCCGCGATGCCGGCCTTGGCCGCGCCGTAGTTGGTCTGGCCGACGTTGCCGAAGATGCCGGACGGCGAGCTGGTGTTGATGATCCGGGCGTCGACCTGCTCGCCCGCCTTGGCCAGGCCGCGCCAGTAGGCCGCCGCGTGGTGCGCGGGGGCGAACGTGCCCTTGAGGTGGACCTTGATCACCGCGTCCCACTCGGCCTCGGACATGTTGGTCAACATCCGGTCGCGCAGGATGCCCGCGTTGTTGACCAGGACGTCGAGCCAGCCGAACGCCTCGATCGCCTGCCCGATCAGCGCCTCGGCGCCGGCGAAGTCGGAGATGTCGGAGGTGTTGGCCACCGCCTCGCCGCCCGCCGCGACGATCTCCGCCACCACGGCCTCGGCCGGACCCGCCGACGCGCCGGTGCCGTCCCGCGCGCCGCCGAGGTCGTTCACCACGACCTTGGCGCCCTCGGCCGCGAACGCCAGTGCGTGCGCCCGGCCGATGCCGTTGCCCGCACCCGTCACGATGACTACGCGTCCCTCGCAGATCCCGCTCATGTGGCCCCTCCGAATGCTGGTCGATCGTTTCCGACGTTCGCTACGGAGGTCACAGTATGTGGAGACGGTTGGCGCGTACATCCTTTGTGGGCGACGCCATCGGCTCGGCGCCGAACGTAGGAATGGCCCCCGTTCTCCTGGGAGATCGGGGGCCATTCGGGTCGGATGGGGACTAGGCGCGGTTACGACCCCGCGCGCGGTAGACGAACATCAGGATCACGCCGAGACCGATGGCGAGCGCACTGCCACCGAGCAACATCGCGGCGCTGCCCGTCATGCCGCTGTGGGCGAGCTGCGATCCGCCGGATCCGCCGATGCCACCACCGTGGCCACCACCGTTACCGCCGTGGCCGTGGCCGCCCGAGCCGCCGTGCGGCTTGTTGTGCGCACCGGAGGGCACTGCGGATTGGCTGGTGGAGGGCGAGGCCGAGGCCGAGGCCGAGCCGGACGGGGACGCCGAGGGCGATGCCGACGGCGAGGCCGACGGAGACGCGGACGGCGAAGCCGACGGGGACGCCGACGGGCTCGCGCTCGGACTGGCCGAAGGCGACGCCGACGGGGACGCCGACGGCGAAGCGGACGGAGACGCCGACGGGGACGCCGAGGGCGAGGCCGACGGAGACATCGACGGACTGGCCGAAGGCGACGCCGACGGGGACGCCGACGGGGACGCCGACGGCGAAGCGGACGGAGACGCCGAGGGCGAGGCCGACGGAGACATCGACGGACTGGCCGAAGGCGACGCCGACGAAGACGTGGACGGCGAAGCCGACGTCGACCCGCCGCAGTCCGGCAGGTCACCATCGAACGGGTACCGATGGAACTCGGACCCGGACGTCGACTGGTGCACCAGCGAACCGGCCGTGAAGAAGCGCCCGTTCATACCCGGCACCGAAACGGTCGTCGTGCTCGCCGCGTTGCCCACCAGCACACTGCCCTGGAACTGCGCACTGCCCTTGATGGTCACCGACGTGGCATCCGGGAAGTTCCACAGCAGGTGCTCGCGCAGCCCGGTGGGGATGTTCGCGTTGCCGATGAAGGTACTGATCACCCGGGTCGGCCCGGTCAGGTTGACCAGGACCGTGGCGCCCGCGGGGATCCCGACGAACGAGATGCCCTGGTCCCCGCCGCCGATCGGATTGGCGATGTCGAAGTCGACGTTGAACACCTGGAGCGGCGACGTACCGTCTCCGGTGAACAACGTCTCGAAGCCCACGTTCGTGGCGGTGCCGGTGGCCGCGCGCGGCCTGCCGTCCGGGAACGCGTAGCAGCTCGACGCGTCGGTCAACTGGGGACGCAGACCGGCATACGGAGCCGCCGCCGACCCGTCCTTGACCGCCGTCGGGGTCACGGTGCCGGTGAGGGTGCCCGCGTAGCGCACCACACCGCTGACGGTGCCCTCCTCGGCGACCACGCTCTGGCCGTTCGCGATCGTGAGGTTGCCGCCGACGGTGAGGAAGTCCGTACCGTTGTCCGGGGGCACGCGGGTGCCGACACCCACGATGCCCACGTTGTAGATGCTGGATCCCGAGGTCTTGTTCATGTCGAAATTGCCGAGGGCGACCAACTTGCCCTCGGCCTCTGCGGCGGATCCGCCGACGGACCAGTTGCCGCCGACGAACATGTTGATGCCGTTGTCGCGACCCGCGATCGGGCCGTTGTTGGGTTCGAGGTTCGTGGCCGGGCAGTCGCCGGGGATGCAGGGGCCGAGACCGCCGGGCAGCGGCTTGGCGAAGCCCATGACAGCGAACACGCAGACGAGGATGACACCGCCGAGGGTGACGACTCCGGACAGCGCGAGGCCCGTCGCGCGGATCCGGGCGTTCGGTTTCCTGTGCATTTCCGAAGAATCGGACATAAATCTACAAATTAGGACAAGGCGCGCGGAGGCTTCCCCCGAATGCCCCTGCCGACCCGGCGTGTCGTTCGTCGTCAGCCGAGATGCGTACGGGCCGAGTACGCCGCAGGTATGGGATGTGAGCGACCGGCCCGAATCGGAAACCGGGCGCGGAACACGATCGTTGGCGTGGCGAGACGTGGCGGGGAGGGCTCCGCGATCGGGCCCGAACCGGCCCGGCGCGGGCCGGCCGTCGCGAGGGGCGCGGGTCGCATCCTCGCGAGGCCGGCAGGGTGTCCGTAGCCGCCCTCGCGGCATATCCGAAATCTTGGTGAATGGGAGTCATCTGTGATCGTCGGTCTGGTCACCGCTGTCGCGGCCTCCGCGTGTTACGGCGTGGGGTCGGTGCTGCAAGCGGTCGGGTCGCGGCGATCCGCGCGCGAGGAGGAGGCCAAACGGGCCGAACGGGGCGGCGGCGGCACCGCCCAGGTGACCGGGTACGGCGGTCCGAGCCTGTCCTCCACCGCCAAGGCCGCGGTCACGTGGGAGTTCATCGTCGGGACCCTGCTCGACTTCGTCGGCTTCGCGCTCGGCGCGTTGGCGGCGCGGTTGTTGCCGCTGTTCCTGTCCCAGACCATCATCAGCGCGAACCTGGTGATCACCGCCGTGCTCGGGATCAAGCTGCTGGGGATCAAGCTGTACCGGGCCGACTGGACCTCGATCGGCGTGGTCTGCGGCGCACTCGTCCTGCTCGGCGTCGCGGCCGGTCCCGAGGGCGACGGGCACAGTCCGCGCGCCACGCACTGGTGGGTGCTGATCGTCACGTTCGTGGTGATCATCGGCGGCACCGTGCTGGTCCGCTTCCTGGGCGCCAACGGTGCGATCGTCGCGGGTCTGCTCTCCGGGCTCGGCTTCGGCGGGCTCGGCATCGGCGTGCGGATCCTGGACGGCGTCGACCCGTTCGACCTGGGCAAACTGGCCGCCGACCCGGCGCTGTACGCGGTGCTGATCGGTGGCATCGGCGGAATGTACCTGCACACCATCGCGTTGCAGATCGGTTCGGTGAACGGCGCGACCGCCGCACTCGTGGTCGGCGAGACGGTGGTGCCCGGCGCGGTCGGCGTGTTGTGGCTCGGCGACACCTCACGGGACGGGCTGGCCTGGATGGCCGTGCTGGGCTTCGTGCTCGCGGTATCCGGCGCGGTGGCCGTCGCGTACTTCGGCAAGCACGAACCGGAGGAGCCGCAAAAACCTTCCTCCGGCCCGGATCCGGATCCCGCCGAGGCCGCCGCCCGGAGCTGATCGGCCGGACGCCGCGCGAACGCCCGTCGGGCGCGCGGCGTCCGGTTCGTGACACCCCGAGTGGCAGCCCGGTCGACAGCCCGCGTGGCGCCCCGCGAGGCGCCCGATCCGCGGCCTCGCCGAAGTCAACGACAGGTGACGCGAACCTCGGACACACCGAGCAGCCCGGCCAGCCGCACCCGGGCCGTGCTCTGCCCCGGGTCGACCGCGAGCCCGTCGGCGCGCAGCAGATCCAGCAGCAGCCCGGCCATCGGCATCACCATGTGCCGCCCCCAGCACCGCTCCGAGACGTGCCCGAAGGGCAGGTATCCGGGCTGTTCGTCCGGGTCGAGCCGGGCCCAGCGCTCGGGGCGGAACTCGTCGGGGTCCGCCCAGATAGCCGGATCGCGGTGGGTGAGCAGCGGCAGTAGCAGGACGTCGTCGGTCGCGGTGATCCGCGGGTCCACCGCCGGGTACTCGGGCGAACTGCGGCGCAGAATGCTCCAGGACGGGGGCAGCAGGCGCATCGTCTCGTAGAGGATGTGCTCGTTCGGGGTGTCGTCGTCGAACGGCGATCCGAGCCACAGGGCACCGGCGACGAGCGTGGAGACGGTGAAACAGACCGGGGCCGCCGCACGCCGGTACAGGCCCATCGCGTGCCGCCGGTCCCGGTAGGTCCGCGCCTCGGCGGTCAGGCCCGCGATGGCGGACACCGGGGCCCCGGGGCGGCGCCGGCCGGGCAGCGCCGCGCCCGCCGCGATGACCGTCCAGGTGAGCAGCGGGGTCAACTCCAGGGCGCGGTCCATCAGCACGCGCAGCCGATACGGATCCGCACCGAGAATCAGATCGCGCAGATAGACGTGCCCGACGTGCGGCCAGTCACCGGTGAGGTCGGCCGTCGGCGTCGGTTTCGCCAACGCCGCCCGCACGTCGCGGCCGATGGCCCGCATGACGGTCGACGCCTCGGTACGCGGAATGCTTCTGCCCTGGAGCGGTTTGAAGGTCGGGCGCTCCACATCCGCGGCCGGCCGGGCGGCGAGAATCGCGTCGGTGCGTTCGGGCCCGGCGACCGCGACGGTATCGGCCTCCAGTCGAAACACGTCGTCGCCGCGATGGTCGTGCAAAAGGGCCTGCATCCGAGGCGCGAATACGGTGGTCCGGCTGCTCCGGCCGGTACCCGATACGTACATCCTGGTCTCCAAAAGCGGGCGGCCCGCGCCCGGCGTGCCGGTGAGGGCTACGCCGGACGCGGACCGATGAGGCGAATAACGTCCCTGTTCGGATTGTCGATTCGCCTCGGCTAGTACCAGATGTACCAGGTGTAGGACTTCAGGCTCTTCTCGGGCGTAAACTTTTCCTTGATCGAGAAAAGAAGCTTCACGACAGGCACCTCCCTTTTACCGTGGACGGTCCTTTCCAGGCAATTCAAGCCTCGAAAGGTATGACCTCGACAGCTCGGAGCGGTTATTCCGGCTCGCTCGGAAAATTCTTCCGCCGCTCGCCGTCGGGTCGAGTAGAGCCCACGCCGATTCATGCTGTCAATAAGTACGCGGGTTCGATGATCAGGTGTCGAATCCGCCCTTTACCCGGTTCTACGCCCGGAAAACACCTGGTGGTGTCGGTTCGGGGCGCCCAGCGCTCGTGATTACCGCAGGACTCACGCTTTTGGAAGCGTCGGATCAGGCCAATCGGGGGCCGGGCCGTCGATCCCGGTTTTGCGTGCGCTTTGAGAACAGACCCGACGGTCGCGTCGTGATACGCGTGGAGACGAGCCTTTGCCGATATTTCCTGCCCTTTGCCTCACCGGGCACCACCCGGCGGCATCGGCACGTGTTGGACCGCATTGATCCCGAATCAACCGACCGAATCAACCGACCGAATCGACCGTCGCACGGCCCGCGCCGATCTCTCGCCCGTCCCGGGCACGCAATTCCGCGCCGACCGCCCGCAACGCGCTCAACAAAGGCGACGGGCCGTAACCTCGGCGGACCGCCGCCATCAGATGCCGGCGCGGCGCGGGCGCGACGATCGGGCGCAGCACCACGCCGGGCGGCAGCGCCGGCTGGGCCAGCCGGGGAATGATCGTCACCCCCAGACCGGCCGCCACCAGGGCCAGTTGGGCGCCGAAGTCGGTCGAGGTGTGCACCAGGCGGGGCTGGAATCCGGCCTGATGACACGCGGTCAGGAGCAGGCCGTGGCAGGCCGTCCCGGGCGCGGTGATGATCCAGTCGGCATCGGCGAGGTCGGCCGCCAACGAGACCTCGGCCCGCTCGGCGAGCGGGTGGCCGACCGGCAACGCGATCTCGAACGGCTCGTCCAACAGCGGGTGCAACTCGATCCGCGGATGGTCGGGCGCGGGCAGGTCGGGGTGCGTCATCACGACCGCCACGTCCAACTCCCGGGCGGGCAACAGCGGGAGCGCCTGCTCGGTCTCGTACTGGACCACCTCGAACCGCCAGCCCGGATGGCTCACCTTGAGCCGGGCCAGCGCCGGCCCGACCAGGCCCGAGATACCGGACGGGAAGCCGGAGATCCGGGCCCGGCCGATCCGTCCGTCGCGCTGCGCGGCGAGGTCGGCGCGGGCCTGCTCCAGGCGGGTCGCGATCGCGTCGGCGTGGCCGAGCAACACATGGGCCGCGGCGGTCAGCCGGACCCCGCGGCCGTGCTTCTCCAGCAGCGCCGCGTCCGCCTCGCGGGCCAGCACGGCCAATTGTTGCGAGACGGCGGACGGGGTCAGGTGCAGCGACTGGGCCGCGGCGGCGACGGTGCCGTGTTGGTCGAGCGCGCGCAGGATGTTCAGTCGCTTGAGTTCCATGCAGGAAAACTACCGATTGAGGTATGGAAAATGTAGATGGACTCGATGGATGGCCAGGCCACACACTCTGCTCATGACCCGTACCGATTCACTGTCCGCCGCGCTCGTCAGCGTGATCTGGGGAGTGAACTTCGTCGCGATCGACGCGAGCCTCGACGACTTCCCGCCCCTGTTGTTGGCCGCGCTGCGCTTCGCCCTCGTGGCGTTTCCGGCGGTGCTGTTCGTCAAGCGCCCGCAGACGAGCCTGCGGCTGATCATCGGGGTCGGACTCACCGTCAACGTGGGCCAGTTCGCGTTCCTGTTCAGCGCGATGCACGCGGGGATGCCGGCCGGGTTGGCCTCGGTGGTGATCCAGTGCCAGGCGATGTTCACGGTCGTGTTCGCGATGCTGATGTTGCGCGAGGTCCCGGGCCGTACCCGGCTGATCTCGCTCGCGGTGGCCGCACTCGGGATGGGCGTGATCGCGTTCGGGCGGGGGCAGGGCGCGTCCCTGTGGCCGTTCGTGCTGATGATCGGCGCGGGTGCGTCGTGGGGCTTCGGCAACATGCTGACCCGGAAGGCGGGCATTCCGGGCGGCACCGGCCTGGTGGTGTGGTCCGCGCTGGTGGCACCGCTGCCGCTGCTGGCGCTCTCGCTCGCGGTCGAGGGCCCCGGGCAGGATCTGGACGCGCTCACCTCGGCCTCGTGGAGCGGCGTGGGCGGCCTGGCGTTCACCGTCGTGCTGTCCTCCTGGCTCGGCTACGGCCTGTGGTTCGCCCTGCTCGGTCGCCGCTCGGCCTCGGCCGTCGCCCCCTACGGCCTGCTCGTCCCGATCGTCGGCATCCTCGCCGCCTGGGCCGTCCTCGGCGAACGCCCGAGCTGGATCGAATCCCTCGGCGCCGCCATCGTCCTCACCGGCATAGCCCTGTCCGCGACCGCGGGAACAACCCCGCCCGCCCCTTCGACCGGCCCGACCCTCCCCGACTCGATCCAGCCGACCACGCCACGAACCCGAGCTTGACTTCGGAACATATTCCGAAGTATCTTCCGGGGTATGTCCACTCCGACCGTTTCGTTCTCTGATCTGTCGAAGAACTCCAAGCGGGTCGCCGATACCGTCGAACAGGTCCAGCGGGTCCACGTCACTCGCAGAGACGGCGAGGATCTCTACCTCACGACCGAGCGGCACGACCGTCGGCGCGAGGAGACCGCCGACGTCACGGCCCGGCTGTTCACCGCCCTGATCGGGAGCGACGAAGGCGCGCGGGCCATACTCCTGGCACTACCCGCGGTCTTTCCTTGGACACGGCACTTCTCGGCGGAGGAGGTGCGAGAGTTCGTCGTCGACCTGGTCGATGCCACTCGTGACGTCGTGGATCTCGACGTCCACACGAACCTGCACCGCGTCATCGTCGAATGGCGCGCCACCGCCAGAATCCTGGCCGACCCCGCCTTGGCCGCCGACCTCACCACGCCCCTGCCGGACGAGGACCACGGCGAGGTGCCCACCCCGTGAGCCCCAAGCGCGGCGACGACGTCTCCCCTCCGCCGATCGGCACCGAGTGGCGACTGCGCTTCGCCACCAATGATGCCGCCAAGGGGTGGGCCGACCTCTGTACGGAAGCGGCGGGAAACACCCGACGCTGTTTCGAGGCCCTGCGATCGGCGCCACAGTCCACCGCCGATCCGGACCGGCAGCATCGATTGCGGGGACGACTGGGTGTGCGCTCCCTCGGCGGCGAAGAGTATCCGCAATGGGAGTACGAGGTGACCGCCGGTGGGCGGGTCCGCTACCTCGTCGACGAGGCGGGACGGACCGTGCATCTCGTCCATGCGTCCACCCGCCACCCGAAGGACACCGACCGCTGAGGTCCCGGGGGCCCCTCCGGGTCGAGGCGCGAGGTGGGCATCGGCGCCGGCCGGCGCGCGTGCGCGACCCACTGCGGATGCCGGGTTCCTGGGCCGTATGCGTCGCGGGTGGGCGGTGGGGTCGGTAGCGTTGAGGCGTGGTTTCCGGTGGGGCGGGGCGGGGTGTCGTGGGGCTGGAGCGGGCCCTGCAGGGTGTGGTGGAGACCGGGCGCGGGGCGGCGGACGTCGTCGGGGTGGCGGCGACGCGGTTGTTGAAGGTGGTGCCGGCCGACATCTGGTGTGCGGTGCTGCTGGATCCGTCGACGCTGCTGGACACCGGGGGCGTGCACGAGTCGGGATTCCCGGAGCGGGTGATGCCGCGGTTGTTCGAGATCGAGCACGTGGAGCAGGACGGGGTCGACAACCTGCGGGCGTTGACCCGCCGTGCGGCGCCGGTGAGTTCGCTGAAGGCGTCCACCGGCGGCGCGATCGAGTCCAGCGCCTACTACCGGGACATCCTGCAACCCCTGGACATGGCCGACGAGTTGCGCATCCTGTTGCGCGAACGCGGGCGCACCTGGGGCCTGGTGGTGCTGTGCCGGTCCACCGACAGTGCCCCGTTCGGCAGCCGGGACCTGGCCGCCGCGCGGGCGTTCGCGGCGCCCACCACGCGGGCCGTGCGTCGGTCGCTCGTGGTCACCGGCACCGACGAGGGGTCCGCGCCGGACGGGCCCGGATTCGTCGTGCTGGACGCCGCCCAGCGGGTGGTCGAGTGCAGTCCCAGCGCCGAGCGCTTGTTGGCCCGGATCGAGTTGGGTGGCGCGGCCGGCCGGCCGAAGTCCTGCCCGTACGCGGTGCGCGCGGTGGCCGCGGCGGCCCGCGCGGGGCATCCGGGCACCACCGCCCGGTCCCAGGTCCGCACCCGCGACGGCCACTGGTTGGCGCTGCACGCCTGGCGGTTGTTCACCGCACCGGAGCCGGTGACCATGGTCGCGATCGGCTCGGCGGAGCCCGGCATGCTGATCGCGCTGGTGTTGGAGGCGTACGGACTCAGCGAACGGCAGCGGCGAATCGCCCAGCTCGTCCTGCACGGTTGGTCCAGCGAAGAGGTGCTCGCCGAGTTGCACATCACCCGGAACACGCTGAACGACCACCTGGAGAAGATCTTCGACAAGGTCGGCGTGCGCAGCCGCCGCGAACTGACCGCCGCGGTCTTCTCCCGCCACTACCTGCCCCGCCTGGGCCTGGGTCCACTCGCCCTGGACGGCCGACTCACCGCCCCGCCGCCCGCCGCCTGAACACCCCCACATCTGTGGGGTATTCGCGGCCGGCCACGCGGATTAACGTCCGAGTCACAGGGCGCGCCGACGGGGGATCAGGCGACCGGCGCGCACGGGGGAACACCGTCGAGGCTCGGGGGGGCGCCGACACGACGCGACGAGGGCGGCGATCGATGGCCGCAGCCGCACTCTCGGTCGGGTCGGTGCTCGGCGGTTGTTCATCGGGTTCGTCCGGGACGCCCGACGCGTCCCGGACGAACGCGGTCGGCACCTCGGGAGCCTGTCCGGTTCGGTGCGGATCACCGGCTACGGCGAAGCCACCTGCGGCCGGGTCTCGTACCGGGCGACGATCACCGGCGGCATCCGACAACGGCACGGCACGGCACGAACGCCGCGACCCCGCGACCGGTCCTGCCGGCGCGGGGTCGCGGCGAGCGACAAGCGATGAGCGACGCCACCCCGACAGGGCGGCGTCGACCCATCACCACCTACTTGCGCTTGTTGATCTCCGCCTCGAGCTGCGGCATCACCTTGAACAGGTCGCCGACCACGCCGTAGTCGACCAGGTCGAAGATCGGCGCGTCCTCGTCCTTGTTGATCGCGACGATGGTCTTCGAGGTCTGCATGCCCGCGCGGTGCTGGATCGCGCCGGAGATGCCCACCGCGACGTAGAGCTGCGGGGAGACCTGGGTGCCGGTCTGGCCGACCTGGTGGCTGTGCGGGTACCAGCCGGCGTCGACCGCCGCGCGGGAGGCGCCCACGGCCGCGCCGAGCGCGTCCGCGACCGACTCGATCACGTGGAAGTTCTCCGCGCCGTTGACGCCGCGGCCACCCGAGACGACGATGTCGGCCTCGGTCAGCTCGGGGCGGTCGGACTTCTCGCGCGGGGCGCGCGAGACGACCTTGGTGCCGGTGGCAAGGGCGGTGAAGTCGACCGTCACGGCCTCCACGGCGGGGGTGGCCGGGGCCTCCTCCGGGGTGGCGGCGTTGGGCTTGACCGTGATGATCGGGGTGCCCTTGGTGACGTGTGCCTTGACCTGGTAGGTCGCCGCGAACACCGACTGCTCGGTGACCGGGCCGTCGGCGCCGGCCTCGATGTCGACCGCGTCGGTGATCAGGCCCGACTCCAGGCGCACCGCGACGCGCGCCGCGATCTCGCGGCCCTCGGCGGAGGAGGCGACCAGGATCGCGCCCGGCTCGCCGCCCTCGGCGATCTGGGTCAGCGCGTCGACGGCCGGGGCAACGAGGTAGTCGGCGACCTCGGGGGCGTCCACGACGTAGACCTTCTGCGCGCCGTACCTGCCCAGCGTCTCGGTGGCACCCTCGGCGCCCTTGCCCAGGAAGACCGCGGCCGGCTCACCGAGGCGGCGGGCCAGGGTCAGCAGTTCCAGGGTCGGCTTGCGAACCGCGCCGTCGGCGTGGTCGACGAGAACGAGAATCTCGGCCATGTGGGGTTCTCTCCTTGTCCGGTCGGCCCGGATTTCTCCGGCCGGGTTGCGATGCTTGGTCGTCCCGAGGAGCGACCGACACAAACGTGTCGAAACAGTCCGGTGCTGCCGACCGACTCAGATGAATTTCTTGGCGGCGAGGAACGCGGCCAGCTGCACGCCGCCCTCGCCCTCGTCCTCGACGACCTCGCCCTTGGCACGCGGCGGGCGCTTGGTCGCGGTGTCCACGATCGACCAGGCCGCGGACAGGCCGACCTGGTCCGACTCGATGCCCAGGTCGTCCAGGTCCAGCGACTCCACGTTCTTCTTCTTGGCCGCCATGATGCCCTTGAAGGACGGGTAGCGGGCCTCGCCGGTGCGGTCGGTGACCGACACGACGGCGGGCAGCGCGGCCTCGATCAGCTCGGTGGCCACGTCGCCCTCGCGACGGCCCTTGACGGTGCCACCGCCCTTGACGGTGGCGCCTTCGACCGTGATCTCGTCCAGGTAGGTGACCTGCGGGACGCCCAGGCGCTCGGCCAGCATGGCCGGCACGACGCCCATCGAGGCGTCGGTGGAAGCCATGCCACAGACGACCAGGTCGAAGCCGGCGCGCTCGATGGCCTTGGCCAGGATCAGCGAGGTGCCCAGTGCGTCGGTGCCCGCGATGTCGTCGTCGTTGACGTGGATGGCGTTGTCGCCACCCATCGCCAGCGCCTTGCGCAGCGCGTCCTTGGCATCGTCCGGACCGACCGTCAGGAACGTGATCTCGGCCTCGACGCCGGACTCCACGATCTTGAGCGCCTGCTCGATCGCGTACTCGTCCAGCTCCGACAGCAGCGAGTCGACCGACTCACGATCGGTGGTGCCATCGTCGTTGAAGCCCCGGTCCCCGGTCGCGTCGGGTACGTACTTCACGCAGACAACGATTTTCACAACAGTTCTCCTGTGGTCGTCCGGTCACCCAGGTGCCGGTCCGAGGGTGTCATGCCCGTCGACGGGGGCGGCGACAGGCCCACGGTTCCGGCCCCAAGATCCATCAATCTCCGCGCCACGATGCCACGCTCGCGCGAAGGTGCACGCGTGACACAGGGCACATTCAGTTCTGACGGTCCGTCAACTTCTGCTCCGAGAGTACGCGGTCTCGGCAAAGCCGCTGACCACCGGCCCGGTCTCGATCTCCGGACAGCTATGTTACCGGAGAGTAATACGAGCCTAGTACCGGCTGCTCGCACTTGTCACCGGTGCGCGGACCGAACGAGAGCAAGGTCACCGGGGCACCCAGCTCGGCGGCGACGAATTCCGGCCACTGCTCGGGCGTCGGCGCCGGCCGCAACACCGGTCGCGCCGCGAACATCCGCCCGGTCAGTTGCTCGGCGTGCGCGAGGTCGGGCACCGGGCTCGCCGAGGGCTCCTCGCCGAGGTACGACCCGGCCACCAACTCGCCGGGGCGCCCGAGCACGTCCGCGTGGGTGAGCGCCAGCCCGTGCACTCCCCCGCACACCGCGACCGCGTATCGATGCGCCGGCACGTCGAAGTGCCCGACCCGGAAGGCGCCCTGCCAGCGCCCGGTCCCGTTGTGCGGGTCCGGCAGCGCGGCGGTCAGCGCCGCGTCCTCGGTGGGCAACGGCCCCGCGCCGTGCCGCGTCGTGTAGGTGCGCAGCACGCCGAGCCGATACAGCTCCTCGCCCGCCTCGGCGACCAGCGTCTCGGCGTTCGCGAAGGTCGTGGTCGACCAGGTGGTGTACGGATGGAACCCGTGCCACTCGTCCAACAGCACCCCCTGCGCACCCTCGAAGACCACCGGACCGGCGCGCATCAACTCGCGCGCGTACGCGCGATCCACCATCCGCACGGCCCTCCCGAAGCCCAGGAAGGCCGCCACGCAGGCCGACACGTCCGGACCCAGGGGTGTCCCGAATTCGGCGCTCAGCGCGTCCCGTACGGCCGTCAACCGCCGCCGCAACAACACCGGCGAGGCGCAGTCCCCCACCCGCGGCGCGTCCTGCGGGTGGGCCAGCGCGAAGGCCGCCGTCTCGCCCACCCCCATTCCGCACGACCCGTGCCGGTTCGCGCCGCGGGCCGACTCCCGGGCCCGGTTGGCCGCCGCGTGGTACGGCGTGGTCAACAACGCCTCCCGGTCCGCGGTGAGCAGCGCGAGCGGCTCGGGCACGCCGAGCGCGCGCAGGTGCTCGGCCTCGGCGGCCAGCGCGAGCGGGTCCACCAGCATGAACCGGGACAGGTGGGTGCGGGTGCCCGGGGTGAAGGTCCCCGCGCCGAACTGGGCGAAGGTGTGGTGCCGCCCGTCGTCGGTGACCACGTTGTGTGCGGCTTGCGCACCGCCGTTGAAGCGCACCACGGCGTGCACCGGCCGCCCCTCCTCGCGCGCTCGCGCGCACAGCCGGTCCACCGTGGCGCCCTTGCCCGCGTCGCCGAACCCCAGGTCGACGACCGCGATATGACGTGGTGTCACAGACGCGTGGTGCCCGCGTCGCCGACGCCGTCGAGGCCGGGCAGCGAGCCGGAGACGGCCACCGCGCCGCCGGTGCGGGCGTAGGAGGCCAGCGCCTTGGAGACGTTGGCGACCTGGGCGGTGGCGCCCACCTCGCGCAGGTGTTCCAGGCCCTCGTCCAGGTCGATCGCGTCCTCGGCCAGGCCGATGGTCAGCGCGATCGTCTCGCAGACGCCGTCCGGGTCGTCGAGTTCGATCACGTGCTGCCCCAGCAGGCCCTTCCACTCGCCGAGCACCTCGGCGTCGCCCACGTAGGACGAACCGGCCGGGAGGATGTAGTAGACCTCGTACATGCGCTGCAATTCGGCCAGGATGCGCTCGATCGGGATGTCCTCGGCGAGGTCGTCGCCGATGAACTCCTTCACCTCGGCGCGGCGCACCCGGCGGTAGGGCATCTCGTCGCCGATCACGAACAGGTAGCCGCGCTTGCCGCGCTTGTCGTGACAGTCGATCGAGGTGTGCCGGGCCATGAAGTACAGGGCCAACTCGTAGGATTCGCGCTTCTGGCCGCCGCCGCCACCCTCCAGCAGGATGTTGCCGAGCTGGTCGTCCATCCGGTTGTCCGACTCGAACTGGCCTATCTGCAAAGGCACTCGGTCACAGGTCGCGTCGCCGATCGCGCCGAACATGATCTGCGGATCCTGCACGTAGCCCTTGCGCAGCAGCAGGCCGAACAACTCGGGCAGCTTGGTCTGCAGCGTCTGCGGGACCCGCAACATCGAACCGGTCACGTCGAACAGCACCGAGATGGCCACCGAGGTGGGGTGCTCGTCGCTGTCCCGGCTCTCCCGCACGCTCGCCAGGCGCGGATCCAGGTCGTCGTGCGCCTTCCAGGCGCTGTGCGGCGTGCTTCGCTTGGTGACGTGGTCGTAGTGGAACGCGCTGCGTCCGGCGGCCGCGTTGTAGCTCTGCGCCGCGTCGTAAACGTTGGTGGACCAGTTGCCACTGCCCATGGTGCTCACTCCCCGATCGGATGCGTTGGGATCCGTGCGCGGGTCGGCCCGGCGGGCCGACCCGCGACTAGATGGAATCGACCGGCTCGTCGCCGGTGCGGGCGGTTTCGGCGGCCGGCGCCGGAACCTTGGTCTCGCGGCGCGTGGGCATCGCGAACGGCCGGAATCGGCGCGGTCCGTAGAGCTTGCCGAGCAGTTCGTCCAACTCGCCGAGCAGCTTCCACGCGTCGTGCGGACGGCGGGCGGGAGCGGGCAGCGAGCAGCCTCGGGCGAAGCGCAGCAGCGGCTTGGGCGCGTCCGGGGCGAGCAGGCCGGTGATGCACGCGGTGGCCATGTAGACGTCCGCGGCGGTCTCCGGCGGCTGCTTGCCGGGGATCTCCGGCGGATACAGGTCCGCGTGCCGGTCGATCATCGCCGGCACGTGCTCGACCGCCTTGGCCCGCAGGATCGCCTCCGGCCGGTCGGTGTCCGCCGGGGCGTCGAGCAACACCGAGTAGCACCAGTCGACCAGGACGAGTCCGTGCTCGCGCGGGTGGATGAGCACGTGGTCGGGGGTGATCGCACCGTGCACGACGCCGGCCCGGTGCGCGTATCCGATCGCGACGAGCAGGCGGCGCCACATCCACGCCACGTCGCGGGCGTCCAGGCCGTCCGGGTACGCCTCGCGCACCTCGGTCAACGAGCGGAAGCCGCGCACCCGTTCGAGGACGTTGGCGCGCCGCTCGATCCCGCTCTTGGCGTCCCGGTGCCGGAAGGTCTCGATCAGCCGGGGCACGTAGTTCGCGTACTGGGGATCGCCTTCGCGGGCGATCCGTTCCAGCGCGGTGGCCTCGCGCTCCATCAGGTCGTTGTCGCTCACCGAACGCGGCAGCTTGAGCAACGCCCGCGCCTCGCCGTCGTCCTCGGCCCGGTAGCCGACCTTGTACAGCGTGGCGATGTCGCCGCTCGCGCGCTCCTCGCCGACCGAGTAGACCCGGCGCTTGGTGGTGATCACCACCTGACGGCCGGTCACGCCGGTGATGTCCTGCTGATAGCGGTTCCACAATTCGCCCAACTCGGCGAAGGCGCGGGCGGCCTCGGTGCGCCGATCGGCGGGCGCGGTGTCCGGGTGGAGCAGCCGGGCGAGTTGGCGATACGTGCGGTTGCCGGCGCGCAGACACGCCTCCGGCGTGCCGTCGTAGGGCCCGAAGACGCCCTGTGGGTCCGGTGCGCGGCTCAGCAGGTCGAGCGCGGCCGGGTAGGTCGTGGGGGTGGTCGAGGTGGTGCCGGGCGTCCTTGTCATCGGGAGTCCTCCTCCGGGGACGGGCGCAGCAGCGCCGGGTGCAGCAGACGTGCGGGGCCCGCGCGGTACAGCCGGGCGCGGCGACCGCCGCGAGCCCCGCCGCGCGCGGTGGTGGCGCCGGTGTCCTCGACGAAGCCGGGCACGGACAGCACCTTGCGGTGGAAGTTGCCGGCGTGCATGGGTTGTCCCCACACCGCCTGGTAGACCTCGCGCAGTTCGGTGACGGTGAATTCCTCACCGGCGAACGCGGTGGCCAGTGGCGAGTATTCGAGTTTGGCACGGGCGCGCTCCAGGCCGTCGGCGAGGATGCGCGCGTGGTCGAAGGCCAGCGTGTCCGGATCGACCTCGGCCACCGGCACCCACAGTGCGTGGGCGGCGTCGCCGCCGGCGGTCGGGTCGGGCAGGTCCGGCGCGAAGGCCAGGTGCGCGACCGAGACGATCCGCATCCGCGGGTCGCGTCCGGGCGCACCGTAGGTGCCCAGTTGTTCGAGGTGCACCCGGTCGAGTCGAGCACCGGCGGCGAGCCCGGTCTCCTCGGCCAGTTCGCGCGCGGCGGCCTCGCCCAGGTCCTCCTCGTGCCGGGTGCCGTCCGGGTCGACCACGGGCCGCACGAAGCCGCCGGGCAGCGCGAGCCGGCCCGCGAAGGGCATCTCGCCGCGCCGCACGAGCAGCACGTGCAGTGCCTTGGGCGACTCCTCGCCGGTGCCCTCCGGCGCGGTGCCCGCCCGGTCGGCGCCGCCGAGTTGGCGAATCGTCAGCGCGACGATGTCGACGGTCACCGCGATCGGATCCCAGGCCCTGGGGTCGTAGGACGCGAGCCATTCGCGTTCGGTGATGGCAGTGTCGGCCATGTCGCACTTCCCTCCGATGTGCCCACTGCGATGCACGTCCGACGCAGTCCCGCCGGTTCACGTTCCCGACACCGACTCGACGGTTGTTCTCCGAATGAGATGTTCTTAGGTTGAGAACAACATACACGGCGACCCGGACACCGGCGAGGGGGTTATCCCTCGAAGAGTCGCCTCCCTCTGGTAGGCATGGGCGATCCATTCGCCGCCCGCGTGCGGACCACCGGCGGCGGCCCCGAACACCCGAGCAGATGCGGAGAAGGTGGCATGTCCGATATGACCGGTCCCGACATGAACGCCGTCGTGGGCGAGCAGGACCTACTGCTCGTCACGCTCGACGCGCTGCGGTACGACGTGGCCGTCGAGCTCGCCGCGGCCGGCAGGCTGCCCAACCTCTCCCGGGTCCTGCCCGAGGGCGGCTGGCAACGCCGTTACACCCCGGCCGCCCTCGCCTTCGCCGCGCACACCGCGTTCCTGGCGGGCTACCTGCCCACCCCGGCGGGCCCCGGCCCGCACCCGCGCCTGTTCGCCGCCCGACGCGGCGACACCGAGTCCACCGACGCGCACACGTGGTTGTTCGACACCCCGGACCTGCCCAGCGCGCTGACCAAGGCGGGCTACCACACCGCGTGCATCGGCGGCGTCGGCTGCTTCGACAAACAGGGCGCGCTCGACTCGGTGTTGCCGGGGATGTTCGCCGAGAGCCACTGGGACCCCGAACTCGGCGTCACCTCACCGATCTCGTTCGAGGCCCAGGTCGCCCGCGCCGAACTGGTGGTCGGCGGCCTCGACCCGGACCGCCGACTCTTCCTGCTCGTCGACGTCGCCGCCATCGCCCAGCCGAACTGGTTCCACACCCCGGGCGCCACCGCCGCCGACGGCGACAACCGCGACACGCACGCCGCCGCGCTGGAGTACGTGGACCGGCACCTGGGCCGGCTGTTTCGCGCGATGAGCTGCCGCAGGCCCTGCTTCGCGATCGTCACCGCCGACCACGGCACCGCCTACGACGAACGTGCGGAGGCGGCCCGCGAAGTGGTGTGGACCGTCCCGTATGCGCACTTCACGATGAGCCCCGGCGAGTGGTGAAACGCGCCCGACGAGGTCGATCCGGATCCGCTCGTGGATCAAGTTGGCGAACCGAACGCGGATCCGGTAAGTTTTCGCCGCGCAGGCCCCAATAGCTCAGTCGGTAGAGCGTCTCCATGGTAAGGAGAAGGTCTACGGTTCGATTCCGTATTGGGGCTCCAGGCAAACGAGAGGCCCCCCGGTCCGCCGGGGGGCCTCTCGCGTTTCGCCGATCCGTCCCTCGGGACGTCCCGGGCCGGATCTTTCGCCGGTCTTTCACCGACGCGCCGCGGCCGACCGGGCCCGCCCGGCGCGGCTCAGCCGAACCGGGCCGCCAACCGCGCGTCCAGGCCCGCGAGATGCTCTCGTCCGTAGGGGCCGTTCTCCAGGCCCGCCACCAGCGCGGGCGGCAGGTCCTGGGTGTACTCGGCCGAGCAACTCGCCGCCGCGAGCGCGATGGTGGCCACCGTGTCCACGTCGCCGGTGTACGCCACACACGCCTTCAACAACGCGGCCGTGCCGGTGTGCGCGGCCAGCGCGGTGATCGCCGCGCGGGTGCTGTCCATGCCCGGCGAGCCGACCTTGCCGCGCCACGGCTGCGCCCACACGGCCGGCCCGGTCGACGCGGGCAGCGTCGCCACCAGCCACGTCGGCAGTTCGGCGACCGGACCCAGGCCGTACCGGCAGTAGTGCACCGCCAGCGCCGCCGCGGTCGCCGAGGTCATCCCGCCGAGCGTGCGGTGGGTGATCCGGGCCTGCGTCGCCGCCATCCGGCGCACGTCGGCCGGGTCCGGCAAGAGGCCCAGCACGCCCGCGCGCATCGCCGCGCCACTCTTGTCGCTCTCCGGCCGCAATACCGCCAGCAACTCCGTGCCGTCGGCGACCTCCTCCAGTACGCCACGAAACCCCCGCGCGTAACCGGCGCGCGCGTCACGCTTGTACGCCCGCACGAACAGGTCCGCGAGCGCCGGTATCCCGTGATCGTCGCCGAGCAACCATTCGGCGACCGCGATACTCATCTGCGTGTCGTCGGTATATCGGCCGGGCAGCACGTCACGATGACGAGGATGCTGCACATAACCGGCGAGTGTGTTGCCTCGCACGACGAACGAACGATCGGCGTACTCGAATCCCGCCCCGTACGCATCCCCTACCGCGAGTTCCACCAACATCGGGACCACTTCCTCCACTCGGGTGGACCGCCGGGCAACCGCGGCGACGGCGCCCCACCTCGCCGACTCGTGGCGGTAGAGCGTACCGTTGCCCGGGGGCGGCAACCTGATGGTCCGTCAGTCGTCGCGTGGGGAGCCCTGCGTGCGCCGGAGTGCGAGGGCGTACGCCACAATTCGGTACGGACCCGCGCGCACCACATGTCCCTCTCCGGAGTGATGCTCCTCGCGCCGTGTCCAACTACAAGACGTTTCCGCGCCGCGGCGGATACCGTCAACGATGATCACGCGATCGTCGGGACACACCGGAGGTACCAACCGGCTCGTCCGAACGGGTGATAACGGGTGATGTGGCTCGTTCACACGGCCGCTGGGGATTGTGGCCGGCTCGTCCGAGCGGCGACCGCACCGACATTGCACGGTGACGGATCGCCCCCGAGGAGGAAAGGTGGGGCGGTGGATCGACCATCATGGGCGCCGGGCACAGCGTGGGTCCAGGCGTGCCGGGGGACCGGCATGTGCGCCCGGACCACCGTGGGGAGCGCAGGGTGAACGGCGGTACGGACGACGCGCGGGCCGACGGGGCCAGGCCGTCGCTGAGCCGATTCGCCCGCGACTGGGCCCGGGCCGTCGAAGGCACCAGCTTCGTCCCGTTGAGCGGTGCCGAGATCGAGCAATACCTGCGCGACCAGGCGCTGCGCCTGGCGCAGGCGCTGCGCACCGAGCCGTTCGACCCGGCCGCGGCGCGCGAGGTCGGCGCGTCCCTCGTCGGCGAACACTTCACCGGCAGCGGCACGCTGGAGCGCACCCTGGGCCTGGTCGGCCCGTGGTGGCCCATCCTGCGCCGCGAGGCGGTCTCCCGCGGTCGGGATCCCGACGCGTACCTGGAGCGCATCGCCGGGCTGATGGGGGCGCTCGCGGCGGGCTACGCGGAGGCGCTGCGCCGGCGGACCCTGGACGAGCAGGAGGCCATCCACGCCGCCGTCCTGGTCGCCCGGGACAGCGCGGAGCACGCACTGCACACGAGTGAAGCGCGCTTTCGGGCCGTTTTCGACCAGGCCGCGATCGGCATCGGGATCGGCGACGTCGACGGCAACGTGATCGACGTCAACCAGGCGATGACCACGATGTTCGCGGCCAGCGTCGAGGAGATGTGCAAGCGGCAGGTCCGCGACTTCATGCACGACGGCGACACCGACCACATGTGGAAGCTCTACGACGAGTTGATCAGCGGCGAACGCGACCACTTCGCCCTGGAGAAGCAGTTCGAGAAGGCCGACGGCGAGACGTTGTGGACGCACCTGTCGTTGTCCCTGGTCCGCGACTCCAAGGGCAGCCCCGAGTACCAGGTCTGCATGCTGGAGGACGTCACCGACCGGCACCGCCTGCACACCCGGCTGCGCCACCAGGCGATGCACGACCAGCTCACCGGGCTGCCCAACCGCGCGCTGTTCGTCGAACGACTGACCGCCGCGTTCGAACACCCGGGCCCCGGTGACCGGGTCGGCCTGTGCTACCTGGACCTGGACGGGTTCAAGGTGGTCAACGACAGCCTCGGGCACGACGTGGGCGACCAGTTGCTGGTCGCGGTCGCCCGGCGGCTGAGTCGGTACGCGGGCCAGGCCGGGCACCTGATGGCGCGGATGGGCGGCGACGAGTTCGTCATCCTGGTCGAGCACTCCACCGGCACCGGCCAGGTGGTGGCGCTGGCCGACGGCGTGTTCGCCGCGCTGCGCGAGCCGTTCCGCATCCGCGGCCACGACCTGACGGTCACCGCGAGCATCGGCATCGTGGAGCGGCCGGTGGCCGGCACCAGCCCGGCGGACACGCTGCGGGCGGCCGACATAACGCTCTACTGGGCCAAGTCCGACGGGCGCGGGCGCTGGACGGTGTTCGACACCGACCGCAACGACCGCGAGGTGGCGCGCTACACGCTGTCCGCGGAGATGCCCGCCGCGTTGCACCACGGCGAGTTCTACGTCGACTACCAGCCGCTCGTCTCGCTCGCCGACGGCGGTGTGCTCGGCGTCGAGGCGCTGGTGCGCTGGCGCCATCCGCGCAACGGCCTGGTCGGCCCGGACCGCTTCATCGGGCTGGCCGAGGAGACCGGGCTGATCGTGCCGCTGGGCATGCACGTGCTGGAGCAGGCGTGCCGCGAGGCACGCCGCTGGCAGGACCTGGAGCCGGACGGCGCCCCCTTCATCAGCGTCAACCTGGCCGAACGCCAGTGCCGCGAACCGGGCCTGGTACGCCAGGTGGAGCGGGTGCTGGCCGAGACGGGCCTGGATCCGGGCCGACTGCAATTCGAGCTGACCGAGAGTCAGATCATGTCCACCGACGGTGGTCCGCTGGAGCGACTGCGCGAACTGGCCGCGATGGGCATCCGGATCGCGATCGACGACTTCGGCACCGGCTACTCGAACCTGGCCTACCTGCGTCGACTGCCGGTCTGCGAGCTGAAGATCGCCGGCTCCTTCGTCGAGGGCCTGCGGCAACCCGGCGACTCCGATCCGGTGGACGGCCGGATCGTGGCCTCGCTGGTCGAACTGGCGCACGCGATCGGCCTGACGGTGACCGCGGAGGGCATCGAGACCGCGGTCCAGGCGGAGCGGCTGCGGGCGATCGGCTGTGACGCCGGGCAGGGTTGGTACTTCTCCCGGCCCGGGCCGCCGGACCGCATCGAGGGCATGTTGGCGGGGGTCAAGGAGCGCAGTTGAGGGTGGGGCCACGCCGGCTCGGTCCGGCGGCCCCGACGGCGGGTCGGTGCGGGTCGGTGCAATGCGCCGCACCGATACCCGTAGTACCCGAGAGCCACTCGACGGGTGAGCCCCCTGGCGGGATGTCCGCGGCCGGGGACCGCGCCTAGCGTCGGTGCCGAAGGCGCGCACGAGGCCCGCCCGGACGGCGGAGGTGCGGCGTGCCTAGAGTTGATCTTGTGCGAGGGGAGGGCGGGGGCCGGATCAGGACGGCGGTGGGCGCGCTCGTGCGCACCCTGCGCGCCGACCTGTGGACGGGCGCTCCCGACCCGCTGCCGCGCCGTTGGCGGGACTGGCAACCCGCGTCCGCGGTGTTGTTGGTGTTCCTGGCGATCCCGGCCGCGGTGGTCAACATCAACCAACTCGTCTGGCAGTACGGCCTGAGCCAGCCGGCCGGCATCCTGCTCGGCGGCGCCCCGTCGGTGGCGATCGTGGTCGCGATGTTCCGGCCGGTGCAGGCGTGGTGGGCGGTGACCGCGGCGATGGTCGTCGTCGCGCTGGCGGCGAACCCGGACACCCCGCAGCTGTACCCGTGGACCGGGACCGGGATCGCGCTGCACGCCGCCGCGGTGTTCATGGTCGCGCTGCGGGCCCGGCCGCGCGTCACGTTCGAGGTGCTGGCGATCAGCCTGCTGATCGGGACACTGCTGCACGTCACCTTCTTCGCCCCCATGCGCAGGTTCGACCTGGAATCGGCCGCGGTGACGCTGACCATCGCGGCGGTGGTCGGTGCCTCGCTGCGCGGCCGTCGGCAGGCCCGGACCGCGTTGGTGGTCCAGTCCGAACTCACCGCCGAGGAGCGGGCCCGGCGCACCCTTCTGGAGGAACGCACCCGGATCGCCCGCGAGTTGCACGACGTGGTCGCGCACCACATGTCGGTGATCTCGATCCAGGCCCAGGTCGCGCCGCATCTGGTGGACAATCCCTCCGAGGCGCTCAAGGAAAACCTGGTCGGCATCCGGGCGAACGCGGTCGACGCGCTCACCGAGCTGCGCCGGGTGCTGGGTGTGCTGCGCTCCGAGAACGACCTGTCCGAGGCCGTCCGGCACGCCCCACAGCCCACCCTGGATCGGCTGGACGAGCTGGTCGCCAACGTGCGCGGCGCCGGTCTGGAGGTGGACACCCGGATCACCGGCGAGCGGCGGGCACTGCCGCCCGGGGTCGAGCTGTCCGCGTTCCGGATCGTGCAGGAGGCGCTCAGCAACGTGTTGCGGCACGCGCCGGGAGCGGCGATTCGGGTGGAGCTGGGTTATCAGGCGACCGGCTTGGCGATCCGGGTCGCCAACACCGCGAGCGAGCCGCTCGATTCGTCCGCCCCGTCGACTCCGCCGGGCGGCGGGCACGGGATGCTCGGAATGCGCGAGCGGGTCGCCATGCTGGGGGGCGATTTCGCCGGCGGGCCGATCCCCGACGGCGGTTACGAGGTCGTGGCCAGACTGCCTTTGGGGGGCGATTCGTGAGCATCAAGGTGTTGATCGCCGACGACCAGATGATGGTCCGGCAGGGCTTCACCGTCCTGCTGAACGCGGAGCCCGACATCGAGGTGGTCGGGCAGGCCGTCGACGGCCTCGACGCGGTCGGGCAGGTGGCCGAACTCGCGCCCGACGTGGTGCTGATGGACATCCGGATGCCTCGGCTGGGCGGCATCGAGGCCACCGGGCGGATCACCGGATCCGCCGGCACGGCGACCAAGGTGCTCGTGCTGACCACGTTCGATCTGGACGAGTACGTGTACGAGGCGCTGCGCGCGGGCGCGTCCGGCTTCCTCCTCAAGGACGCCTCGGCCGAGGAACTCGCGCACGCGGTACGGGTGGTGGCCGCCGGGGACGCGCTGCTCGCGCCGAACCTGACCAAGCGCCTGATCGGCGAGTTCTCCCGTCTGGCCGGTGCGCCGCGGGTCCCGCTCAAGGACCGCGTCGGCGACCTCACCGAACGCGAGACCGAAGTGTTGTCGCTGATCGCCCAGGGCCTGTCCAACGCCGAGATCGCGGCCCGCCTGGTGGTGGCCGAGCAGACGGTGAAGACCCACGTCGGTCGCATCCTGGTCAAGCTGGGCCTGCGTGACCGGACCCAGGCCGCGGTGTACGCCTACGAGACCGGGCTGATCCGGCCGGCGGGCTACTGATCGGCGGCGCGGCCTGTCGGTCGGGGTGGTTAGCGTGTTCGGCGGTGGGGTTGAGCCACCGTCGATTCGACCATCCCGATGGAGGTTTGCCATGTTTCGCCAGGGCGACATCCTGCTGCAACCGATCAAGGCACAGACCGTGCCCACCGGCGTCGAGGCGCTGCCGACCAAACCCCGGGACGCCCGCGGCCGACTCGTGCTGGCGCTCGGCGAGGCCACCGGGCACGCCCACGCGGTGGTCGGCAGTGGCACGCTGTACCTGGCCCCGGAACCGATGCTGATCGGCCACCTGCACCTGGACGAGGCCACCCGCATCGTGCACGAGGAACACGCCACGATCGACCTGCCGAAGGGCTGGTACCGAGTGGTCCGCCAACGCGAGTACATCCCGGGCGCGGTCCGGATGGTGGCGGACTAGATCCGGTCCGGCACGTCCGCCGACGCGCCTTCGGGCCCGGGCTCTTTCCGGCTCGCCGGCTCGAACGCGGGCTCGGGATCGGGTCGGAGCCGACATCCACCGCAGCCGGGTCGGAGCCGGTGGAACCATGGTCTCCGCGCTCGACACACCCCGACGCGCCGAGCCGATCCGGTGGGCGAGGATCATCCGACGCGTCGAGCCGACCGGTCCGGCCCGAGCTTTCGCCGCCGACCGGGCGCAACCGCACACCACGGGAGACACGATGGCCACGCCGCCCCGCAAGCTGCCCGGGATCGCGCTGCCGCGCAAGGCCCTCGCCCCGCGCCCGCCAAACCCGCCCGCGCCGCCCGCCAATCCGGCGGCGGCGGCCTGGGCGGCGCTGCGGGCACGCGAGGAACGGGCCGCGCGCGAGGCCGAGTCCGCGGCGCGGGCCACTCCCCCGCTCGACGAGGCACCGCACGAGCCGCCACAGCCGAGCCCCCACCGGGCACGGCGCACCCCGCTGCACGCGCCGACCCGGGCCGCCGAGCCCGCGGGGGCGACCGGGCCGACCGCCCACGACGCCCGGGCCGCCGCCGACCGCGCCCGGCCGACCCCGCAACACGCGCCGGTCGTCGGCCGGCCGCGACCCGCCCCTCGGCCGGTGCTCGGCCTCGCGGATCGGCTCGCCCTGGCCGAGGCCACCACCGACTGGGCGCACGTCGCCGCCGCCACCGGTCCCGCCGATCGGCCCGCCGCCGAGGAGGCCATCCGGGCCGTGTATCGGGCCGCCGGGTTGTCCGAGCCGGAGCGGGTGGTCTGGTACGACTCGCCCCTCGCGGCGGCGGTGGCCGCGACCGTGGCGGCGGGCACGTGCAAGCCCGCCGACCTGGCCGCCACCCGGCTGTCGGTCAAGGTGCCCGGGCGGCCGGGCCGGCCTGTGCAGGAACGGCTCTGGAGCGGCCCCTGGACGGCCGCCAAGGCCCAGGCCACCGCGGTGCTGGGGGCGGGCGGCTGGGAGCTCGCCTGGGCCGAGGGCGCCGACCGGCTGTGGGAGCCCACCCGGCAGCTCACCGAGCGCATCCGCGAGGCGGTGCACTCCGGCGTCGGCGCGTGGGACCCCTCGGTGCGCACCCCCGCCTCGCGCGGCCGCTGGGACATCGCGGACAAGGTCCGCGCGACCACGCACAGCGCGCTGGGCGGCCAACACGACGCGGCCTGGCTCGCGGTCTTCGACGGACTCAAGGAGCGCTTCCCCGAGTTCGACTTCCCGGTCCTGGCCGAACTCGCCGAGGTGGCCCGGCACGTCGGCTGGTGGTGGCCGTACGAGCGGGTCGTGCTGGTCAGCGAACGGCCCACCACGATGCATCGCGACGACCAGTCGCGGCTGCACAACGGCGACGGCCCCGCGCTGACCTACGCCGACGGCTTCGCGCTGCACGCGTGGCGCGGCATGCCGGTGCCGGCCGATTTCGTCGGCGGTCTCGGCCCCGGCGGCAGCCGGCTGACCGTACGCGCGATCCACAACGAGGACAACGCCGAGCTGCGCCGGGTAATGCTGGAGATCTACGGCTACGACCGCTACCTGCGCGAGGTCGGTGCCCAGCCGTTGGATCGGGACGAGACCGGCGTGTTGTGGGAGATCGAACTCGACGACGACGAACCGATCATGATGGTCGAGGTGCTCAACTCCACGCCCGAACCGGACGGCAGCACCCGCACCTACTGGCTGCGCGTGCCGCCGGACACCGAGACCGCCCGCGAGGGTGTGGCCTGGACGTTCGGCCTGAGCCCGGAGGAATACCGCCCGTCGCACGAGACCTGACGCCCGGTCACCGATCCGGTCGGCGCCCCGCCGGGCCTCAGTGCGGGATCGCCTGCCTCGGCCGGGTGAACGCCAACTCGTCGCGAAACTCGTCGATGCGCCGCGCGACGTCCCAGATGCTCTCGGTGCCCTCCAGCCGCGACAGGTACAACGAGCGTTCGGCCAGGCCGACCAGGTCGACGGTGAAGTACACGCTCATCAGCGGATTGATGAACAGCTCGCTGTTTCCGGTGCGTTCGGTGAAGTGCGCGTCGCCGAACCGCCCGTGCAGGGCCGAGGCGACCGAGCCCTGCACGATGCTCGGCCGCTGCGGGGTGCGCCGGTTCGCATACGCCACCGCGTCCAGGTACAGCGCTCCCTCCCGCGATTCGCGCGGAATCGACAACGCGCCGAGGTAGTGCCCCTCCCGGGTAAGCGCCGCCAGGTTCTCCAACACCTGCGCGTGGCAGATGCCGTGGTAGGAGTCGATGCCGAAGCCGAGCGAGACGACCAGCCGGGTCGGCACCCGCACACCCGCCACCGCGGCGAGGCTGGTCATGTCCTCCTCCGGGGTGCCCAACGACGCCTCGTCGCCGCGCATCAGGATGTCGGTGCCGCCGTCCACGAGCACGATCGCGTCCACGTCCAGGTCCTTGACCAACCGCCGATACGCGGCCCGCAGCGGCTTGACCCCGGTCTTCCCGAACGCGTAGACGGTGTCGGCGAAACCGTTGCGCCCGAGCCAGCTCGCCAGCGTGCGCTCCGGGAAGTAGTCGTCGTTGCCCGATGTGTCCGGTCGCACCGCGGCGAGTCCGGGCAACAGCCGACTCGCCGACGGCAGCCGATCCACGGTCACGAACGACAGGTTCGCGTAGTGCACCCGCTTGCCCTGCTCGGCCAGCGCGAGCCCCAGCGGCAGTCCGGAGAACACGTCGAAACCACCCCCCGCCCCCGCGATCAACACGGAACGGGCGTCCCGCAGACGGGCGAAGACCGGAGGTTCGGCAAGGGTGAACACGCGCGGACGGTATCAAGGCACCCGGGCCGTACGCCAAGGCAATTGCCGATCCTCAGGTCGAACCCGACGCTGCCGCCCGGTACTCGTCGATCAGCAGCCGCTTATACAACTTCCCGGTCGGATGCCGAGGCAACTCGGCGCGGAAGTCCACCGATCGCGGGCACTTGTAGTGCGCGATCCGGGCCCGGCAGTAGGCGATCAGCTCGCGGGCCAACTCCGGCCCCGGCGTCGCGCCTTCGGCCGGTTGCACGACCGCCTTGACCTGTTCGCCCAGTTCCGCGTCCGGGACGCCGAACACCGCGACGTCGGCGATCGCGGGATGCAGCGCGAGCAGGTTCTCCACCTCCTGCGGATAGATGTTCACCCCACCGCTGATCACCATGTGCGATTGGCGATCCGTCAGATACAGATAGCCGTCCGCGTCCAGGTGCCCGATGTCGCCGAGGGTGGTCCAGCCCCGGCCCGCCGGATCACGGCCGGCCTCGGTCTTGTCCGGGTCGCCGTGGTACGAGAACTGCGGCCCGTCGGCGAAGTAGACCAGACCGTCCTCGCCCACCGGCAGTTCCCGCCCCGCACCGTCGCAGATGTGCGGCGTGCCCAGGATCGCCCGCCCGACCGTGCCCCGGTGCGCGAGCCACTCACGGGGCCCGCAGCCGACGTAGCCGTTGCCCTCGGTGCCGGCGTAGTACTCGTGCAACACCGGTCCCCACCAGTCCAGCATGCATTCCTTGACCTCGGGCGGACACGGCGCGGCGGCGTGCACCGCGTAGCGCAGCGAGGACAGGTCGTAGCGTTCGCGCGTGTCGGCCGGCAGCTTGAGCATCCGCACGAACATCGTCGGCACCCACTGGCTGTGCGTCACCCGATACCGCTCGATCGCGGCCAGCGCGGCCTCCGGGTCGAAACGCTCCAGGACCACCACGGTGTGCCCGGCGCGCAGGAACTGCATGCAGTAGCGCAGCGGCGCCGCGTGGTAGAGCGGCGCGGGACACAGGTAGACGTCGCCGCCCTCGCCCGAGGTGTCCATCCCGTACAGCGCGCCGATCAGGCGGAACAGGGTCAGCGCCGGCCCGGTGCCCAGCGGGTGCTCCTCGCGTTTGGGCAGTACCCCCTTGGGGCGACCGGTGGTGCCGGACGAGTAGAGCATGTCCGCGCCCTCGAACCGGCTCGCGAGCGGCGTGCTCGGGCAGGTGCGGACCGCGACCTCGTACGGTTCGAAGCCGGGCACCGCGCCGTCCAGCATCAGCCACCGCTCCACCCGGGGCGCCCGGTCGCGGATGGCGCCCGCGAGTTCGGCCTGCGCGGCCGAGGTGACGAACACCCGGGCCCCGCAGTTGTCCACGACATAGGCCAGTTCGTCCGGATGCAGTCGTACGCCCACCGGCGTGTAGATCAGCCCCGAGCACTGCGCGGCCCAGGTGAGCGCGAGGTAGAGCGGGTGGTTCTCCAGCGCGATCGCGACGTGGTCCCCCGGGCGCAGCCCGGCGTCGTACAGCAGGTGGGCGAAGCGGTTGCACTCCGCGTCCAGTTCGGCGTAGCCGACGACCCGGCCGGTGCCGGCCATGATCACGGCGGGGCGGTGCGGGTGCGCGGCGGCGGTGACACCGGGATGCATGGGCGATCCTCGTCTCGGTGCGACGGCGTCCCGCTCCCGAGCCGGGCGCGGGCCCTGGGCTTCCGTTCGGATGGCGCCGCAGAAGTCTCGCACCGTACCGGGCCGTATTGAAGGGATCGGCCGGGTCGCCCGCCCACCCGCCGCCGGGGTCTCAGTGCAGCGGTCGCCCGCCCGAGAAGGCCGGCCCGCGCACCTCGCCGCCCGGTCCGGTCGCCAGTTCGCGTCCCAGCCACTCGAACGCGCCCGGCAGGCCCCTGGCCCAGGTACCGAAGTTGTGGCCGCCGGACGACTCTATCTGCACCTTCACGCTGTCCGTCGGCCGCAGTTTGCGGGCGAACTCGCGGGCCTCGCGGACCGTCTTGCCCTCGCCCTTGGCCGCGAACAGGTACATCCGCACCGGCGGCCTGCGCACGTCGTCGACGGTGTGCAGCGGGCTGTTGGCCCGGCGCAGCGCGTCGTCGCCGCGGTACAGATCGCCGGTGGTCACGTCGGTGATCGCCTTGAAGTAGCCGGAGAGGCTGGCCGCGGCGGTGTAGCGGTCGGGGTGGCGCAGCGCCAGGTTGACCGAGCAGAAGCCGCCCGTGGAGTAGCCCAGCAGGCCCCATCCGGCCGGCGCGGGCGCGGTGCGGAAGTTGGCCGCTATGGCGTCCGGTACGTCCTGGCCGAGGTAGGTGTCGGCGCGGGCACCGCCGGGGGCGTCCACACACTCGCTGTCCCGGCCCGCGATCGGGTTCTGCGCCGCGATCACCACGATGGTCGGCGGCATCTTGCCCGTTTCCATCAGCCCGGCGAGCATCTGGTGCACCTTCATCCGGCGCAGCCAGGTGTCGGGGGTGCCGGGGAAGCCGGAGGTGAGCTGGATGACCGGGAAGCGGGCGCGAGCGTTCTCCGCGTTGAAGTAGGCGGCGGGCAGGTAGACGAAGGTGTCCAGCTTGTAGCCGGTGCGGGTGCCCTGGATGGAGGTGTTGACCAGCACGCCGTGTTTGGGGTCCGCGCCGGACCGTCGCGGCTTGGGGGTTCGGGGCTGGTCGGTCAGCGGGGGTTTGGTGACCATGAACGGCAGCCCCTTGCCGTGGTCGTCGGAGAACGGCACGGCCGGCCTTGGGTCGAGGTGCTTGACCTTGACGGTGGACACCGACACGTCCGGCACCGGCGGCCCGTCCGCGATGTGCATCAGGTCGGACAGGGTCGAGTAGAAGTACATCTGCGCGTTGACCGCGGCCAGGATGGTGAAGGTGACCATGAGCTGGGTGAACAGCAGCGTGCAGATCCGGCGGGTGCGCTGGAGCGTGGGGCGGTTCCAGAACCAGATGGTGGCGAAGGCGGTGCCTGCCGTGGCCAGCGCCATGCCTATGACGAACCACATGCTCGTGATGTCCACGTCCCAGAAGGGACGCCCCGCCAACATCTGATCCACGCTTCCACTGCCTTCTTCGCCGAGCCCGACCGATGACACCGGTCCCGGCCGACACCCGACACAGTCGCGCCGGGAGCGGAGCAGCCTGCCTCTCCATCTTCTGCCCGGCCGCGTGCTGCCGCGTCGATCCCGAGTCCCGAACCGGGTCATTCACAAGTCGCACGCAAGTACGCCGGGTCCTCCGCGGTCGTAGCGCGGACCGGTACACACGGGGGTGTCGATCAGTACGAGCGCGGCAGTCCGAGGGTGTGTTGCGCCACGTGATTGAGGATCATCTCCCGGCTGACCGGCGCGATCCGCAACGCGCGGGCCATGCCCCACAGGGGTACCAGGCCGTAGTCGCGGCTCATGCCGTTGCCGCCGTGGGTCTGGATGGCGGCGTCCACCGCGTGGATGGCCGCCTCGGCGGCGGCGTACTTGGCCATGTTGGCGGCCTCTCCGGCGGCCTTGACCATCGCTTCGCCCGCGTCGTGCAGCCAGGCGGCGCGGGCCGTCATCAGCGCGGCCGACTCGACCTCGACGGCGGCCTCGGCGAGCGGGTGGGCGATCGCCTGGTGGGTGCCGATCGGGCGGCCCCACACCTCGCGGGTACGGGCGTAGTCGGCGGCGCGGGCGAGCGCGTGGCGGGCGATGCCAACTCCCAGTGCCGCACCGGTCACCCGTTCCGGGTTCAGGCCGTGGAAGACCTGGCGCAGTCCGTCGCCCTCGGTGCCGATCAGTCGGTCGGGGGCGACCGGTACGTCGTCGAAGAAGAGGGTGAACTGCCGCTCGGGTGCGGAGCCCTCGATCGCCAGCGGGGTCGCGGTCAGGCGCGGGTGGGCGGCGTCGACCAGGAACAGCGAGAGCCGGGCGCGGCCGGATTCGGGGTCGGTGCCGGTCCGGGCGACCACCAGGATCGCGTCGGCCTCGTCGACTCCGGAGATGAACTGCTTGGTGCCGCGCACCGACCAGCCGTCGCCGACGCGGGTCGCGGTGGTGGCCAGGCGGTGGGTGTTGGAGCCGGCGTCCGGTTCGGTGATCGCGAACACGATCTTGCCGGTGCCCGCGGCCAGGCGGGGCAGCCAGGTGCGCTTTTGCCCGGCGGTGCCGAACCGGGTGAGCACCTCGCCGGCGATCGCACTGGAGACCAGGAGCAACAGCAGCGGGCAGCCGTGTGCGGCGACCTCCTCGCAGACGATCGCCAGTTCGACCAGGCCGCCGCCTCCGCCGCCGTACTCCTCGGGCAGATTGACGCCGATGTAGCCGTGTTTACCCAGGGCCTGCCACAGTTCGGTGGTGGGTCGGCGGTCGCGGCTGTGCTCGGCGAAGTAGCCGGGGCCGAATCCGTCGGTGATCGCGCCCACCGCGGCGCGCAGGGCCCGGTGTTCGTCGCTCTCTCGGAAGTCCATGGCTCACCCGTCCAACAGCGTCGTGGGGATGTCGGTGTGTCGGGACCGGATGTACTCGGCCAGGCCCTTCGCCTGGGGATCCGGGCGGGTGGTGGCGGCGACGCCCTCGCCGAGCAGGCCGACGATCACGAAGTTGATCGCGCGCAGGTTCGCCAGCACATACCGCTGGATGGGCAACTCGGCTGCTTCGGGCAGCAGTTCGCGTAGTCGATCGACCGTCAGATGCCCGCGCAGCCAGCGGAAGCCGGCATCGCTGCGGGCCCACAGACCCAGGTTGGCGTCGCCGCCCTTGTCGCCGGAGCGGGCGCCGCAGACCAGTCCGAGCGGCGCCCGGCGGGTCGGTCCCGGGTGGCGGACCGGTGGTTCGGCCGGCGGGGTGGCGGCGGGCAGCGGCGCGGTGTGTTCGGGCGGCGCGATCGCCCGCGAGGTGCCGTCGGGCAGCACCACGGTGTGCTCGACCTCGGCGACCGGGATCCACCCGGCCCGAAAGACGCCGTAGGCGGTCTCGGTGGTGGGCGGGGTGGTGGTGTGAAAGCCCGGGTAGCCGGCCAGCGCGAGTTCGACGACCGCGCCGGAGAAGGCGCGGCCGACCTTGGTCGGGTCGGGGTCCTTGACGGTGACCCGCAGGTGCGCGGTGGCCTGCTCGTTGGTCGGCGCGTCGGGTCGGTCGTAGCGCAGCAGCCGTACGTCGACCTCGGCGAACCGGTCCCGGCCGCCGAGCGTGTCGAAGAGCATGCGTTCGGCGTGCGCGGCCTTGGCCTCGATGTCCAGGCCGGTCAGCACCATGGTCATGGTGTTGCGGTAGCCGCCGAGTTCGTTGACGGCGACCTTGAGGGTGGGCGGCGGCGGCAGTCCGCGCACGCCGCGGATGCGCACCCGGTCCGGACCTGCCGGGCCGAGCGTGATGGTGTCCAAGCGGGCCACCGCGTCGGGGTTGGCGTAGGCGGGTCCGGCGATCTCGTACAGCAGTTGCGCGGTGACCGTGCCGATCGACACCAGGCCGCCGGTGCCCGGGTGTTTGGTGATCACCGAGGAACCGTCGGCGGCCAGCTCCGCGATCGGGAAGCCGGGGCGGCGGGTGTCCAGCGCGAAGTCGTGGCTGCGGCCCGGCCGGTGCAGGCGTGGGAGGTCGCCGAAGAACGGGTAGTTGCCGCCGGTGGCCTGCGGGCCGCATTCGATCACGTGGCCCGCGACGACGGCGCCGGCGAGCCGGTCGTGGTCCGTGCGCCGCCAGCCGTGCCACCAGGCGGCGGGGCCGACCACCAGGGAGGCGTCGGTCACCCGCGGGCAGACCACGATGTCGGCGCCCCGGGCGAGGGCTTCGGCGATGCCCCAGCCGCCGAGGTAGGCATTCGCGGTCACCGCGCGCGGTCCCGCGTCGATCCGGTCCAGTACGTCGTCGCCGCTCACGTAGGCGATCCGCGGGGCCAGGCCCAGGCGTTCCGCGCTCGCCCGCAGGCGTTCGGCCAGGCCCGCCGGGTTGAGCCCGCCGGCGTTGGAGACGATCCGGATGCCCCGGTCCAGGCAGGTGCCCATCACCTGTTCCATCTGGGTGACGAAGGTGCGCGCGTAGCCGGCGTCGGGGTCCTTGTTCCGGGCCTTCCACAGGATGGACATGGTCAGTTCGGCCAGGTAGTCGCCGGTGAGCACGTCGATCGGGCCGCCTTCGACCATCTCGCGTGCGGCGGCCGGTCGATCGCCGTAGAAACCGGAGCAGTTCGCGATCCGGACCGGGCGGCGGGCCGGCGTCCCGTCGGTCGAGGCGCTCATCGCGCGGCCTCCGCGTGAGTCTCGGCGTCGGCGTCGGCGTCGGGGGCCACGATCGCCAACACCGTGCCGGCGTCCACCGGTTCGCCCGGACGCACGGTCAGTCGACCGACAACGCCCGCGTGCGGTGCGAGCACCTCGTGTTCCATTTTCATCGCCTCGACGGCCAGGACGAGTTGTCCGGCCACGACGTGTTGGCCCTCTTCGACCGCGACCCGGACCACCGTGCCGGGCATCGCGGCCGACAGCGAACCGACGGGCTCCCGAACGGGTTCGGCCGGTTCCGGCAGTCGCGGCAGCTCGGTCAGCTCGCTCGCGCCCAGCGGGCTGTCCAGGTGGATCGTGTCGCCGACCCGGTGCACCGAGACGGTGCGCCGCACCCCGTCCGCGGTCAGGTCCACCCGATCCGCGTGTGCGGCGTGAACGACCAGACCGGGCAACGGCTTTCCGTCGATCGCGACCTGGTCGGGGAGACGATACGTGACCACCGTGCGGCCGTCGGTGTCGTGCGCGTAGGTCACCTGCTGGTCGGCGCTGCGGACGTTGCGCCAGCCGCTCGGAATGCCGCCCAACACGCGGGCCGCCGCCCGCCGTTCGGCCTGTCCGGCCAGGGCCGCGGCGGCGGCGTGGATCGCCGCCGCCGCCGGGTCGGGGGCGCACAGTTCGGCCGGCGGATGTCGATCCAGGAAGCCGGTGTCCGCGTCTCCGGCGGTGAACTCGGGCGAGCGCAGGATGCCCACGAGCAGGTCGCGGTTGGTGCGCACGCCGTGCAGTCGGGCCCGGGCGAGCGCGTGGGCGAGCTTGCGGCAGGCCTCGTCGCGGGTCGGCGCGTACGCGATCACCTTGGCCAGCAGCGCGTCGTAGTGCGGGCCGATCCGGCTCCCTTCGGCCACGCCGGCGTCCACCCGGATGCCGTCCCGCTCGGCCAGTTCGAAGCGGTGCAGCGTGCCGACGGAGGGGGCGTAGCCGCGGCCGGGGTCCTCCGCGTACAGCCGGGCCTCGATGGCGTGGCCGGCGGCGACCGGTTCGGCGGGCAGCGGGTGGCCCTGGGCGACCAGGAGTTGCAGCCGGACCAGGTCCAGGCCGGTGGTCAGTTCGGTGACCGGGTGCTCGACCTGGAGTCGGGTGTTGACCTCCAGGAGGTGGAACGCGCCGGCCCGGTCGAGCACGAACTCCACGGTGCCCGCGCCGACATAGCCGATCGCCCGACCGGCGGTCACCGCCGCCGCGCACAACCGGGCCCGCAGCGCCGGGTCGACGGCCGGGGAGGGGCTCTCCTCGATCAGCTTCTGATGCCGGCGCTGGATCGAGCAGTCCCGCTCGAAGAGCGCGAGCACCGTGCCGTGGGTGTCGCCGAAGATCTGCACCTCGACGTGTCGGGGGCGCTCCACCAGACGCTCCAGGAAGACGGTGTCGTCGCCGAACGCGGCGCCCGCCTCGCGCCGGGCGCCGGCCACCGCCTCGGCCAGCGCGGCCTGTTCGCGCACCACCCGCATGCCTCGGCCGCCGCCGCCGAAGGCGGCCTTGACCAGCAGCGGGAAGCCGATCCGGGCGGCGAGTTCGCGTGCGTCGCCGTCCTCGCGGACGATCCCGCCGGGCAACACCGGCACACCCGCCGCGCCGAGCAGTTCCTTCGCGGCGAGCTTGTCCCCCATCGCGGCGATGGTCCGCGCCGCGGGCCCCACGAAGACGAGCCCGGCGGCCTCGACCCGCCGGGCGAAGTCGGCATTCTCGGACAGGAATCCGTAGCCCGGGTGCACCGCGTCGGCGCCGGTGCTCCGGGCCGCCTCGATCAGCAGGTCGGCACGCAGGTAGGTGTCCGCGGCGGTTTCGCCGGGCAGCCGGACCGCCTGATCGGCCGCCGCGACATGGGGCGAGTCGGTGTCCGGATCGGCGTACACGGCCACCGTGTCGATGCCCATCGTGTGTGCGGTGCGGGCGATCCGGACCGCGATCTCGCCGCGGTTGGCGATCAACAGCCTGCGGATGAACGGCATACGATCCCCTCGGTGTGCGGTTTCCGGGCGGCGGGGCGGCTGGGGTGCCTCGGGTGTCCCGGCGCCGGGTGGGCGAGGCGGCCGGGGTGCCTGCGGTGTGCTGCCGCCTGGCGGGCGGGTCGGCTGGGGTGCCCTCGGCCGGCGTCACATGCGAAAGACCCCGTAGCCGGTGGTGCCCGCGACCGGTGCCGAGTGCGCCGCGGACAGCGCGATGCCGAGCACCGTGCGGGTGTCGCGCGGATCGATCACGCCGTCGTCGTAGAGCCGCGCGGTGACGAAGAACGCGTGCGACTCGCGCTCGATCTGCGCCTCGATCGCGCTCCGGCGCAACTCGTCCACCTCCTCGTCGAAGGCGATCCCGCGCGCCGCGGCGGCCTGCCGGCCGACGATGGACAACACGCCGGCCAGTTGCGCCGCACCCATCACGGCGAGCTTCGCGGTCGGCCAGGCGAACAACAGCCGGGGGTCGAAGGCGCGGCCCGACATGCCGTAGTTGCCGGCGCCGAAGGACGCGCCGATGTTCAGGGTCAGGTGCGGCACGGTCGAGTTGGTCACCGCGTTGATCATCTTGGCGCCGTCCTTGACGATGCCCCCCTGTTCGTACGCGGTGCCCACCATGTAGCCGGTGGTGTTCTGCAGGAACAGCAGCGGGGTGTACGAGCGGTTCGCCAACTGGATGAACTCGGCGGCCTTGCGCGACTCCTCGCCGAACAACACGCCGCGCGCGTTGGCCAACACCCCCACCGGGAAGCCGTGCACCGAGGCCCATCCGGTGACCAGGCTGGTCCCGTAGCCGGGCTTGTACTCGCCGAACCGCGAACCGTCCACCACCCGGGCCAGCACCTCGCGGGGATCGAACGGCACGCGCAGGTCGGCGGAGACCAGGCCGAGCACCTCGTCGATGTCGTACAGCGGCTCGTCCGCCGGGTGGGTCGGCCCGGGGCCGTGCTTGTGCCAGTTCAGCTCGGCCACGATCCGCCGACCGATCCGCAGGCAGTCGTATTCGTCCACGGCGTAGTGGTCGGCCAGCCCGGACACCCGGGCGTGCATCGCGGCGCCGCCCAGTTCCTCGTCGTCGGCCTCCTCGCCGGTGGCCATCCGCACCAGCGGTGGGCCGCCGAGGAACACCTTGGCCTGCCCCGCCACGAGCACCGAGTGGTCGCACAGGCCGGGGATGTAGGCGCCGCCCGCGGTCGAGTTGCCGAACACCAGCGCGATGGTGGGGATGCCCAGCGCGGACAGCTCGGTCAGGTCGTGGAAGACCCGACCGCCCGGCACGAACAGCTCGGCCTGGGTGGGCAGATCGGCACCGCCGGACTCGACCAGGCTGATCACCGGCAGGCGGTTGCGGCGGGCGATCTCCAGGGCGCGCAGGTTCTTGCGCAGTGCGTACGGGTTGAGCGAACCGCCGCGCACGGTCGGGTCGTTGGCGATCAGTACGCACTCGACGCCGGAGACCGGGCCGATGCCGGTGACCAGGCCCGCGCCGACGGTGAACTCGGTGCCCCACGCGGCGAGCGAGGACAGTTCGAGGAAGGGCGCGTCCCGGTCGAGCAGCAGCTCGATGCGCTGACGGGCGGTCAATCGGCCGCGCGCCAGGTGCCGTTCGACGTAGCGCTCGCCGCCGCCGGCGCGGGCCAGGTCGAGTTGTTCGTGCAGCGCCGCGAGCGCGGCGAGTTGCGCGGTGCGGTTGTCCCGGTAGATGTCCGACCGGGGATCGAGCCGGGAACGAAGAACGGGCACGAGCACGCCTCCTCACCTGTCGAACATGACGGGGCATGTCGACGGCAGCTTCCGGATGTTAACGGCCGGTAGCTTGGCTGCGGAAGGGGTGCGGGGCGCGGAAGGGGTGCGGGGCCGGGCGTTCGCCGGATGCTCGGGGGGTGCGGAGGGGCGTGGCGGGCGCGGGTGGGCCATTCGAGTGCTCCGGGCGGGGCGGGGCGGGCGGTGGGCATCGCTCCGGTACCCCTTTGGCCGGGAAAACACGACATCGACGCGGCCCGGGAGTGGCGGGGTCGCGTCGATGTGGGTGGGGTCGGGTCAGCCGTGGTGGCCGTGGTGGCTGTCGTGGTTCTGGTGGCCTTGGTGCCCCGCGTGGGCCGCGTGCGGGTCGGCCGGGGCGGCGGGCTTGCCGGCCTCGACGGTGAACTCGGCGGTTCGCACCACGCCCCCGTGCTTGAAGTCGAGGAAGAACCGGTAGGTGCCGACGCTGGGCAGCTCGGTGTGGAAGGCGATCTCCGGGCCGGCCGGGGTCACTCCGTCGCCGGGCGCGCCGCCGGGGTGCACGTGCAGGTAGGCCAGGTCGCCCTCGCGCAGCACCACGAGGTGGCCGAACGCGGCGAGGTAGGGCTCCAGGTCGGTGACGGGCCGACCGTCCCGGGCGACCGAGAGGGTGATGTGCGCGCCCTGCCCGGCGGCCGGCTCCCCCGCCAGGGTCACCGTGTAGCCGTCCACCTCCGCGGTCGGCGCCGGCGCGGGCAACGGCACCGGCCGGAAGTCGCCGGCGACCTGGACGTCGACGCCGAGGGTGAGCGGGGTGCCGGTCACGGCCGGGGCGAAGTCGGTGAAGACCCGATAGGTGCCGGCCCGGTCGAGGGTCAACTCCTGGGTCCACACGCCGTCCTCGCCGAGCACCGGGTGTACGTGGCGGAAGCCGCTCAGGTCGCGCCGCACCACGATCAGGTGCAGGTCCTTGTCGTGCTGCGGTAGGTATTCGCGCACCGGGGCTCCGTCGGGGCCGTCGATGCGGAACGCGAAGGTGCCGGCGGGCGCGGCGACCGGGACCAGCGTGTAGCCGTCGCGCGAGACCTGGAGTCCCTCGGGGGTGCCGGCGGCGGCGGTGTGGTGGGCGTGGACGGTCATGGCGATCTCCCGTGCGTCGTGCGATCCGGCCGAGCGGGCCCGGTCGGACCACTCGCGGTGGCCTTGGTGGCGGCCACAACCAAAAGTTATACCCCTGGGGGGTATCAGGCAAGTGCAAGTGCCGGGTGCGCCGGGTGGCGGGGGTCACTTGACGGCTAACGCCGTTAGCCGGATGATGGACACAGAGCAGCTAACAGCGTTAGCTCATCGAGTCTCGGGAGAACTGATGACCATCACCACCGCGCAGACGACGACCGCTTCGACCGGGCAGGTCGCGCCCGACGCACCGGGTACGCCGAGCAGGCGCTCGCTCGCCGCCGGGGTCGGCCACGCCGCCGTGTGGGTCGCCGGGCTCACCGTCGCGGCAGGGGCCACGCCGGAGCTTGGTGATTCGGCCGCCGAGGTCACCTCGGCCTATGCGGGCGACGCCGGCCGGGCCGTCGCCCAGTCCGTGCTGGTGCACGGGCTCGCGGCCGGCGCGTTGGCCGTCCTCGGTATCGCCTTGCTGCGTCGGGCCGGCGGGGATCGGGGAGCCCGCTTCGCCGGTTGGGCCGGGACGACCGCCGCCGGACTGGCCGTGCTCCAGCTCGTGCTCGAACTGGTCGCGATCGGCCGGGCGGACGCGGCCGATCCGGGCCTCGCCGGTGGGCTGTTCGACCTGATCCAACGCATCGACGGCGTCAAGATGTTCGCCCTCGCCGCGCTCGCGGTGGGAGCCGTGGCGGCCCGTCGGGTCGTACCGCTGCGCCGCTGGGAATCGTTCACCGGGTACGCGCTGGCCGCCGCGATCGTCGGCTCGGGCCTCGGTTACCTGCTCCTGAACACCGCGCTCGGCGGATTGGCCCTGCTCTCCCTGCCGCTGCTGCTGGTGTGGGTCCTCGCGCTGGGCCACGCGCTGAGCCGGCGACCCGGTCGACGCTGAAGGAAAAACCGGATTCGCATCGCACCCGCCGTATCGGATACTTCGGAATCGAACGGTGCCACGATCATCATCACGGGGAAGCGGGGATCGGCGGGATGCGTACGTTGCTGATGGGGGTGGTCGGCTCGACCGCCTACGGACTGGCCACGCCGGAGTCGGACGAGGACCTGCTCGGGGTGTACATCGCCGATTCGCGGGAGGTCCTGGGGTTGAACGGCGCCAACGCGACGAGCAGTTCCAAGGTGACCACCAAGCCCGATGTGACGATGCACGAACTGGGCAAGTACTGCGGCCTGGCGCTCAAGTGCAACCCGACGGTGACCGAGCTGCTCTGGCTCCCCGAGTACCGCGTCGAGACCGAGGCCGGCCGCCGACTCCGGGCCCTGCGCGGCGCGTTCCTGTCCACGGAGTACGTACGGTCGGCCTACGGCGGCTACGCCGTCCAGCAGGCCAAGCGGCTACAGGGCCGGCACGAGGCGGGCAAGGCCGGCTTCTCCGCCGACACGGCCAAGCGCACCGCCAAACACGGCCGGCACTGCCTGCGCCTGCTGCTTCAGGGCCAACAACTCCTACGCACCGGCGAGTTGCTTCTCGACGTGAGCGCCCACCGCGAAGACCTCTTCGCCGTCGGCCGACTGGCCGCCGAAAACCCCGAAGCCTTCGCCCAACGCTTCGAACGCGAAAAGGCCACCCTCGACGCCATCGACTCGGCCCTCCCCGACCACCCCGACCGCGAAGCCATCGACACCCTGGTCGTCGACCTCCGCCTGGCCGCCCTCACGGGCTGAACCCGACGGCGCCCCTTCCCCAAATCCCGGGAAGGCGCGACAATCCCACGCCCTGTCAGGCGCCGAGCGCGGCCGTCAAGGGCAAGCCACGACGTTGGATCACTCCGGAACCGATGATCCGGGGTGCGGGGTGGTTGGGTCGAAACCATGGGAAGGCGACGACGAGTTGTGGGCGGTCGACAGCGCCGCTCGGCATCCGGCAGAGTGGCCGTCCGTGACGAGCAGTGAACTGTGGACCCGTGCCACCGCCGACCGCTACGACGCCGAGGAGACCGAAGCGTCCTCGGCTGCTGTTCTCGGGCCGACTCTCGCCTTCCTCGCCGAGCTCGCCGGAGACGGCCGGGCACTGGAGTTCGCCATCGGAACCGGGCGAGTGGGAGTCCCGCTCCGGGAACGCGGCGTGCCGGTAGTGGGCATCGAACTGTCCGAGCACATGGCAGCGGTGCTACGACGCAAGATCGACGAGGACACACTCCCGGTAGTCATCGGGGACATGGCCACCACTGTCGTTCCCGGTGAGTTCACCCTGGTCTACCTCGTCTACAACACCATCACGAACCTGCTCACTCAGGACGAGCAGGTCGAGTGCTTCCGCAACGCCGCACGGCATCTGGAGCCCGGCGGCCGATTCGTCATCGAGTTGGGTGTGCCGCCGCTGCGGTTCCTGCCACCCGGCCAGGTCGCGGTGCCGTTCGATGTCTCCGAGCAGCATCTCGGCTTCGACACCTTCGACCTGGTCGAGCAGATTCTCGTCTCGCACCACTTCACCCGCGACGGCGACGACGGCTGCTACCGCCGCGACAACTCCCGGCACCGGTACGCCTGGCCGGCAGAGCTCGACCTGATGGCACGGATCGCCGGGCTCGAACTGGAACGTCGCGTCGCGGACTGGGACGAGGCTCCGTTCACCCAGGACTCCGCGAAGCACATCTCCGTGTGGCGCAAGCCGGCCTGAGGTCGGCCACCGGGCTGTCGGGGGTGACGTCGTTGCGGTAGCCGTCGACGGCTGCCCGGGAGAAGCCCAGGGCGTTCGCGCTGCGAAGCCTGGCCGGAAGGACCTCGTGCAGCCGGGACCGGACTCCAGCCTCGGTCGCCTCGGATATGTCAGCCCATCCTCGGCTCATGGTGGAGCCGCCGGGTCGCGGCCGGGAAGACCGACACGTCGGCCTGGCATGGCCAAGTGCTCGGACTCGGTCACGTGTCCCCTGACATGTAATCGAGCATTTCTGCCGACAATATCGGTGGGAGAGCCGACTCCTGCCGGCGCTCGTGGGCGGCCGGTATCGGGCACCTTCCGTGTACGCGGCATGAAGGGCAACACGTGGACCGAGATCTCGGGTAGATCCGTCATAGTCCGAAGATGACGGAGTCGGCGCACCATAACCTCGCCGCCCACCGGTCGCAGCAGCACGGACTTGTCGCGTCATTCGCAGGTGAAGACGCTCTTCGAGTGCTCGGGTCTCCACGCACGGAGAAGTGCCCTGGCATAGTCCTCCGTCTGAAGCAGCCCGGGCACAACGTGCGCCATGTACTGCCGGATTCGGGTTGTCTGCTCCGCAAGCTCCATGAGCCGCCTCACCCAGTCCGGAATGGACCCGCGGTTGCCGGGTGGCCGCGTACGAATGATCGATGCCACCCGGCATCCGGGCCAACCGGCCGGCGACGTGATCGCGCTCGACGATTTCGCGCCCGGCCGCGCGGTATCCGTCCAGCCGCCCGACGGCGGCCTGTTCCGGGCACGCCGGATTCACGAAGTCGAGCACGCACCACCACACCACTGGGCATTTTCGCTGCACCGCAAGGGAACTCCACACCCCACGCACCCATTTGCGTAGCCCCCCGACTACGGAAAGTGCCATCTCGCCATCCCGATCGGCGAAATGGGGTGTCTGGGGCGAACGCGCGCGACACAAAAGCGCAACGAGAAGTTTCCACTGGAAATCTCGGCTGCCCATGTCGTTGGAACACCGATAGGTTGTGCGCTTCCAAGGCTCCGCGTCTCCGGTTCTCCGGATCTCCGCGCCTTCAACGCTCCGCATACCCCTGGGGGATCCCGCACGCCATGACCATGCCGTTCCAGAACGAAACGCAGCTCATCATCCGTCAGAATTTCCGCCCGATCGTGAACCAGTACGTGGTCCACCTGGTCGGTCCGGACGGGAAGCACGGACCGGTGATCGCGTTCGCACAGCAAAAGCGCGGCAAGCTCAAGGAAGAGGTCATCCTCTACACGGATGACACCAAGACCACCGAACTCGCCCGCTTCAAGGCGCGCCAAATGCTCGACGTACGCGCCCAGCACGACGTGACCGGCGTCGAGGGCACCAACCTCGGCATGTTCTCGAAGGACTTCAAGAAGTCCCTCCTGCGTTCCACCTGGAACCTCGAACGCCCGGACGCCGCCAAGGCCGTCGGCCAGGAGCGCAGCCTCTTCGGCGCGATCCTGCGCCGCGTGTGGGGGTTCATACCCGTGGTCGGCGCCTGGCTGCCGGCCCCCACGTACCACTTCGACTTCGTCGACGAGAGCGGCAAGCCCGTCCTGACCGTCGAGCGCCAGATGAAGCTCCGCGACCAGTACCTGGTCAAGCTCCCCGACTCCACCATGGACCGCCGCCTCGCCATCAGCGTCGCAGTAGCCATGGACGCCATCCAGAACCGCTGACCAACCCCGGCGCACACCCGCCACCCCTCCCCCGCGCGCGCCGACCGCCCCCGAACCGGCCGGCGCGCGCGGGCGGGGACCGGCAAGTAGCCCCCTGCGGCGGCACCGGAAATGCACCCACGAGGATGTCGGCTTCAAGGCCCGCAGCCGGGTCGGGAAATGCCCTCGAAGTCCGGCCGGAGATTCCCAGCGAGCGGGAACCCGTGTGGCATTCGATGCCCGAAAGCGAGTGAGACTCGCCGGGATCGGTGCTGCGATGATCGCGGACGATGCCGGGTGTCCGGGCAGCTGAAGCCGAGCAGTCGATCGGCGGGGCCGGACCCGTCGTCCGCCGAGTAGACCGAGACGGAGACGACGTCAGCCCCACCGGCGAACCGAGCGGGGGGGTTGACGTCTCGGCCGTTCGGGCCAACGGAGCACTTGCCGCCGGCCGGACGGGACCATCACTCGAAGCGCCCGGAGGCGGTACGAAGCGGGCTTGCTCGATCCCCCCATGCCGCTCGCCGATGTAGACCTGCCGTTGGCGTAGCCGACCCGCGTCGTAGCTGTCGCCTCGAGTCCCCTTGACAAGGGGGGCCTGCAACTCGGCGATCAGGGTCAAGCAGATCGGCTTCTTCTTGATCAGTTCAAGTCCGCGCTCCGCCGCGCGGACGTAGTTGAGGATTTCTCGGGCCGTCGTCTCGGGCATCTCACTGATGATCCCGATGTGGTGGCCCACCGTCACCCGCCTCGCGGTGTTCAACATCGCCAACGCGGCCCCGCAGGTCGCGGCCCCGTTCGTGGCGTCCTGGATCGTGGACGCGGGCGGCTACGACCTGATGTTCCAGGTCGCGGCCGCGATCAGCATCGTCGGGGCCCTCCTGGTGGTCAAGGTCAAGCACGTGCGCTGAGCACCACGTGCGGCAGCCCGCGTCGGAGCGGGTGGGGCGCCCCGGTCGGCATGGCGCGGTGACTTGCCACCCGACCGGGCGCTTGCCCATCCGCACCGACCACCGACCCGGTGACGTCTTGTCGTCCGGAGCCGCCGCGCCCCTTCACCACGTACCCCGCCCCGACATCCGAAGGGCCGGACACGCGTACCTATTGGGTCGCGGCGCGGGCGGCGATCCTTCCGGCTTTGTCGGCATGGAAGAGGGCGTCGTTGTAGTGGCAGCCGGACGGCACCCACTCGAAGGTCTTCTCCTGGGAGAACTTGTAGTACAGCGCGCGGCGGCCGGCGCCCGGGCCGGTCGGCGGCGGGGTGCTGTGCATGATGTCGCCGAAGTGCAGGGTGAGGTCCCCGGGCTCGGTCTCGATCCTGACCACCGGCAGGTCGCCCTCCTCGCCCCACTTCAGCCAGTGGTTGGCGTGGCGGTGGGAGCCGGCCAGGACCATGAGTTGCCCGTTGGCGGGGTTGGCGTGGTCGAGTTGGATGCCGGCCTGGATCAACGGGCACAGCGCGGGGTGGCCGCCGATGCCGTCGTCGGTGTGCCAGCCCAGGTTGCCGTCGCCCTTGACCAGGTCGGAGGACTTGACGAACACCATCGGGCCGTCGAGGCGATCGTCACAGACGCGGAACCCGGGGTCGGCCAGGCGGGCGAGCTCGGTCATGCGGGGCTCGAAACACAGCTCCTGGAGTACCTCGGAGTGGCGACCGAGGTAGTTGATCCGGGTGACGACCTCTTCCCCGTCGCCGTTGAGCGACCACCACGAGAAGCGGTCGCCCGGGGTGGTTCGGGAGCGTACGTGCTCGACCTCCGCGGCGAACCGGGCCACCTCGGCCTCGGCATAGACGCCCTTGACGTGCAGGAAGCCCGTGGTGTCGAGGAAGTGCCGCATCTCCTCGCGGTTGCCGTCGGCGGGGAAGCTGCGACGCAGGTCCAGCGGTTTGCCGTCGCGGTCGACCAGGGTCTCCCGGACGGCGTTGGTGTAGATGGGCCGCCCGGTCAGCAGGGCCCGGGTGGCCGGCTCCCACCGTTTCCAGTCCCGGAGGGTGCCGCGCACGACCTCCGCGCGCTCGGTCCGCACACAGCCGGTGGCGGTCAGGAGCTCGTTGACGTACTCGGAGAAGGTGGGCTCGTCGAGTTCGATCACGGTGGCCGCGCCCGCGTCGCCCTCGACCGCCTCGACCCCCTTCGGCCCCGCGATCCACGTGTAGGCGCGACCGTCGGGGAGGCGGAACGCCAGTGGCGGCACGCCGTCGAGGTCGTCGACGAAGAGGTCGCGGTGTTCGGCACCGAGCGCGGGGAGGTGCACGGTGTGGAACCGGCCGAACGAGTGGCGGGGAAAGGAATCCGCGATCGCCTCGACCCAGGGAAGGCCGGTGCCGGTGGTGTCGGCGCCCATGGTGACGCTCCTCATCGTGTTACCATGTAACATGATTGTGTTTCCTGGTGAGGATAGGAGCGCCTAGTGTCCTCGGTCAAGGAAATCCGGTCGGTGCGGAACGCGTGCCGGCTTCTCGAAGAGGTGGCCCGGCAGCAGCCGACCGGGGTCAGCGATCTCGCGCGGATCACCGGGATCGACAAGAGTGCCGCTCATCGGCTCGCGGTGACCCTCAACGCCGCGGGGTGGCTGCAGCGCACCGCGGACGGTCGCTGGTACCTCGCCCCCAAGCTGCTCGCGGTGCTGCGCGAGTCCTCCTCGATGTCGCTCGCCGAGAGCGCCCGCCCGTTGCTGGAGGCCGCCCGGGACGCGACCGGGGAGACCGCGATGCTGGTGGTCCCGGAGGGCAATCGGCTCCTGATCGCCGATGTCGTCGAAAGCGGTCACACGCTGCGCGTCTCGGTCACCGTCGGCTCGGAGATGCCGGCGAGGTCGAGCTCGGCGTTGCGTGCGATCGCGGCCCGCCTGCCCGCGGAACAATTGCCGGCCTGGCGTCGCGTCGATCCCGAACTCACCGACCAGGCCCTTCGGGCCACCCGAGAGCGCGGGTGGGGCCTGAACGACAACGAGGTGTCCGACGGCACACGCGCCGTCGGTGCGGCGCTGTGCGGCGCCGACGGCCTGCCGATCGCCGCGCTCGTGGTGGTCGGCCCCTCGACCCGCTTCGACAGAGAACTGATGCCGCCCCATGGCGAGTTGGTGGCCCGCCTCGCCGGCGACTGGGACGGACGTTGACGGCCCCGGAAACCCGGTGCGGGTGTGCGTCGTTCGATCGGGCCGGGTTGCGCCCTGACGGGTGAGCTGCGGCCCTCGCTCGCTCCGCCGCGGTCGTTGTGGCGCGCCGGGCCGGCCGACCCCTGTCCGCATGCGACGAACAAGGGTTGAGCGGGAGTTCGGGCCCGGTGGGGTGTCGGCGGCTGCGGGAGTTGTACTCCTGGCGGGGTGTCAGTCTTCGTCCGGGACCAGGACCGGGGTGTCGCGTTTGAGGACTTCGCCGCGGAAGAAGGCCGGACTCTTGAGGCGTTGGAGTTCCATCAGGATCGCGCCGAGGACCAGCAAGCCGACGCCGATGATGAAGACGCTGCCGACGCCCGCCACCCGGTTGCCGTCGCCGTAGTTCGGGTCGGCCACGTCCACCAGCGTCTTGAGGAAGATCGCGCCCAGCATCAGGCCGCCGAGCGCGGGCAGTACGCCCTTGATCATCGTCTCGTGGAGGTTGCGGGAGAGGTCCTTGCGGAAGTACCACACGCAGGAGAACGCGGTCAGCGAGTAGTAGAAGCAGATCATCAGGCCCAGCGCGTAGATCGTGTCGGTGAGCACGTTCTCCGACAGGATCGTCATGATCGTGTAGAACGCACCGGTCGCGACGCCGGCCGAGATGGTGGCGAACCCCGGTGTCCTGAAGGTGGGATGCACGCGCGAGAACACCTTGGGCACCGCCTCGTACGCGCTCATCGACAACAGCGTGCGCGCGACCGGGATGAAGGTGGTCTGGAGGCTGGCGACCGAACTGGCCAGTACCGCGACGAACATCAGGATGCCCAGGCCCGAACCCATCACCGGGTCGGCCAGCTTGGCGAAGATGTTGTCGTCCTCGTCGTTGTTCAGGCCCAGTCCGGTGGTCCCGGTGCCCGCGTACATCAGCGTCGCGACACCGGTCATCAGGTAGGCGACCACGATGAACAACACCGAGATGATCGCGGCCCGGCCCGGCACCTTGGGGCCGCCGGCGGTCTCCTCGTTGATGCTCAGGGCGGTGTCCCAGCCCCAGTACATGAAGATCGACAAGGACAGACCCGCGGTCAGCGCGGTGAAGCCGCCGTCGATGGAGAACGGGTTGAACCAGTCCCAGGAGAACGGGATCGACGTGGGCACGTCGCCGGCCGTGGCCTTGGTGATCGCCATCACGACGAACAACGCGAGCACCGCGAGTTGCAGGGCCACGAGCACGTACTGGACCCGCTTGGTAACGGTCATCCCGCGATAGCTGATCGCGGTGGCGATCGCGATGAAGGCCAGGCACGTGGGCACGTGCACCAGCTTGTTGTCGTCCAGGTTCCGGACCCAGTCGCTGTCGAACGCCTCACCGAGCGCGAGGTAGAAGAACGACGTACCGATGCCGGCCAGGTTGGACAACACGATGACGGTCGCCATCACCAGACCCCAGCCGCACATCCAGCCCACGCGCGGGCCGAACGCCTTGACCGTCCAGGTGAACGAGGTACCGGCGTCCGGCACCGCCTTGCTCAGCTCGCGGTACGCGAACGCGACGAGCAACATCGGGACGAAGCCGACCAGGAAGATCGCCGGAGCCTGCGTGCCGACCTTGTTGACCGTGGGCCCGAGCGCGCCGGTGAGGGTGTACACGGGCGCCACCGTGGAGATGGCGACGACCACGCTCCCGAGCAGACCGATGGAATTTCGGCGCAGGCCCTTGTCCTTGAGATCCGACTCCGGGAGGTAGTGCGACTCCCCTACCCGGTGGTGCTTGTCGCCCCTCTGGCGCACGTGCTCGTTACTCACAAGTGAACAGACTAAGTCAGGATGAAACGACTTTTGACCAAGGAGGTCACGAACGATCCGGTGAGTCGCTCATGTCACTCGTTGGGGCTTTCCGGGCCGCGCCGAGCGTCACCGACTCCGAGCATCCCGGAGAGCAGTTCGACGACCCCGACCCGGATGTCGGCCCGCGACGGCGGCGTCGCCCAGCCCGCGCCGGCGATCGCGTCGAACATCACCCCCTCACACCACGCGACCACGAAGCGGCCGTGCCGCTCGGGCGTCGTCGAGCCGAGCGCGGCGAGCATGCCGACCGCCGCGCCCCGGAACGCGGTGCCCGCCTCGTCGTACATCGTGCGCAGCTCGGACCGGCGGGTCGCCTCCAGGGCCAGTTCGTAGCGGGCGATCTTCTGGTCCCGCCCGCTCCGGATCGCGGCGCTCACGATCGTCGCAACCAGGTCGGCGACGCCCGCCACGTCGCCCGGCAGCGCGAGGTGCACCTCGCCGTCGGCCAATATGGGCGCGAACTCGCCCGCTTCCAGCACGGTCATCCGCGCGAGCGCCACCTCCAGGAGCGCGGCGCGCGTGCGCGCGTAGTACGACGTCGATCCGGGCGGCAGCCCCGCGCTCTCGTCGACGGCGCGATGGGTCAGGCCGCGCATGCCGCGCTCGACGAGCAGGCGGATCGCGGTGTCGCCGATCAGGACGAGGCGGTCCGGACGGTCGGGGCTGGTGCGCTTCGCGGTGGTCACGCGGGCCAGCCTGCCATGCGTCCGCTACGGCTGTAGAGATTCACCCTCTACGGCCGTAGAGATACCTCCACTACAACCGTAGAGGAAATGGCCACTACGGATGTAGAGTCGGCATCACGGCCTCTACACCTGTAGTGGATGCGAAGGCGCGGACGTCGACACCGACATCCGCATCGACATCGGGGGAACCATGTCCGTCACCAAGCCCGAAGCGATCGTCGTCGGCGCCGGCCCCGGCGGACTCACCGCCGCGATCGCCCTGCACCGCCGGGGCTGGTCCGTGCTCGTCCTGGAACGCGCCGCCACCCTGGAGCCGATCGGCGCGGCCATCGCCGTCGCCCCCAACGGACTGCGCGCGCTGGACGCCGTCGACGCGGGCAGGCAACTTCGCGACTCGGCCGCGATCCGGGGCGCCGCGACGCTGCGTCGGCCGGACGGGCGGGTGCTCGCGCCCACCAGCGCCGAGGCGTTCGTCGAGCGCTTCGGCGAGCCGATGGTGGTGGCGCCGCGGGCCGAGCTGATGCGGGTGTTGCTCGCGGGCCTGCCGGCCGACGCGCTGCGCACCGGCACGACGGTGGCCGGCGTGCGACCGGGCGGCGCGGACCGGCGCGCGTCGGTGACCACCACGACCGGCGAGACCCTGACCGCCGACCTCGTGGTCGGCGCCGACGGGATCCGCTCGCCGATCCGCGGCGCGCTGTTCCCCGAGCACCCCGGTCCGCGCTACGCCGGATTCACCACCTGGCGTGCGATCGTGCCGCACGTCGAGGTCGTACCGGGCGAGACCTGGGGCCGCGGCCTGGTCTTCGGCTCGATGCCGCTGGCCGACGGCCGGGTGTACTGGTACGCGACCGCGAACCGCCCGGCCGGTGTCGTGCACGGCGACGAGCGCGCCGAACTGCTGCGCCTGTACCGCGACTTCCACGCGCCGACCCGGCAACTGATCGAGGCGGCGACGCCCGAGCAGATCCTGCACCTGGACGTGCACGAAATGGCCGAGCCGCTGCCCGCGCACCACCGGGGGCGGGTCGTGTTGATCGGCGACGCGGCGCACGCGATGACGCCCAACCTGGGTCAGGGCGGCAATCAGGCGTTGGAGGACGCCATCGAACTCGCCGACGTGCTCACCGGCGTGCCCGCCGGCAAGGTGGCCGACGCGCTGCCCGCGTACACCAAGCGACGGCTGGCACACACCTCGGAGGTGGTGCGCAAGTCGCGGCGGCTGGGGGCGATGGCACAGTGGGAGGGTCGGGGCGCCGTGGCGATCCGGGACGGACTCCTGCGGGTGGCCGGGCGCTTGGCGCCGGACGCGGCGTTGCGACCGTTGGACTCGATCCTGGGTCGGCGCTCGCCGGACGCTGCGGTCTGAGCCCCGGGAGGGCCGCCGTGTGGGTTCCGCCCACGAGGCATGCGTCGTACATTCCGTACCGGCCGGTATGTGGGTGACGGAGAGGGAACACCGTGTCGATCGATCCGCAGCTCGTGGAGTTGTTGAGTCTCATGCCGGAGGATCTGTTCGTGGGCGACGCGGCCGGCGCGCGGGCGACCATCGACGCCGGAATCGGGCTGCTGCCGGTGATGACCGAGCTGGCCCGGGTCGAGGATCGCACCATCGCGGGCGCCGAGGACGACCGGCCCGTGCGGGTGTACCGGCCCTCGGCGGAGCCCGATCTGCCGGTGACCGTGTTCTTCCACGGCGGCGGATTCGTGATCGGCGGCCTGGACAGCCACGACGCGCTGGCCCGGCGGATCGCCCGGCACGCCGAGTGTGTGGTGATCTCGGTGGACTATCGGCTCGCCCCGGAACACCCGTTCCCGGCCGCGATCGAGGACGCCCTCGCCGCCTACCGGTGGGTGCTCGACCACGCCGCCGAATGGGGCGTCGATCCGAGCCGGATCGCGCTGGCCGGGGACAGCGCGGGCGCCACCCTGTCCGCGACCACCTGCCTGCTGGCACGCGAACACGGCCTTCCCCAACCGGCGTTGCAGATGTTGTGGTATCCGGCAACGGGCGTCGAGGGCACCGCGTCACGGATCGAGAACGCGCACGCGCCGCTGCTCTCGGCCGCCTCGATCGCCTGGTTCATGGCGCACTATCTCGGCGGACGCGGACTCGACGAACTGGGCCCGTACGCCGCGATCGGCACCATCGAGGACCTGTCCGGCCTGGCCCCGGCGCACGTGGTCCTGGCCGGTCACGATCCGCTGCGCGACGAGGGCGCGGACTTCGCCGAGCGGCTGCGCGCGGCGGGCGGCACGGTGGAGTGCGAGCTGTTCGAGGACATGGTGCACGGCTTCATGAGCTTCGTGGACCTGGTCCCGCGCTGCGCGGAGTGCGCCTCGGGCTCCTTCGCGGCGCTGCACAAGGCACTGCACCCGTAGCGCTGTCGCGCCGGGCACCGCACCTGCGGCGGTGCCGATCAAGGCCCGGCGCCCGCCGCCCCCGGGCGCCGCCTCCCGGGGCGCCCCGCCGGCGGCGTCAGCGCGACGGCAGGATCAGCAGTTCGTCCGTGCCCGGTCGACGCAGCACGTCCACGGGATGGCCGTACAGCTCGGTCAACACCGGCGCGGTGCACACCTCTTCCGGCGGGCCGCACCCGACCAGGCGGCCCCGGGCGAGCAGGGCGATCCGGTCCGCGTAGGCGGCGGCCAGGTTGAGGTCGTGCAGCACGATCACCACCGCGTCGCCTCGACGGGCCCGGTCCCGGGCCAGCCGCAGCACGTCCTCGGTGTGCTTGAGGTCCAGGGCGGCGGTGGGCTCGTCGAGGAAGAGTACGGGCGCGCCCTGCGCGAGCACCCGGGCCAGCGAGACCCGGGCCCGCTCGCCGCCGGACAACGACGGGTAGACCCGGTCGGCCAGGTGCGCCACGTCCGTCTCGGCCAGGCACCGGGCCACGATCGTGTCCTCGGACTCGTCGCTCGGCAGCCCCGCGTGCGGCGCGCGGCCCATCCGGACCACCTCGTCCACGGTGAACGGGAAGGACAGCGTGACGCTCTGCGGCAACACCCCGCGACGCAGCGCCAGATCGCGCTGCGAGTAGTCGGCCAACGCCCGATCGGCGATCCGCACGGTGCCGTGATGCGGCGTCAGGTCGCCGGTGAGCAGGCCGAGCAGGGTGGACTTGCCCGCGCCGTTGGGACCGAGCACCGCGACGATCTCGCCGTGGCGCACGGTCAACGAGACGCCGTCGACCAGGTTGCGGCCGGCGATGCCATAGGTGACATCCTCCGCTTCGACGCCGATCCTGCCGATTTCGGGCGCGCTCGCAAGCGCCGCGGTCCGGTTCCGGGCGAGCAGCCTCATCAGGCCCAACCTCCTTGCCGGGAACGGGTCCTGCGCAGCAGCCACAGGAAGAACGGGGCGCCGATCAGCGCGGTGAGCACGCCGAGCGGAACCTCCTTGGGCATCGCGATGGTGCGCGCCGCGAGGTCCGCACCGACGGTGACCAGCGCGCCGAGCACGGCGCTCGCGGGCAGCAGCAGCCGGTGTCGCGGGCCGGCGATCAGCCGGATGATGTGCGGAACGACCAGGCCGACGAAGGTGATCACGCCGGCTGCGGCGACGGCCGCGCCGACCAGGGTGGCACTGAGCACGACCACCACGATGCGCACCCGTTCGGTGTCCACACCCAGGTGTCGGGCGCCGCGTTCGCCGAGCGCCATGATGTCGAGCGCGCGGGCGTACCGGGGCAGGATCAGCAGGCCGACGAGCGCGAACGGCGCGAGCGCGCCGATGATCTTCCAGCTCGCGCCGCCGACGCTGCCCAGGTTCCAGAAGGTGATGCTGCGCAGTTCGGCGTCGTCGGCGACGAAGGTGAACAGCCCGATCGCGGCGCCGGCCAGCGCGTTGATCGCGATGCCGGTCAGCACCAGGGTGACCACCTCGGTGCGGCCGTCCGCACGCGAGAGCAGATAGACGAACAGCGTGGTGAGCAGGCCCCCGGCGAAGGCGAACGCGGTCACCGTCCAGGAGCCGAACGTGGACACGCCCAGCACGATCGCGCCGACCGCGCCCAGGGCCGCGCCGGAGGACACGCCGATCACGCCGGGCTCGGCGAGCGGGTTGCCGAACACGCCCTGCATCGCGGCCCCGGCGCAGCCCAGGCACGCGCCGACCATGATGCCCAGCACGATGCGCGGGAAGCGGATGTTCCACAACACCGCCTCGTTGGCCTGTGAGACGTGGCCGACGTCCAGGCCCAGATGTCGCAGCGCCGAGGAGAGCACCTGGTCGGAGGGGATGTCGAAGGCCCCCATGCCGGCCGAGACGATGCTCGTGACCAGGAGCAGCAACAACAGGGTCGGCATCAGCCAACGGCCGTGCCGACGCGGCGCGGCGGTGACCGGGGTCGCCGCGGTCGTCGAGGCCGCGGGGGGAACCGGGGTGGTCGTTTTCGCGAGTTCGACCACCGGCGGCAGTGAGTGCGGTTCGTCCGCGGGTTCTTGACGCTCCGTCACCGTTGCCACGGTCTCCCCCGTCCCTTCCCGTTGTTCGTGCGCAAGCGCCGGGCGGGCCGGCACGGCCCGTCCGGCGCTTGCGGTCGGCGGGCCGCGGCCCGGCCGTCCCTAGCCATGCAGCAGATCGACGAGCTTGTTCAGCGCGACGCCCGCGGTCGGGCCACCGCCGCCCAGTTCGAGGTCGTCCATCGCGACGACCTTGCGGTTCTGGCCGGCGGGCGTCTGGGCGACACCGGGCAGCTTGAGCACGCCGTCGACGCCGCCGACCGACTCCAGGCCCTTCTGGAAGACCAGGATGACGTCGGGCTTGGCCGAGACCATCGCCTCGGGGGTCAGCGCGGCGGACATCTCGACGCCCAGCTCGGTGCCGGTGTCGATGCCGCCGGCCGCGGTGATCATGCTGTCCGGGCCCAGGCCCTTGCCGCCGATCTGGTACAGGTTGGCCTGCCCGCGGATGTAGAGGAACGCCACGCGCGGCTTGGTGGTGGCCTGCGCGCCCTTGGCCTTGGCCGTGGCGATCTCGCCGGCGGTCCGGTCGGCCAGCGTCTTGCCCTTGTCCGGCACGCCCAGCGCGGTGGCGATGGTGGTGATCCGGGTGATCGCGTCCTCGGGCTTGCTGCTGTCCGGGATCAGCACGATCGGTACGCCGGCCGCCTTGAGCTGGTCGATCGCGGTGCGCGGGCCGACCGAGGCGCTGCCGATGGCGACGGTGGGCCGCTGGGCGAGGATGCCCTCGGGGTTGAGGCCGCGCGAGTTGCCGAAGGTCGGCTTGCCCTTGCTCTCCGGCAGGACGGCGCCGGAGGTGTCCACGCCGACCACGTTCGGGGCCAGGCCCAGGGCGTACACGGTCTGCGCGATGTCGCCGCCGAGCGGCACGATCCGGCTCGCGTCCTTGACGGTGACCTTGCCCATCGTGGTGTCCACGGTGGCGGGCAGCACCGAACCGGCCGGGGCCTGGTCGGCCTTGCCGTCGGACTTCTTGTCGTCGTCGCCGCACGCCGTGGCGAACGCGGTGATGGCGAGGACGGCCGCGGCCACCTTCAAGCTTGTTCGACGCAGACGCATCCGGCGGCCTTTCGGGCTGTGGAGAGAGCGGAAGGCAGGCTTCCGTTATTAGGCAAGCCTTGCCTTGTCCTACTCCGCAACCTAGAGGTGAGGCTTGCCTAACTTCAAGCCCGGATCGGGTGGACAACGTCACATGTGGGGCGTGCTCGCCGGCTCACCGGACGAGCAGGCGCGACACCGACATCACCGGCGTCAGCGCTCGCGCCAGGCGCGGCTGTGCCGACGGATCTCGGCGGCGGAGAAGTTCTCGTGGTCCTCGCCCCACGCGGTGACCCCGTCGAAGGTCCACTCGGTGAGGCCGTTGACGGTGAACAGATTCGGGTTCAGGAAGAAGCCGAGCCGGTTGTGCATGCGCCCCTCGGCGTGCAGTTCGCGGCCGAGTTCGTCGACGCCGTCCAGGACGATCCGGGTCGCCCAGCCGGTGGCGTCGTCGCGTTCGACCACCTCGCGGCGCCCCTTGGCCAGCTTGGCCCAGGTGCCGTCGCGGAGCAGGTAGCCGTGGATGGACACGCAGCCCGAGCCGAAATCCAGGGTGATGCTGTGGAAGGCGTCCCGCGCGGAGGCGGTCGCGTAGCTGTAGCCGCCGCGCTTGGCGGGCGACTGCATCAGGCCCGGACCGAACTGCGAACGCGGCCCCCACGAACGGTCCCGGAAGCCGTACGAGTCGACCGCGATCTCCTCGCCGCGCAGCACCACCGTGCCGGTGTACCGCCCGGGCTGGTCCACGTGCTTGTCCCCGAGGTAGTGCGGCGGCAGCACCCCGGTGAAGGTCAGGTCGACGTGGATCTCGTCGCCGCCGTCCGGATCGTCGTAGCCGATCTCGTACACCGCCTGCGGCCGCACGCAGCGCACCCGGAACCCGTTCGGCATGCGCAGGTCGGTCAGGTCCTGGTCCGGGATCGGCAGGTGCCAGAAGTTCTTGGCGTAGACCGCCTCGTGCGGGTGTTGCCCACTGTCGTCCCAGAAGTACGCGCCACCCGCCGCGACCCCCTGGTTCGCCCGGAAGAACGGATAGAGCTGTCCGGACAGCCGCTTGTGCGGCACCGTGAAGGTGAACCAGGAGGTCTCCGACCAGTACGGGTCGTCGCTGGTCGGGGGGTGGAACCGGTCGTCGGGGTGGTGCTCGATGTGGTCCGCGGTGTGCTGCTCGGCCGGATCTGCGGCAGCCTGCTCGGCGTGCGGCTCGGCGTGCTCGGTGGTCATGGCCAACGGGTACTACGGGTGCTTGGCCGAGTCAATGATTATGGCCGTCGAACCCGGTCGGTGATCATCCCCGGAGGCCGACCTCCACCATGAGCGGGCCCTCCGCCGGCACCGGATCGATACGGGCGATGTGTCCGGCCGCGCGCAGGTCCGTCTCGATCAGGGCCACCCGGGCCAGGTCGGCCGGGTCGCCGGTGACCGTGAGCACCGCCACCTCGGCACGCATCGAGACCTGCGCGGCGGACTTGGCCTTGCGCACGCCGGCGATCAGTTCGGACGCGATGCCCGGCAACGCCCGGTCGGCCGCCGGTGGTTGCGGCGCGGGCCAACCCGCCCGATGCACCGAGCCGGGCTGCCACCACGACCACACCTCCTCGGTCGCGAACGGCAACACCGGCGCGAGCAGTCGCAGCAGTACGGACAGCGCACTCGCGAGTGTGGCCCGAGCCGACTCGGCACCCGCCGGCGAACCGGCCTCGCCGTACGCACGGGCCTTGACCAACTCGACGTAGTCGTCGCAGAAGTACCAGAAGAACCGCTCGGTGCGCGCCAACGCCCGGGCGTAGTCGTAGTCCTCGAACGCCTCGGTCGCCGCGCGGGCCACCTCCGCCAACTCGGCGAGCAGGGCCAGGTCGAGCGGTTCGCACACCGCCGCGGGGGCTTCGGTCGGGTCGGGTGCCCCGGCCGCGTCGGGCGCGTGGGCGGCATCGGGTGCCTGGGCCGCGCCGATCGAGAGCACGAACCGGCCGACGTTGAGCAGCTTGATCGCGAGCCGCCGGCCGACCTTCATCTGGCCGACGTCGAACGCGGTGTCCACCCCGGGCCGGCCGCTCGCCGCCCAGTAGCGCACCGCGTCCGAGCCGTGTTGCGCGAGCAGGTCGACCGGAGTGACCACGTTGCCCTTGGACTTGGACATCTTCTTGCGGTCCGGGTCCAGGATCCAACCGGAGATCGCCGCGTGTGCGAACGGCAGGCTGTGGTTCTCCGCATCCGCCCGCACCACGGCGGAGAACAACCAGGTACGGATGATCTCGTGCGCCTGTGGGCGCAGGTCCATCGGGAAGACCCGGGCGAACAGATCCTCGTCGCGCCCCCAACCGCCCGCGATCTGCGGCGTGAGCGAGGACGTCGCCCACGTGTCCATCACGTCCGCGTCGCCGACGAACCCGCCCGGCTCGCCCCGCTGTTCCGCCCGGTAGCCGGGCGGCACGTCGGTATACGGGTCGATCGGCAGATCCGCCTCGGCCGGCCGCAACGGCATGTCGTGGCGCGGTGATCCGGTCTCGTCCAACGGATACCACAGCGGCACCGGGACGCCGAAGAAGCGCTGCCGGCTGATCAGCCAGTCGCCGTTGAGGCCCTCGACCCAGGTGTCGTAGCGGACCTTCATGTGCGCGGGGTGCCAGGTCAACTCGGCGCCTCGGGCCAGCAGTCGGTCGCGCAGGTCCGCGTCGCGCCCGCCGTTGCGCAGGTACCACTGCCGGGTGGTGACGATTTCGAGCGGCTTGTCGCCCTTCTCGTAGAACTTGACCGCGTGCGTGATCGGTTTCGGTTCGCCGACCAGTTCGCCGCTCTCGCGCAACATCGCCACGATCCGCTCGCGCGCGGTGAACACGGTCGCGCCGGCCAGCCGGGCGTACGCGCGGACCGCCTCGGGGGTGTCGAGCCCGGCCGGTGGATCGCTCCGGAAGCGGCCGTCCCGACCGAGCACGGCCCGTGTGTTCAGACGTAGTTCACGCCACCAGGTGACATCGGTGGTATCGCCGAACGTGCACACCATGGCGATCCCGGAACCCTTCTCCGGGTCGGCCAGCGGATGCGCGTAGACCGGCACCGGCACCCGGAACAGGGGGGTGCGCACGCTGCTCCCGAACAGGTGGGCGTAGCGCGTGTCGTCGGGATGCGCGACCAGTGCGACGCACGCGGGCAACAACTCCGGCCGGGTGGTGGCGATTTCCAGCGCGTCGCCGGTCGGCCCGCGAAACACCAGTCGGTGGAAGGCACCGGGACGCTCCCGGTCCTCCAACTCGGCCTGGGCGACCGCGGTGCGGAAGGTGACGTCCCACAGCGTGGGCGCCTCGGCCGGATAAGCCTCGCCGCGCTCCAGGTTGCGCAGGAAGGCCCGCTGGGAGGCGGTGCGCGAAGCCGTGTCGATGGTCTGGTAGGTCATCGTCCAGTCGACGGACAAGCCGAGCAGCCGCCACAGTTCCTCGAACGCCTTCTCGTCCTCGTGGGTCAGTTGCTCGCAGAGTTCGATGAAGTTCCGGCGGGAAACGGGGATTTGCCGGCCGGCCGACTTCTTGTCCGGCTTGTCGTCCGACTTCCCGTCCGGCTGCTCGGGCGGCACGAAGTCGGCGTCGTAGGGCAGCGCGGGGTCGCAGCGCACGCCGAAGTGGTTCTGCACCCGGCGCTCGGTGGGCAGGCCGTTGTCGTCCCACCCCATCGGATAGAAGACCTCGCGTCCGCACATCCGCCGGTAGCGGGCGACGGCGTCGGTGTGGGTGTACGAGAACACGTGTCCCACGTGCAACGATCCGCTGACCGTGGGCGGCGGGGTGTCGATCGAGTAGATCTCCGCGCGGGTCCGGCTCCGGTCGAAGCGGTATACGCCCGTCTCTTCCCAGACGCGCGACCATTTCGCTTCCAGCCCGTCGAGCGTGGGCTTGTCGGGCATGCGGGGGGATCCGGAGGGGGCGACCATGCCCCCGGAGCGTACCGGGAGCCGGGGCTGGACTCGACCCGATTCCGGCGCGGCGCGGGCGTGGCGTGGCGGATCGCGGCGTCGGGGGTGCGGCGCGGTGGGTCGGCGGGCCGCCCTTCGGGGGGTGGGGCGGCCCGCCGGCCTCGGTCGGGGGTGGTCGGTCGGGGGTGGTCGGTCGGGTGGCGTCGGTCAGGGGTTGGTGCGCAGGGTGCCGACGAAGGTGGTCCAGGGGGTGTGGGCGAGGGTCAGCATGCCCACGGCCGGGTCCTTGCTGTCCCGGACGTCGACGGTGCCGTCCGGGTGCGGGCGAATCTCGGTGCAGTCCCCGTTCTGCATGCTGTAGGAGCTTTTGGCCCAACGGGGCGCGGTGTTCGCGGACATGGCGTTGTCGGACATGGCGTTCTTCCTACTCAGTCGGCGAGTCGCTCCGGTCGCGAGTGACTCGGTCTGCGAGGTGCTGGGCACTGGCCGCGATGAAGGCTTCGGACTCGACGGGGCTGAGGGCGATGCCCCGCAAGTCGGCGAAGACCTTGCCGTAGTGAGCGGTGTCCTGGGCTCTTTCCAGGTACGCGTGGCTGGTGATGTTCTCCAGCGAAACCACTTCCATCCCCGACGGGGGAGGGAATCCGTAGATCGAGAACGGCGTGGGGCCGCCCGGATAGGCGCCTGCCGAAAAGGGTAGTACTTGCACGGTCACGTTCGACAGTCGCGCAATTTCGATCAAGTGAACGAGTTGCTCGCGCAGAACCCGTCGTCCGCCCACTTCCTGGCGCAGCGCGGCCTCGCCGATCACCATCAGCACCTCCAGCGGCGCCGGTTCCTCGCGGGTGAGCACACGTTGTCGATCCAGCCGTACCCGGACCCGGGTGCGGCATTGTTCGTCGACCGGACCCACGGTGCCGCCGCGGATCACCGCCGTGGCGTACTCCTCGGTCTGGAACAGTCCGGGAATGATGCTCGGCTGGAACCCCAGGCAGGACGCCACCTCGGCCTCCAGGCCGATCAAGTCCAGGAAGTCCTGCGGCAGTCGATCGGCGAGGTCGCGCCACCAGCGTTGTCGACGACCCTCGCGGGCCAGCGCCAGCCAGCCCTCGCGCGCGGCCGAATCGCGTACCTCGTACAGGTCGAGCAGCGCCTTCAGATCGAGTGCGCGGATCCCGCTGCGGCCGGACTCGATCCGGCTGACCTTCGCGGGATGGCAGGAGAGGGCGTCGGCGGCGTCCTCGAGCAGTAGCGACCTGTCCTCGCGCAGGCGGCGCAGGTTGGCGCCCAGAACACGTCTGCGCACTGTGGGGTATTGCTCGGCGCCCATGGGTCCTCCCGATCCGGCAAGCCCGAACGAGGTCCGGAAACCAAGCTCGAACAACCTGAAGACCCCCGACACACGCAGATTTCCGAGGGGTCGTCCGTGTGCGCCGTCATGGTACTCATGTCCGACACGCTGCAAGTCGAGTGAGTTGTTTGACTTGCACTTATTGCGCTCACCGAGGACGCTACTTACAGCGACTCCTCGACCACTCGGCAGGGGATCCGCGAGTGACCGGTCGCGCCTTTTCCCGACCATTGGGAGGCGAGGGAACGTGCTGCAGGAGCAAGATGCCGGCGTGAACCAGGCAGGCATCGCGTGGATCAGCGCCGCCACCCGCGATCCGCGCGACACGCGGTACACCTGGCTGACCAACCCCGGCGCACGCCGCGCGGCGGACACCGGCCGGCTGTTCGACGCGGTCGTGATGCGGGCCCGACTGGGCGCCGTCGTACTGGATCTGCTCACCGCCGCGGCCGAGCCCACCGGCGCGGTGATCGCCGAGGAGCACGCGGGCAAGTGGGCCTACCTGGTCGGGCCCGGCAGCGCCGAGGTGTGGCTCGCTGCGGTCGGCCCGGCCGACGGCACGCGATACCACTACGTCGGCCACGGCGGCTGCCTCACCCTGCCCGGCCCGCGCCCCTACCCCGGCTCGTCGATGACCTGGATCGTCCCCCCGGGCCTGGGCACCAACCTGACCTGCGTCACCAGCCTGGCCGCCGTCTACCTGGCCGCCGAGGCCGCCGGACCCGACCCCCGCTCCAGACCCGGGCCCACCCCGTGACGCGCGACGCCGGTCACGGCTGGGATCGAGGGCGGACGAAGCGTCGATCGACGGTGGGCAGGGCGGTTCGCGGGCCGGCTGCGGCCAGGACGGTGTCCAGGCAACGGGTGGGGTCGGCGGCGTAGCTGTTGCTGAACCAGGCCATGTTGGCCTCGACCACGACCCAGTGCTCCTCGGCGGAATCGGCGGTACCGGCCAGGCCGACGTCAACGACCACCGCGCCGGGCAGGTCGGCGTCCGGGTGGGCGAGCAACTCGGCCGCGAAGGAGAGTAGTTCGCCGGACCGAGGATCCTCGGTGAGCGGCAGCGGGTCGAGTCGGCCGAAGGTCGCGTAGCGCGAACCGGTGTGCACGACGCCGTCCAGTACGAACAACCGGTACTCGACGACGAATGTCCGGATCTCGCTGAGAAGGACCGGCGTCCGACCGGGCACGGTCCGCGGCAGCCGGGTGCCGTCGGCGTACACGGCCGCCTCGAACGACTTGTCGCTCGGCGGCTTGACGAAGACCGGCGTTCGCAACCGGCGCGCCTCGTCCATGGTCGTCGCCGTGATCTCCCGCCGCGTCCAGCGCTCGGGCAGCGTGCTCAGCCAGTGGTCGGCCGGCTCCAGCAGGGCCACGTCCAGCGAATCGACCACCGTGTCGGCGAATCGGGGGCCGCCGTAGTAGGCCGCGGATCCGCGCAGGTCGGGACGCGGGCCGGTGAGCACCGCGACGGACATTCCGCGCGCGACGGCGGCCCGGGCCAACAGGTCGGCGGTCGGGGTGGTTTGGGCGGACAGGGCCAGGGTCTGGATCACGGTGGCACGTTAGGGCGTGTAGCCGAGCGGGGCGACCGGGTTTCGGATAGGAATTGGGCGAGGCTCGATCAGGGGGACGATGTGTGGGACGCGATCGTGGATGTGGCCAATGTGTGTCACTCCGAAGAGCTGTATCCGATCGGCGAGAAGGGGCCGTTTCTGGCCCGTCTGGACGCCGTCGTGGACGCTTGGCGGGCTCGGCACGGCGCCGACGTCCGGATCGAACTCGTCGCGGACAAGGCGTTGTTGCACGCGCTGGACGCGACCGATCGACGCGACCTGCGGCGGCGCGTGGCCGACGGCGAGGTGACCCTGCGCCCGGTCGCCGACACGCTCGTCCTCGAACGCGCCGAGGCCGACGGGCTGCACGTGCTCAGCGGCGACTTCTTCCTCGATTTCCGACGCCGGCATCCGTGGATCCCGGCACACCCGGAGCGGTTCCATCACTGGCACCAGGACGCCCGGGGAGTGCGGTTCGTGCTGCGCGGAATCGGGGCGGAACGGGAGCGGGGGCGGGGGGATTTCGAGGACGGGGCGGGCGCGGGGCATCGGGGCGGGGAGGCCACGGGGTTCCGGGGCCGAGAGGTCGCGGGTGGCGACGAGGTCACGGCCGGCGGGGAGTTCGCGGGGCTTCGGGACGAACACTTCGACCCTGGCGAACACCCGGGGATCGCGAACACCCGGTGGCGATGCGAGGAGCCGCTGTGTGTGTACGCGCGCATGTGGACGGGCCGGCTCCCGGTCTGGCCCCGCGTGGATGCCCGCGCGGGGGCGGTCTGCCCGGAGTGCGCGAGCCCGCTCCGAGCGCTGGGGCCCCGGCGGCCGACCCGGCAGGTCGAGCTGGCCGACCACGCCACCGGCGAGCCGATCGAGCGCCTCCCGCTGGAATTGGGCAGCAACCTCGTACTCGGCCGGGGCCGGATCGCGAACGGCTACGACCTGGGCAGCCGACAGGACCGCTTCGGCGAGGCGGTGCGGTATGTGAGCCGCCAACACGTGCTGTTGCGCTTCGCGGAGGGGCGGGCCGGCGAGCACGTGTTCGCCGTCGACCTGGGCTCCTCCAACGGCACGGAAATCGAGCGATGGAACGGCTCGACCCACGAACCCGGCCGCCCACTCGACGCGGACACGGAGGAACTCCTCGCCCCCCACGACCGACTCGTCCTGGGCGGCGGGGTACGCGTCGAGCTCCCACAACACCACCTCGACCCAACAAACGAACCACCGAGGTAAGGAAACCGAAGCAAGACCGACAAACGAAGCCACACAGTCCCCAAGCGCAACGACCCCGCGAGCGCGCCGCACCGCACCCACCCCGCGAGCGCAGCAAGCCGGCCGACCCACTTCGCAACCGCAACAAACCAGCCGACCCACCCCGCGAGCACAACGCAGCGACCCACCCACCCCGTCAGCGCAACGAACCCGGCCGGCCCACCCCGCGAGCTCAGCGCAGCAGACCGCACCCGGCCGGCCCCCGCCGTGGGCGCGGGGAGGCGTGGGGTGTTGGTGGGGGTTCGGGTTGGCGACAGTCGCGTTACAGGGGGGTTGGGGTGGGGGTGGACGGGGCGAGGCGGGCGGTAGCGTTCGCGGCGGGGGTCGGGGACGGAAGTCGGACGAGAGGGGTGGCGTGAGCAGCGTCGACACGGTGTCGTTGCAGGATCTGTGGGACCGGGTGATCGGGACCCAACCGGATCCGCCGAGTTGGCTCGCGCTCGTGACCGGGGCGGTCGCGGTCGTGGTGGTGTTGTATCGCCCGACCTGGCGGCCGTTGCGGTCGGTGGTGACGATCGCGCACGAGGGTGGTCACGCGATGGTCGCGCTGCTCAGCGGGCGTCGATTGTCCGGGATCCGGCTGCACTCGGATACCTCGGGCGTGACCGTGTCCGTGGGCAGGCCGCGCGGCCTGGGGATGGTGCTCACCGCGATGGCCGGCTACATCACGCCGTCCCTGTTGGGCGCGGGTGGCGCGGCGCTGCTCGCGGGGGCGCACATCACCATGGTGTTGTGGGTGGCGCTGGTGTTGCTCGCGCTGATGTTCATCGCGATACGCAACTGGTTCGGCGCCCTGGTGCTGCTGGTGACCGGCGGGGTGATCTTCGCGATCTCCTGGCTGGCCAGTGCGCGGATCCAGGCGGCGTTCGCCTACCTGTTGGTGTGGTTCCTGCTCGTGGCCGGGGTACGGCCGGTGCTCGAACTCCAGCAGATGCGCAGCCGCGGGCGGGCCCCCTGGTCGGACGCGGACCAGCTCGCCGACCTGACCCGGATCCCCGGGGCGGTGTGGGTCGGCTTCTTCGGGCTGGTCTCGGCCGCGGCCCTGGGCCTCGGCGCGGGCTCGCTGCTCACCTGACCGTCGGGACCGGTCCCCGATCCCCCGCCGGGTTCCACGAACCCGCCGGCGGATCGAACGCACGTCCCGGCCCGACGCAGGCCGGCTCCGCCTGGAGGCGGGGCCGGCCTGCGTCTGCTCAGAGTGCGTCGGGGAGCTTCGCGAGCACGCCGTCGTAGATCCGCTTGAGCCCGGCCGGCGCGAAGGTCTTCTCGAAGAAGCCCCCGATGCCGCCGGCCCCGTTCCACACCGTGACGATCTCGACCCGGCTGCCCGCGCCGTCCGCCGACACGGTCCAGGTGGTGACCATCGACGAGTTGGCGTCGGTCTCCACCAGCGTCAGGGCGGCCGGCTCGGTGACCGTCACCAGGCAGTCGCGCGAGCGCTTGCTCGTGGCCTGCAGGCGCCAGTGCGCCACCGTGCCGGCACCCTTGCCGCCCTCGCGCACGTCGTACTCCGAGAAGTGCTCGGTGAGCAGCTTGGGCCGCACGGCCGCGTAATCCGCGACGGCCGCGAAAACCGCCTCCGGTTCCGCCGCCACAGTCGTGTGTGCGGTTGCCCTGACCTGCGCCATGACCACTCCTTGCCCTCGATTGCTGTCGGCCGGGTCAAGCAAACCACTCCACCGCCCGGGCACCGAATCGTGCTCCGGTTACCCGCCGGTCGGCACGGGGTCTCAGGCGATCTCCACGCCGAACGAGCCGGCCAACCCGGCCAGGTCGAACTCGTAGCCCTGACCCTCCGTACGGAACTTCCACCCGACACCGTGGCGGTAGAACGTGCCGAGCAGCAACACCCGTTCGACCGTGGCGGCGTCGAGCACCGAGCGGCGGAACGAGGTGGCCTGGAACGGCGCCACGTCGATCTCGATCGGCCCGACCGCCGCGAACGTGCTCGTCCCGTCGACCGAAGCCGCGACCACGACGCGATGTACGTCACGTGGCAGCGCATCCAGTTCGAGGGTGACGGTCTGCTCGGCGGGGCCGGACGCGTCCAGTGCGACCACGTCCAGCGGGGCGACCGGCTGGTTCCAGAACACGAAATCGGAATCGCCGCGTACTCGTTCGTGCTCGTCCAGCAGGAACGCCACGATGTCGATGTCCTCGTCGGGGCGATCCCACGCCCACGAGGCGTTCAGGATCCACCGGCCGGGCCGGGCGTCGCCGGGCAGTTGCACCGCACCGCCGCGCGGAAGGTTGCTCGCGCTCGCACCGGGGCCGGAGGAGGCGGGGGCGGGGGTCGGCGCCTCGGTCGGTGCCGCCCGCCACTGGGCTTCGGTCAGGCAGACCGCGCCGAACGCCTGGGCCCGGGCGATCCGGGGATCGCTCGCCGCGCCGGGCAACACCAGCACGGTGTCCACGGTCGAGGTGAGGTTGATCCGGAGCCGGGCGCCCGATTCGCTCACGAGTTGGCGCACCCGGCCGCCCTCGGCGTGCTCGTCCCGGCCCTGGAGAACCAGGACCTGACGCACCGTCGGGCGGGTGGACGGCGGCGACGGAGTGTCGGCCACCCCCGAGACGGGTGCGGGTTCCGGCTCGGGTTCCGGCTCCGGGCGTGGGGCCGGGACTCGCACCGGGGCGGATCCGGCGATCGGGGTGCCCGGGTGCACCCGGGCCAACAGCCGCAGGTAGGTGGCCTCGTCGATCACCGGCGTGCCCAGGCGCGCGGCCGTACGGTTCTTGCCGCTGCCGCTGCCCGGGTCCTCGGTCACCAGGACGGAGGTCTTGCCGCTGACCGAAGTCGCCACGTACAGACCGGCCTCGGCCGCCTGTCGCTCCAACTGCTCGCGCGCATGGCCCGCGCCGCCGGTGAAGGCCACCCGCATGCCCTGGACCAGACCGACCGCGAGGTCGAGCCGGCCCGGATTCGTCCACGGGCAGGGCGCCTTCGGCCCGGCGGCCCGCTCCGGGATCCGCTTGCGCGCCGCCGCCCCGCGCCGCAGCCCGGAGCCGCTGTCGGGCACGGCCAACGGCAGCGGCAGGCCGGCCCCGGCCGCCTCGTGCAGGCCGTACCGGAAGATCTCACCGAGCACCCGCGCGTCGTCCACCGCGTCGTGCGCGCGCAGTTGGCGGACCCGGTAGTGCGCCGCGAGGGTGGCCAGCTTGTAGTCGCCGATCGGCAGTTCCAGATGTCGCGCCAGCGCCATCGTGCACAACCGTCGGCGCATCGGCCACGGCGTGTCCAGCCGGCGGTACTCCGAGGTCAACATCCCCCAGTCGAACGGCGCGTTGTGCGCGACCAGCACCCGCCCGTCCAGGTACTCGGCCAAGTCGTCCGCGATCCGGTCGAACGTGGGCGCGCCCGCGAGCCGTTCCGGGGTCAGTCCGTGGATGTGCACCGGCCCGGGATCCCGTTCCGGGTCCACCAGCGTCGACCACCGGTCGGTCACCGTACCGGCTCGATCGAGCAACTCCACGGCGACCGAGACGATGCGATCCGAACTACGGAGCCCGGTGGTCTCCACGTCCACCACCGCGTAGTCGCTCGGGTAGTCGGCGGGCCAGTGGGCAAGCGGTGTGACTGTCACCCAGGGACCGTACAACGCATCGCTCGAACGCGCTTGGTGAGCACCGGAATCGAGGGATCGTCCGGCCGGATCGCACATCCTGGCGTCGCGCCTCGCGGGCTGCGGGGCACGGGACGCGCAACACGGGTCGGGCGTCAGGTGTTCGGCTGGTACTTCTCCAGTTCCGGAATGACTTCCTTGCCCAGGATTTCGATCGTCCGCATGATGTCGCGGTGTTCCAAAAAGCCCCACTGGACGTAGCAGATCAGCTCGTCCACGCCCAGGTCGGCGTAACGCTTCATCTTGCGGATGCAGGTCTCCACGTCGCCGATCACGATCATGTCCGCCGCGTCGAAGGTCTCCACCGGCACGGTGCCTTCGAACATCGGCTTCAGGAGCGGGAAGGTCTTGTCCTGTTCGGCCGGGGAGAGGTGCGGCAGTTCCCATTCGAGGGTGAACATCGCCAGGTTCTTGTACCACCACGCGACCGAGTCCCAGACCCGCCGGTCGATCTGCTTGCGTCCGGTCGTGTGCACCAGGGTGTAGGCCGCGACCTTGTTCGTGGTCACCTCGGTCAGCGGCGTCGGGGTCTGTGCCGCCGCCCGGTAGGCGGCCACCTGGGCGGCCATCGTCTCCAGCGGCTGCATGATCGAGAAGGACAACATGCCCAACCCGTTGCGGCCGGCGATCTCCGCCGAGCCCTGTGACGTGGCGGCCATCCAGCACGGCGGGTGCGGGTCCTGGAACGGTTTGGGCGTGACCATCCGGCGCGGGAAGGAGAAGCGCTCCGACTCGTACTCGAAGTACTCCTCGCGCCACATGCCGGTGACGATCTCGATCGCCTCGCGCCAGTCGTCCCGCGAGCGGGCGATGTCCACGCCGAACGCGGTCTGCTCCATCGGGGTGGACCGACCGGTCCCCCACTCGACCCGGCCGCCGGACAGGATGTCCACGGTCGCGACCTTCTCCGCGATCCGCTGCGGCGGCGTGAACCCGAACGGGGTCAGCGTGACGCCGAAGCCCATCCGGATCCGCTCGGTGATGCCTGCCAGGTGACCGAGGAAGACCTCGGAGGCCGGCATGTGCGAGCGGCCCTCGCGGAAGTGGTGCTCCACCGCCCAGACGGTGTTGAAGCCCATCCGGTCGGCCAGCCGGATCTGCTCGACCGCCTCGCGATACGCACGCTGTTCCTCGCGCCGTTGGCCGTACGGGTGTTCACCGTGCCACGGGCGCGGCACGTCCACTTCGTAGAGCACGTCGAGCTTCATCGCGGACTCCATTTTCGATATATTGAAAAATGTTTTCGAATCCCGTATTTCGTGGTCCCGAGTGTGACCCGCCGAGGTACCGGCCACAAGGTGCCCGGGGGTCGGAGAGTCGCCGTCATGGTTCGTCCCGCCCTGGCCGCCGGTCGTGCGGTCGAGATTCTGAACTTCTTCGCCGCGCATCCGGGCGGCGCGTACACGCTGTCCGAGCTGCACGCCGCGCTCGGCATCAATCTCGCGTCCGCGTTGTCGGTGCTCCAGGCACTGGAGGACGCCGGATATCTGGTGCGGCATCCGCGCCGCAAGACCTACGAGTTGGGTCCGGCCCTGGTCGCGCTCGGGGACGCGGCGCTGCGCGGCAACCCGGCGGTGGACCTGGCTCGCGGCCAACTGCGGGAGATGGCGGACGAGTTCGACACCGAGGTGATCGCCAGCGTCGCGGTGGGCGACGAGATCGTCATCCTGGCCGTCGAGGGCCGGCCGCAACTGGCCTCCGCCGACGTGCGGGTGGGGCAGCGGTTGCGGATGGTGCCACCGCTGGGCCAGGTCTTCCACGCCTGGTCCACGCCGGCGGAGGTGGACGCGTGGCTGGACCGGCTGGACGAACGGGTGCGCGGTACGGCCCGGATCCACCTGCCGCCGACGCTGGCGGCGGTGCGCGAGCGCGGCTACTCGATCACCCTGGACAGTCCGACCCGGACCCGGATCGGCGACACGCTGGAGCGGATGGCCGAACACCCGTGCGAGGCGACGCTGTTGCGCGACCGGTTGGCCGAGTTGGCCGCCGCGCTCGGGGAGGAGGAGTACGAGCTGGTCGCGGTCGACCCGGACACCGTCTACGACATCTCGACCCTGGTCGCCCCGGTCTTCGACGCCGCCGGCCGGGTCGCGGTCGCGCTGACCGTGAACGGTCTCAAGGGGGTGACCGGTCGGCGGGTGACGGGCCACGGCGAGCGGTTGGGCGCGGTCGCCCGGCTGGTCACCCGACGGTCGGGCGGCCGGGCACCGGAGTAGGGCCGGGGGCGGGGCGGGAGCGGGGCGGGGACCGAGACAGGGTCCGGATGGGTGCCGCGAGGTGGGCGATGCCTGCCGCGGCTGCGCTGCTTGCGTGCGTGGTGTTTCGGATCGGTGCCGTGCGGGTGTGTTTCGGATCGGCGCTGCGCGGGTGTGTGTTTCGTGAGCGTGTCGGGGCGCTCACCGTGTGAGCACTCGCTCACCGTCGGGCAATCCGCGCGTAACACGGGGCCGGTTCCTTAACCCGCGCGTAACACCGAGGTATACGGCAGGAAACCCGGGCTGCCCACCCTGACCACAGTCCCCGACCCGATCAGGCCCATGAGGGAGCCGCATGACCGTCGCGACCGACGCCCCGAACGCCGGAGACACCGCGTGGTTGCTGGTGGCCACGGCGCTCGTGCTGCTGATGACCCCCGCCCTGGCGATCTTCTACGGCGGCATGGTCCGGGCCAAGAGTGTGCTCAACATGCTGATGATGAGCTTCGTGGCGATCGCGGTGGTGACCGTGGTCTGGATCGCCTTCGGCTACAGCCTGGCCTTCGGCGGCGATGTGGGCGGCGGGCTGCTCGGTGATCTCGGCGACGTGTTCATGGCCGGCACCAAGCCGACCGACCTGCACGGCACGGTGCCCGAGCTGCTGTTCATGGCGTTCCAGTTGACCTTCGCGATCCTGACCGTGGCGCTGATCTCCGGTGCGATCGCCGACCGCACCCGGTTCAAGGCGTGGGTGCTCTTCTGCGCGGTCTGGGTCATCTGCGTATACGTGCCGCTGGCGCACTGGGTGTGGGGGCCGAACGGCTGGATCGCGCACCGGCTCGGCGCACTCGACTTCGCGGGCGGCCTGGTGGTCGAGATCAACTGCGGCGCGGCGGGTATGGCGGTGGCCCTGGTACTCGGCCCGCGGATCGGCTTCAAGCGTGATCCGATGCGACCGCACAACCTGCCGCTCGTGGTGCTCGGGGCCGGATTGTTGTGGTTCGGCTGGTTCGGCTTCAACGGCGGCTCGGCGCTGGGCGCGAACGGCCTGGCCGCTCAGGCGCTGGTGAACACGCAGGCGGCCGGGTGCACCGCGCTGCTCGGCTGGCTGGCGGTGGAGAAGCGCCGGGACGGGCACGCCACCACGCTCGGGGCGGCCTCCGGCGCGGTCGCGGGCCTGGTCGCGATCACCCCCGCCTGTGGCGTGGTGGATCTGCCCGGCGCGATGGCGATCGGCCTGGTCGCGGGGGTGCTGTGCAGCTTCGCGGTGGGTTGGAAGCACCGCTTCGGCTACGACGACTCGCTCGACGTGGTCGGCGTGCACTACGTCGGCGGGGTGGTCGGTACGTTGCTGATCGGCCTGTTCGCCGCCGCCGACGTCACCGGCGGGCCGGCGGGCCTGCTGCACGGTGGCGGCCTCGCGCTGCTGGGCAAGCAGGTGGTGGCGATCGTGGTGGTGACCGCGTTCTCCTTCGGCGTCACGTACACGATCGCCAAGGTGATCGACCGCACCATCGGCTTCCGCGCCCACGCCGACCACGAGCAGGTCGGCCTGGACCTGGCCGTACACGCCGAAACGGCCTACGACCTCACCGCCTTCGCCGGCACCAAGCGCACCCCCACCCCCCGCCCCACCTCGAAGCCGGCAAACGACCTGGACCTGGGCTGACCTCGCCGGCCGGGGATCACGGGCCGGCGAATCGGGCGGGTCGGCCGAGGGCGGGTCGCCGGTTCAGCGGAGGGGTCGGCGGGTGAGGAGGGCCGCCGTGGCGAGGGTGGCCAGGGCGGCGGCGGTGGGCAGGGCTGCTCGGCGGGCGAGTTTTCGGGTGTTGTGGTGGTCGAAGATCGCGCCGCTGGACTGGAACGAGAAGGCGGACCAGACCGACTGGGCCGAGAACGCCGAGGCCACGCCCAGGTAGGAGCCGATCGAGGCGGCCGACAGGGTCGAACCGATCGACCCGGCGGACAGGGCGGAGCCGACCGAACCGATCGACAACACCGAGCCGACCGAGCCGATCGAGAGCACCGAACCCTCGGAGGCGATCGACAACACCGAGTTGTGCGAACGCCAGGACAGGATCGAACCGTGGGCGTCGACGCCGGACCGCTTCTTCGTCATCGGCCCAGTCTGCCCGACCGCCGCGCACCCGGACGAGTTCACATGCGATCGACCGCGACCACCCGCAGCACCGCGCGCCCGGTCTCGTCCGACTCGGTCAGGTCCACCTCGGCGGTGATCCCCCAGTCGTGGTCCTGCGCCGGGTCGTCGAAGACCTGACGGACCCGCCACGCCGAGTCCTCCTTGGTGATCTGCATGAGCTTGGGGCCGCGCGCGTCGGGACCGGTACCGATCGAGTCGTGCTCGTCCCAGTAGTCCTCCAACGCGTCCTGCCAGCGCTCCGCGTCCCAGTTGCCGTCGCCCTCCTGCTCGGACAATTCGCCGAGCTGGAAGTAGCGCCGCAGGGCCGCGAGTTCCACCCGGCGAAAGAGCGCGTTGCGGACCAGGACCCGAAACGCCCGCTCGTTCGCGGTGACCGGCGTGGTGCGGCCCTCGATGTCGTCGAGTTCCTCCTGGGTCGCATCCGGGTTGGCCAGCTTCTCCCACTCGTCGAGCAGGCTGGAGTCGACCTGTCGGACCAACTCGCCCAGCCACGCGATCAGATCGTGCAGGTCCTCGTTCTTCGCGTCGTCCGGCACGGTCTGGTTGAGCGCCTTGTAGGCGCTCGCCAGGTAGCGCAGCACGATGCCCTCGGTGCGCGCGAGTTCGTACCAGCCGACGTAGTCGCCGAAGGTCATCGCCCGCTCGTACATGTCCCGCACGATCGACTTGGGCGACAGCGGGTGGTCGCCGACCCACGGGTGGCTGCGCATGTAGATGGCGTAGGCGTGTTCGAGCAACTCTTCGAGCGGGCGCGGGTATTGGATGTCGGCGAGCCGCTCCATCCGCTCCTCGTACTCGATGCCGTCCGCCTTCATTTGGCCGACCGCCTCGCCCTTGGCCTTGTTGAGCTGCGCGGCGAGGATCTGGCGCGGGTCGTCGAGGGTGGCCTCGACCACCGAGAGCACGTCGAGCGCGTAGGTCGGCGCCTCCGGGTCGAGCAGGTCGAAGGCGGCCAGCGCGAACGTGGACAGCGGCTGGTTGAGCGCGAAGTCGGCCTGGAGGTCCACGGTGAGCCGAACGATCCGACCCTCCTCGTCCGGAGCGTCGAGCTTCTCCACCACGCCGCCGTCCAGCAGCGAACGATAGATCGCGATCGCCTGCCGGATGTGCCGCAACTGCTGGGCTCGCGGCTCGTCGTTGTCGACCAGCAGGTGCCGCATCGCCTCGAACGCGTTGCCGGGCCGGTTGATCACCGCGAGCAGCATCGCGTGGGTGACCCGGAAGCGCGACGCCAACGGCTCCGGCTCGGCCTCCTGAAGCCGGGTGTAGGTCTCGTCGTTCCAGCCCACGAAGCCCTCGGGGGCCTTCTTGCGGACCACCTTGCGGCGCTTCTTCGGGTCGTCCCCGGCCTTGGCCAGCGCCTTGATGTTCTCGATCTCGTACTCGGGAGCCTGCGCGACCACATTGCCCACCGTGTCGAAGCCGGCCCGCCCGGCCCGCCCGGCGATCTGGTGGAACTCGCGCGCCCGCAGCCGGCGCACCCGCTGGCCGTCGTACTTGGACAGCGCGGTGAACAGCACGGTACGGATCGGCACGTTGACCCCGACGCCGAGCGTGTCGGTACCGCAGATCACCTTGAGCAGACCGGCCTGGGCCAGCCGCTCGACCAGCCGGCGGTACTTGGGCAGCATGCCCGCGTGGTGCACGCCGATCCCGTGTCGCACCCAGCGCGAGAGCTGCCGGCCGAACTTGGTGGTGAACCGGAAACCGCCGATCACCGACGAGATCTGATCCTTCTCCGCCCGCGTGCACATGTTGATGCTCATCAGCGACTGGGCCCGCTCGACCGCCGACGCCTGGGTGAAGTGCACGATGTAGACGGGCGCCTCACGCGTGGTCAGCAGTTCCTCGATGGTCTCGTGCAGCGGGGTGACCCGGTAGGAGAAGTACAGCGGGACCGGGCGCGTGGCCGACTTGACGATCGCGGTGGTCCGGCCGGTGCGTCGCTTCAGGTCGCCCTGGAAGCGGTCCATGTCGCCGAGCGTGGCCGACATCAGCAGGAACTGCGCCCTGGGCAGCTCGATCAGCGGGATCTGCCAGGCCCAGCCCCGGTCCGGGTCGCCGTAGTAGTGGAACTCGTCCATCACCACGAAGCCGACATCCGCGTCCGCGCCGTCGCGCAGCGCGATGTTGGCCAGCACCTCGGCGGTACAGCAGATGATCGGCGCGGTCGCGTTGACCGAGGCGTCGCCGGTCATCATGCCGACGTTCTCGGTGCCGAACTGGGCGACGAGGTCGAAGAACTTCTCCGAGACCAGCGCCTTGATCGGCGCGGTGTAGAAGCTGCGCTCCTTGCGCGCCATCGCGGCGAAGTGCCCGCCGGCGGCGACCAGGCTCTTCCCCGAGCCGGTCGGCGTGTTGAGGATGACGTTGTTGCCCGAGACAAGCTCGATCAGCGCCTCTTCCTGCGCGGGATACAGGGTGAGGCCACGCTCCTCGGCGTACGACGCGAAGGCTTCGTACAGGGCGTCGGGGTCGGCCTCGGCGGGGAGCAGATCGATGAGAGTCACAGGCTCTATCCTGCCTGCTCGCGCGCCCGGGCCCGGACGCAACCCGGATACCGCCCACCCGCGCACGTCGCGCGCCCCGCCGGCGGAGCACTTCCGGTGACGCGTGTCACATCCGTAGAGTCGCCGTGATCATCTGCCGCCGGAAACAGGGGTGTGTGTGAGGCCGGTACGACAGATGGGCCGAGTGGGCCGAGTGGGCCTCGTGCTTCTCATGGGTCTGATGTCGACCGGCGCTCTCCTCGGTTGTACGGCGCCCACTTCGCCGCGCACGTTGACCGCGGTCGCGCCCGCGCACAACCCGGAGGCGGACCCCGACGGCATGAGCTGGACGGTCCGGCTGGGCGGCCGGATCCAGACGCAGCGCAACTACCGCCTGGTCGTCTCGACCGACCCCCGCGCGGTCGACGCGGTGACCGACGGTGGCGTGGACCCCGCCGTGTGGGACAGCGGCGTGGTCCAGTCCGCCGAGCACATCGGCGTGCGCCCCTTCGGCCTCCGCGTCGAGAGGGGCGAGACGTACTACTGGAGCGTGCGCGTCCAGGACCACGAGGGCCACGACTCGGGCTGGAGCGCCCGAGACCAGTGGACGGTCTTTCGGGCCTGAGGAATCGGGAGCGGCGCGATCGGGCCGGTCGGGCGTTCGAGGACGCCTCTACACAACGCGACGGCACCGCGGCCGGCAAGCCCGACCACACCGATCGGCCCGACCACACCGACTCGGCCCGCCCGGCGTTCGAGGACGACCGGGCCGACAGGCCCGGGCAAGCCCGAATCAGCCCGTCCGGCGTTTGCGGACGAGGCGGCCGCAGTCCCCACGGCCGCCGCCCGCGGGGCCTAGCAGACGATCTTGGCCGCCCGTAGTTCGGCCACCCGGTCCGTGTCGAGGCCCAGTTCGGCGAGGATCGCGTCCGTGTCGGCGCCGAGCGTGGGGGCCGGTGTGCCCAACCGCGCGGGTGTACCGCCGAACAGCGCCGGATGCCGGGGCTGCCGCAGCCGACCGGCGGTGGGGTGCACATCGTCCTCCAGCACGCCGACGGCGGCGATGTGCGGGTCGCCGGCGAGATCGGCGGGGCCCAGTACGACCCCGCACGGCACGTTCTGCGCCTCCAGGCGGGCGATGCCCTCGGCGACGGTGAGCTTGGTCGCGGCCTCGTGGCAGCGGGTCACCAACGCGTGGCCGACCTCGCGGTTGCGCCGGCGCTCGGCGATCGTGGCCACCCGGGGGTCGTCGTACCCGTCGACGCCGAACGCCCGACACATGCCGGCGAAGTCCGCGTCCGAGGTGGGCGTGGCGATGCCCCAGCCGTCCAGGAAGGCGTACGGGCGTACGTCCGCGACGAAGCTGCCGGGTTGGCTGCCGTCGCCGTCGCGCAGCACGTCGTTGCCGGCCGAGTCGACCCACATGAAGGAGATCACCGCGTCCAGCATGGACAGTTCCAGATGTTGGCCGCCGCGTCCGCGCTCGCGGGCGTACAGGGCCGCGGTGATCGCCTGCGCGGCGGTGAGCGCGGTGACCTTGTCGGCGAGGGCCTGGTTGGAGAACCTCGGGCGGTCGGTCTGCGGGTCCTTCTGGTTCTCGGCGATCCCGCCGTACGCCTGGATCACCGTGTCGTAGGCGCCTTTGCCGGCGTACGGCCCGTGCGCCCCGAAGCCGGAGATCGAGCAGTAGACGAGGTCGTCCCGCCGCACGTCGGGGTAGCCCAGGCCGAGCCGTTCGGCCACGCCGGGCCGCCAGTTCTGCACCACCACGTCGGCCCGCGCGATCAGTTCGCGCACCAGGTCGCGGCCCCGGTCGGTGCGCAGGTCCACCGCGACGCAGCGCTTGCCGCGGTTGCACATCTGGTAGAGCGCGCTGATGCCACCGGTCGCGGTGCCGATCCAGCGGGAGATGTCGCCGATCCCCGGGCGTTCGACCTTGATCACGTCGGCGCCCTGATCGGCGAGCAGGGTCACCGCGTACGGACCGGTCGCGGCCGTGGACAGGTCCACGACGCGCAGGCCGGCCAGGGGTCCGTCGATCGGAACACGTTCCATGGTGGCGCTCCCCCTCCGATGTCGCTCGCGCGACGTGATTCGACGGGACCCGGTGCCTCGGATACCCGGATGACGAAAACAGGTTCTCTGTCATAGGTCAAGGCTCTGGTCTGTTGGCTGGGTCCGGCGGAGAATCCGGCAGCGTCCCGGTGCTCGGGACGCCACACCGATCCACGGAGGATTCGTGACCAACCCGATCGGGCCGCTCACCGCGGCCGACGAAGGCTTTCACCACCAGGTCGCCGAGACGTTCGCGACCGTGGCCACTACCGACCCGTCGTGGACCGAGAAGGTCTGCGCGATGGCCACGGCCCGGGACGGCAGCCTGCAACTGGGCTTCGGGCTGGGCAAGTACACGAACCGCAACGTGATGGACGGCTATGCGGGCATCTCGCGCGGCGTCGAACAGCTCACGGTCCGCGCCTCGCGCCGGTTGTCGCCCGAACCGCACACCACGACGGTGGGACCGATCCGCTACGAGGTGATCGAGCCGCTCCGGGTGGTGCGCTTCGCCCTGGAGGCGAACGAAGCCCAGCCGATCGCCTTCGACTGGACCTTCGAGGCGGCCGTCCCGGCGGTCTGCGAGGACCGTACGCACAACCGGCGCGGCTACCGCACCACCGCCGACCTGGTGCGCTACCACCAGACCGGGGTGGCCTCGGGCTGGGTCGAAGTGGACGGCGAGCGCACCGAGATCACCCCCGACACGTGGGTGTCGACGCGCGACCACTCGTGGGGCACCCGCTACGACGTGGGGGCGCCGGCGGCCGACCTGGAGCCGGCCGGGATGCCCGCCTCGATGTCGTTCCGGATGATCTGGGCGCCCATCCTGATGGAGCGGGCGGACGGCAGCCGGTACGCGTTGTTCCTGCACTACCAGATCACCAATGGGCCCGGCTTCGCACAGAAGCGGGTGATGGGCGGGGTCGAGCACCCCGACGGCCGCGTGGAGGAATGGGCCGACCTGGTACCGGAGTTGAGCTACGACCCGGCCAACCGGCGGCTGCTCGGCGGGAAGTTGCACGCGACGATGGCGGACGGTTCGACCCGGCCGCTGGAGTTGGAGGTGGTCTCGGCGACCGGCTTCCACCTCGGCGCGGGCCTGTACTTCGGCCTGGACGGCCGACACCACGGCGAGTGGCGCGGCGACCTGCACGTGGAGGGCGAGCGGATCGCGGACTGCTCGACCCCCGAACAGGCCCGCCGGCTGCACCAGATCCGGGACACGGTGGTACGGGTGACCGACCCGGTCGGCGGCGGGGTCGGCTGGGGCAACTGCCAGCCGATCGTGACGGGCGCGGACCCGGGGTTGGGGCTCACGGCGGAGTCGTCGTTCATGTAGCGGAGTCGTGGTTCATGTAGCGGAGTTGGGTCGGGTGGCGGCGCGTTGCGTGATGGCGGGCGGATCGGTGGCGGGCTGCGCGGGGCCGTGTGCGGGACGGCTGTGCGCGGGACGGCCGTATGCGGGACGGCTGTGCACGAGCCGGCCGCGCGCGGGCTGTGCGGTTTCTTTCTCGGTCGGTATTCCGCTGAACACGCAGCGCGAGCCATACGATGCTGTCGACTTTGATCAGGGGAAGGGACGTCAGCCATGCGCAGGATCCTCATCGTCGGTGCCGGCCAATCGGGGCTCCAACTCGGCCTGGGGTTGCTGGCCCACGGCTACGACGTGACCGTGATGACCGAGCGGACTCCCGACGAGATCCGCGCCGGGCGAGTGACCTCGACGCAGATCATGATGCCGTCGACGATCGCGCTGGAGCAGCCGCACGGCCTGGACCTGTGGTCGGATCGCGTGCCGCCGATCGACCGGGCCGGGTTCACCATCCCCGGCCCGGACGGCACGCCGGTGGTGAACTGGCTGGGCGATCTGGGTGGCGCGCAGTCGGTCGACCAGCGGATGAAGATGCCCGCGTGGATGGACCTGTTCGTGGCCCGCGGCGGCAACCTGGTGGTGCACCCGGTCGCGGTCTCCGACATCGACTGGTACACCCGCAACTACGACCTGGTCGTGGTGGCCGCCGGCAAGGGCGAGCTGGTGTCGATGTTCGACCGCGATCACGAGAAGTCCGAATTCACCAAGCCCCAGCGGCAGTTGTCGGTGGCCTATTTCCACGGCGCGACGCCGCGCCCGGAGGTCGGGTACGCCGCGCTGCACGTCAACGCGATCCCCGGAATCGGCGAGATCATCATGTTCCCGGGCCTGACGCTGTCCGGCCCGTGCGACATCATCCTGCTGGAAGCCGTGCCGGGCGGCCCGCTGGACGTGTTCCGCAACGTACGCGACCCCGACACCCACTGGGCCGTGCTGCGGGACCTGGTCCGGCAGTTCGCGCCGTGGGACCACGACCGGATCAGCCGCGCCGAACTCACCGACCCGATGTGCGTGCTCAGCGGCGGCTTCGCCCCGATCGTGCGCAAGCCGATCGCCGAACTGCCGATGGGCGGTATCGCGTTGGGCATCGGCGACGTCCTGGTCACCAACGACCCGATCAGCGGACAGGGTTCCAACAACGCCGCACGAGCCGCCGACCTGTACCTGAACGAGATCGTCGCGCGCGGCGACCTCCCGTTCGACGCGGCCTGGATGCAGTCGGTCTTCGACGCGTTCTGGTCCCGCGCCCGACACGGCGTCAAGTTCTCCAGCTCGTTGCTCGGAGTCCCCCCGGAGCACGTCCAGATGCTGATGGGCGCGGGCAACACGTGCCCCGCCGTGTGCGACGCGGTGATGAGCGCTTTCGACAACCCGGTGGAGTTCGAGGAGTTCATGTACGACCCGGAGAAGACGATGGCGTTTTTGACGAAGGTGGGGGCGGTTTAGGGGGGTTGGGAGGTTGGGAGGTTGGGGGAGATTGGGGGGGTTGGGGGCGCCGAGATGGAAGTGGGGGCGCTTGGTCGGTTGGCGTCGGTCGCGGGGCGTAGGCGGAGGGCCCGGGTCGTGGGCGGGCCGAGGCGGGTCGTGGGCGGACGAAGTATGAGGGCGCGGGGCGTGAGCGCAGCGAGCACGTTCGGGGTGGAGCGTGGGTCGTGGGTGCGACGGGTGGGGTGGGGTGGGTCGCGGGTGTAGCGCGCGGGGCTGGGGGCTGCGGGCGGCAGGGCGACGAGCATGGCGGCCCGGGACGTGGGCGGAGCGAGCATGGCGGCCCGGGTCGTGAGCGGAACGGGCGGGACGGCCCGGATCGCGAGCGCAGCGAGCACGGCGACCCCGATCGCGAACCGAACCCCGGCGGGACCGCCCGGATCGCGAGCGCAGCGGGCACGGCGACCCCGATCGCGAACCGAACCGGCGGAACGACCCGGATCGCGAGCGCACCGGGCACGGCGACCCCGATCACGAACCGAACCGGCGGAACGACCCGGATCGCGAGCGCAGCGAGCACAGCGCCCCAGTCGCGCGGGACCGTCCGGGTCGCAAGCGCGAGCGAGCACTGCGGCCTCGGTCGTGAGCAGAACCGGCGGGATGGCCCGGGTAGCGAGCGCAACGGGACGGCGACCCCGATCGTGAGCGGAACGGGCGGGACGGCCCGAACCGGCGGGACCGCCCGGGTCGCGAGCGCAGCGAGCACGGCGGCCCGGGTCGTGAGCGGAACGGGCGGGACGACCCGGATCGCGAGCGCAGCGAGCACAGCGACCCCGATCGCGAACCGAACCGGCGGAACGACCCGGATCGCGAGCGCAGCGAGCACAGCGACCCCGATCGCGAACCGAACCGGCGGGACGACCCGGGTCACGAGCGCAGCGAGCACAGCGGCCCCGATCGCGAACCGAACCGGCGGGACGACCCGGGTCACGAGCGCAGCGAGCACAGCGGCCCCGATCGCGAACCGAACCGGCGGGACGACCCGGGTCACGAGCGCAGCGAGCACAGCGGCCCCGATCGCGAACCGAACCGGCGGGACGACCCGGATCGCGAGCGCAGCGAGCACGGCGGCCCGGGTCGTGAGCGGAACGGGTGGGACGGCCGGGGTCGCGAGCGCAGCGAGCGGGTGGGGGGCTTTCGGCGATGCAGCGCTGCTTCTATTGGGCGCCTTCGGCGCCGGCTCGCGAGGCACCACTTTTTTGTTCCGTCGCGGGCTCCTCCACAAAAAAGTGGCCCCTCGCTCGTGACTTCGTGT
>NZ_JBEXUX010000029.1:0-121329 GCF_040629175.1 Embleya sp. NPDC005971 | reverse complement strand
GGCCCCGACACCCGGATCCGGGTGTCGGGGCCGACGCGTGCCTCTCGGGCAATCGCCGGGTCAGAAACCGAAGTCGAGACTCCCGAAGGTCTGGTAACCGCTGCAGTAGATGTCCCAACCGGGACCGGCCAGCGGGTTCGTAAGGCGAAGCGACCAATTCGTGGCGCTCGGCGGCGCAGCGCTCGTGTCCTTGAGTCGCACATTCGTACCGGCCGGGATCCGGGCGAGCGCCGGGATCGGCCCGATGACCATCGGCCAGGGCCCCCAGGCCGGGTGGGTCGACCCCGCGAAGTCGTGCACCGTCCCGACACCCGATCCACCACTGCTGGTCTGGATCGTCCGGAGCACGATCGCGGCGGAGTTGGCGGGAACCGCCGTGTTCTGGCCGATCGACGTGGACACCTTCATCTTCTGCGGCAGGGTGGGAGTGGAAGCGCTGGACGACAGTGTCGCCGTGAACGGCGAGGGTCCGAAGATCGCACCACTGGGGTCGTTGCAGGTGAACGTGACCGACCGCGCCTCCGGCGGAATCGCGTAGGCGGAGGTCGACAGTGCGGTGACGGCGACCAACGCACCGGCGGCGCAGGTGATGCCGGCGGTGACGAGCTTGGTGGGTTTCACGAAGGTTCCTTTCATCGGACCGGCCGAGGCTGGGGTTCGGCCGATCGCCGGAATGCCTGCGGAACAGCACCGCAAAAAGCGCCCGTTGCGACGACCGACGGTCGCCACAACGGGCTGGCACGTGAGAGATGAATCCGAGCGCTCCGCCTCCCTGGTCGAAAACCGGATCGATCAGAAAGTGAAGGGGGTCGGGGTGGTGTTGGGCGGAACGATGTCTTGGCCGCCGACGCAGCGAATGTCGGCGGGCGCCGGGATGTTCGCCTGGATGCGCACCGAGTAGTTCGTGGCGCTCGGCGTACCACTGGTGCCGAGCAAGGTCACCGAGGTACCGCTGGGCAGACGCGAAGCCGCCGGGACCCCGCCGAGCGTGATCGGGTCGCCCACGTTCATCGGCAGATTGATGGTCCCGCTGAAGTCCCATGCCACGGACGCACTGGTGACCGTGCGGATGGTGGTCGTCAGCGAGTTCGCCGCGATCTTGACCGGCGCCTTGATGGACGAGGTGAGCTTCATCTTCTGCGGGTTCGGCGAGCCCGGGTCGCTGGAGGCCAGAGTGCCCGCCCCGTTGGTGGAGTACGTGATGTTGGTGAGGATGTCGACACACGTGAGAGTCACGCCGCGCTGCTCCGGCGGAATCGCGTTGGCGGTGCCGGACATGGCCATCACGGCCGCGAAGGCACCCGCCGTACAGGCGATGCCGACCGTTGCGACTTTGGAACGAGACATGAGGGGTGGTGCTCCTTTCACGGCTTTCCGAATGGGCACGCACTCGCCCGAGTTCCTGAAGCAGGCAAGGCGCTGGTACTGCCGGCCGGTATCTCGACATCGACAGGGGGCGCCGACGCAAGCCATACCGCGAAGGGCCCGCATTGCTTCGGCCTCGGGCCTTCCGGCACAGGGAGAGTGAAGCGGCAGCCCGAAAAGAAGTCAATGCCTAATGTCCACTTTTGCAAACCCAAGTGATCTTCGAGAAGCTTCCAACCATATCGACCGAGAGGCCACCTTCAATCCCCAAGATCATTAAATACATATCTTTGATCATGGTGACACGCGTCACTATACAGGCATGATTACTTAACGTGAGTATCGTCGGGAATTCCCGGTAAAACAAACGTCTCCCGAGACGCGAAGGCGTCCGGGGAGACGTTTGGAAACCAATCCTCGACCAAAAGCGAAGTCAATGGTTCCGGTGGTTTATTTCCGGTCCGGTGATCAGAAGGTGAAGTCGTCCGTCCCGGAGTCCTGGCCACCCGCGCAGTACGTGAAGACGGTGACCCCGGCCAGATGCGATTCGATCTTGACCGACCAGTTCGCCGCGCCGGGCGCCGCACCGGAGGTGTCCACGAGGCGCACCTTGGTACCGGCGGCCAGCCGCGACGGGGCGGGAACGGGCCCCAGCCGAACGGGGTTGCCGACGTTCATCGGCGCGTTGAGCGTGCCGGCGAAGTCCCACGCCGTGCCCGCCCCAGCGCCGCTGGTCTGCACCGTGCGAATCGTCGTGGTCAGCGCATTCGGCGGAATCTGAACGGGCGAGGTCATCGGCGCGGTCAACTTCATCTTCTGGGCCGTCGTGCCGCCCGAGTCGCTGGAGGCAAGAATGCCCGGGCCGTTCGTCGCCCAGGTGGTCCCGCCGCTGTCCACGCACGTGAGCGTCACCGCCCGGGACTCCGGGACCATCGCGTGGGCCGTGCCGGACAACGCCGCGGAGGCCGCGAACGCGGTGGCCACACACGCGATGCCGGCGGACGCGAACCTGGTACGAGTCATGAGAACACTCCTTCTCGATCGGTTTCGAAGACCCGACCCCGCCTGTCGACTTCGACCCGTGCCCCCCGGGGGGAATGCGCCCGCCGCCCTGCGGATCCGGGGCGATACCGATGACAAGGCCATTCCACCCCACGCTTCGGGGCCCTTTCGGCAGGCTCGAGTCAAACCGTACGGTCGGCAAAAGTCAATGCTGGTTTCGATTCCGGAAAACCCGGGAAAGAAACGAAATGGAGAATGCGGAGCCAAGTTTATCGAATTTCGATCTTGGTGACACGTGACACCGGATTCGGGTGACATCCGGACAATCAACGAATCACCGAAAGTGATTTCCGAGCCGTCGTCGGGACACTCGACGGGCCCCCGATGTTCGCCCACACCGGCCCGCGCCACCGCTATCCGGACATACGTACGCCTGCCCGGGCGGCACGAGGCCACCCGGGCAGGCGCGAGACGTCATGAACGTTCCGGACCGGATCCCCGAAAAGCGGGACCCGGTCCGGGATCGATCAGAACGAGAAGTCGGCCGAGGCCGCGTCCTGCTTGCCGGCACACCAGATGCTGATCGGGGAGCCGGAGATGCTCGTGGTGATCAGCACGGACCAGTTCGACGCGCTGGGCGCGGCGGCCGAAGTGTCCTGCAGCCGCACGTTGGTGCCCGCCGCCAGTCGCGAAGTACCCGCGACCGGGCCCAGGTTGATCGGGTTGTTGATGTTCATCGGCAGGTTGACCGTGCCGGTGAAGTCGCGAACCGTGCCCGTGCCGGTCTGGATGGTGCGGATGGTCGTGGTCAGCGAGTTGGCCGGGATGTTCTGCGGCGCGAGCAGCGGCGAGATGAGCTTCATCTTCTGCGCCGCGGTGCCGCCCGGGTCACTGGAGGTGAGGGTGCCAGTGCCGCCGGTGACCCACGTGGTACCCGTGCTGTCCTTGCAGGTGAGGTTCACGCTGCGCGAATCGGGGACCGCGTTCGCGGTGCCGGACAGCGCCATGACGGCGGCGAAGGCAGCGGCCGAACAGGCGATACCGGCACTGGCGAGCTTGGTGCGAGACATGGTGGAGCTCCTTTTCATCGCTTCCGAGTACCTGGTGGTGGCGCACGTTCTCCCCGGCCTGCACGCCGCAGGCGAAAACGGTGGAGCAACCGGCGGGCATCCCGAACGAGCCGATCGACACTGCACACGGCCGACCGACACGAGCTGACTATCGAGATCCGAGGCGGGCCCGCTTCTTCCCCACGCTTGGGGCCCTCCGGCACAGCCAAGAGTGAAACTGTGCAAGCGGAAGAAGTCAATACGGTTTTGTAGATGAAGTCACCGGGCAGCGATCGTGAATCGATCGCCGTTCCTATTGACTCGGTCAAGCTCGGAAAGAGGAGGTCGGAGCAGGTTTATCAAAGTTGATCATGGTGACACGTGACACCAAGATCACCGCGTTTTACGCATTGCTTCCTGGGCCTTTATTCGCTAGATGTTCGGGCGGACCAGCAACGTTCGGAGTTCGCCATCCCGGCCATTTCACCCAGCACTCGGCCAACGCTCCAGACAACCGTCGCCGACGGGCAACGGGCGCAGTGGGCGACGAAATGTCGTCCTCCGGGCGTACGCGGGGGAAGCGGACTCTCCTGCACCAAGAGCCACCAGGCACCTCCCACCCGGCTAGGAGAAACGTGTCCCGAATGCGAAGAATCGCTCCGCGCAGACTGATCGCGGTCGCGGCCGTCGGCGCCGTCGCAAGCACCGGCGCCCTCGTCCTGGCCCCCTCGGCCCAGGCCGACACCGTCGACTACGCGACGCACTGCACCAACCCGTACTCGACGCCGCCGGACGGCAACGTCAAGATCGACCTGGTCGTCACCCCCGCCAAGAGCACCTACCAGGTGGGCGACGTCGTCTCGGTCGAGTGGCAGTGGAAGCTCTACCCCAAGGCCCCGACCTCGATCCCGGTGGTCGGCAAGGTGCCGAAGGACTCCACCTACCCGGTCGGCACGGTGAAGTTGACGGGCGCGCAGACCGGCAACTTCGCCATCCAGGGACCGAAGATCAACCCCGAGGCGCTGCCCGGTCAGGACCTGATCCTGAGCAACCCGGTCGGCAACGTCACGCTGACCCAGGCCGGTCAGGTCAACCTGACCCCGGACATCTACTCGACCTGGACCACGGCGGTCGGGCAGACGGTCGAGACCAAGTGCTCGCCGATCAACCCCATCTCGGTCTCGCGCACCCTCACCGTGGACGGCCCCTCGCAGGGGGCGCCCACCGTCAGTGCGAACCCGGGTGAGTTCAACGCCGGTGCGCAGGTCGCCCTGTCCGGCACCAACTGGGCCGCCGGCACCCCGTCGGTGCAGCTGTGCGACGCCAACGGCGCCGCCTGCGACGCGACCAAGATCGCGGCGAACAGCCTGGTGGTGGCCAACGGCGCGCTGTCCGGCAACATCAACACCGTCGCGACCGTGCCGACCGGCAACTACAAGATCAAGGTCAAGGTCGGCGCCGGCGAGGCGCTCACCCCGGTCAAGATCAACGCCGTCGCCCGGCAGGCCACGCTCAGCCCGAACCGCGGCCCCGTGGGCACCACCGTCACGGTGAGCGGCAAGAACTTCAACCCGAACCTCACGGTCATCGCACGCGGTCAGACCGCGACCGGTTACGTGCTGGACGAGACCGCCGCGTACGCCGACTCGGCGGCCGACGGCACGGTCACCATCCCGGACTTCGTGGTGAGCGACCCGAGCATCACCTCGGTCTGGATCACCGAGGGCGTGGACGAGGCGACCGGCTTCGCCCTGCCGTTCACCATCGGCGCGGCCCTGCCGGCCACGCTTTCCGCGTCGCCCGCCGCCACCCACGCCGGTGGTTCCGTCGCGGTGTCCGGCAACAACTGGACCCCGAACGGCTCCGCCACCGCGTCGCTGTGCGCGGCCGACGGCTCGGCGTGCAGCACCGCCCGGATCACCTCCGGCCCGATCGCCATCGGCGCCGACGGCTCGCTCGCCGGCAACGTGACGATCGCCGGCAACGTCGGCGAGGGCACCTACAAGCTCAAGCTGAGCGACGGCAGCAACAGCGCGCTGGCCTCGGTCACCGTGCAGCGCCGCTGGCTGGAGCTGAACAAGACGTCCGGCGACCCGTGCACCTTCGTCCTGGTCACCGGACACGGCTACGGATCGCTCGCGTGGGTCAACGTCAACGGTCTGGCGGGCAACTCCAAGACCAGTGACTGGGCCGGCGCCTGGGCGAACGCCAATGGCGACTTCAGCATCTGGATCCTGATCACGAAGTCGAACACCACCGGCATCATCGCGTCGGAGACCTTCCACTCCGACCGCAACGCGTCGACCCCGTTCACCGTGACGGGCTGACACACCTCCGCACGGCTCGATCGAAGGCCGCCGTCCCTGTGGACGGCGGCCTTCGACGTGCCCGACGGCGTACCGAGAAGCGGAAGGATCAATTCCGTTTCCCTGTTCTTCCCGCGCCTCTTCCCTTGCCGCGCGGCAAGTCGATCATGTTGACACGTGACACCTGGATCGCCACGAAATAGTCATTGACTTCGTCAGCAATTAGCGGATGAATACGGTGTCGGACCATCTATTGCCGACTGCCATCGCATCCGTCGCATTCCGACCGGCGGCCCGCCCCGCTCCGAGAGGGCGGAGACCGCAGTGCAATTCCCGGATCGCGCGGTGCCGCTCCATCGTGGCAGGAGGCATATTCCCATCCCCGCGAGGAGAATAGTGTCCCGAATGCGAAGAATCGCTCCACGCAGGCTGCTCGCCTCGACAGCCGTCGTCGCCGTCGCGACCGCCGGCGGTCTCGTGGTCCTCGCACCGTCCGCCCAGGCGGCCCCGGTCGACTACACGACGCACTGTGTCAACAAGTTCTCGCCGAACCTGCCCAATGGTCAGGTTCAGATGGACCTTCAGGTCACCCCGGAGAAGCCGACCTACGCCGTGGGCGAAGAGGTCACCGTCAAGTGGCACTGGACGGTGTTCCCGAAGGCCCCGCCGACCATCCCGGTGATCGGCAAGGTGCCCGCGAACTCGACCTACCTCGACGGCACGGTCAAGCTCTCCGGCGCCCAGACCGGCTCCTTCAAGACCATCGGGCCGCAGGACAACCCCGAGGCCCTGCCCGGTCAGGACCTCAAGGTCAGTGACGGCACCGGCAAGTTCACCCTGACCACGCCCGGCGACGTCAACCTGACGCCGGACGTCTACTCGACCTTCACCACGGCCCTGGGCCAGAAGGTGCCGACCGACTGCTCGCCGGTGACCCCGGTCTCGGTCTCGCGCACCATCAAGGTCGAAGGCACCTCGCAGGAGCCGGCCACCCTGGTCGCCCCCGCCGAGGCCAACGCCGGCGCCTCGATCGCACTGACCGGTGCACACTGGCCGGCCGGCAGCCCCTCGGTCGAGCTGTGCGACGCCGCCGGTGCGGCCTGCGACGCGGCCAAGATCGCCCCCGGCAACACCCTCGCGGTGGCCGCCGGAGCGCTCACCGGCAACGTCTCCACGATCGCCACCGTGCCCGCCGGCGACTACAAGATCAAGGTCAAGGTCGGCGCCGCCGAGGCACTCGCCCCGATCAAGATCAACGCCACGGCGCGGCAGATCAGCTTCGATCCGGCCAGTGGTCCCCTCGGTACCACGGTCAAGATCACCGGGAAGAACTTCGCCCCGAACATCACGGTCATCGCGCGCGGCCAGACCGCGACGGGCTACGTGCTGGACGAGGTCATGGCCTACGCGGACTCGGGTGCCGACGGAACGGTCGTCATCCCCGACTTCATCGTGAGCGACGCGTCGATCGCGGCGATCTACGTGACCGAGGGCACCGACGAGTCGACCGCGGTCGCCGCTCCGTTCCGCATCACCGTCCCCGGTAGCGGCCTGGACCAGACGGTGACCGGCAGCGTGGTGGCGGGTGGCCTGACCATCTCCCAGTCCGCCGGCGCGATCAAGCTGTCCGACATCACGATCAACGGCCAGGCGCAGAACATGACCGGCGCGCTGAACACCGTGACCGTGAAGGACTTCCGCAGCGGCAACACCGGGTGGACCCTCACCGGCTCGGTGACCGACTTCACCAACGGCACCGGCGGCAAGATCGGCGCCGACAAGTTCACCTGGACCCCCAAGGTCGCCGCCGGCCCGGGTTCGCCCAGCGTCGCGGTGCCCGGTAGCACCGGCCCGATCGGCACCGGCGCCACGCTGGCGTCCGCGCCGGCCGCCGCCACCACGGGCGGCACCTTCGCCGCCGACGCCGACCTCTCGCTCGCCGTTCCGGCGTACCAGTCGATCGGCACCTACAGCGCCACGCTGACCCTCTCGATCAGCTAGCGCGCGGCACCTCGCAACACGGCGGGCCCGCACACCGGCAACCGGTGTGCGGGCCCGCCTCGTTCGTGCCGATCGGCTTCCGGGCCGAAGGCCGCGCCGAACTACTGCGCCGCCGCCAAGCGCTCCAGCGCCGCGTCGACGCGGGCCAGCACCCGGTCGCGACCGAGCACCTGGAGCGACTCGAACAGGGGCAGGCCGATCGTCCGGCCGGTCACCGCAACTCGCACCGGGGCCTGCGACTTGGACAACTTGAGGCCGTGCGCGGCCCCTGCGGCCTCGACCGCGGCCTTGAGCGCGTCCACGTTCCACTCGGCACTCGCCAACTCGGTACGCGCACTGGCCAGCACGTCCGCGGCGCCGGGCTTCATCGCCTTGGCCCAGGCCGCCTCGTCCTCGGCGGGCGCGTCCAGGAACAGGAAGTCCACGTACATCGGGACCTCGTCGAGCACCGTGATCCTGGTCTGCACGAGCGGCGCGACCTCGGCGAACACGGCCGGGTCGTACGCCTCCTTCGCCCACGGCGCCTTCGCCCCGAGCAGCCACGGCTCGCAGGCCCGCACGAACGCGTCCGCGTCGAGCGCGCGGATGTAGTCGGCGTTGAACGAGGAAAGCTTCTTCACGTCGAAGAACGCCGACGACTTGTTCACGTCCCGCAGGTCGAAGAGCTGCTCCAGCTCCGCGTAGGGCCGGATCTCGATGTCGTCCTTGGGCCCCCACCCGAGCAGGAAGAGGTAGTTCACCAACGCCTCGGGCAGGTAACCCTCGTCCAGGTAGGACTCCAGGGCCACCTTGTCCCGGCGCTTGGACAACTTCTGCCGCTTCTCGTTCACGATCACCGGCAGGTGCGCCCACTGCGGCGGGGTCGCGCCGAGCGCCTCCCACAACAACTGCTGCTTGGCCGCGTTGGACAGGTGCTCCTCGCCGCGGATCACGATGGTGATCCGCTGGTCGACGTCGTCGACCACGTTCGCCAGCAGGAACACCGCCGAGCCGTTGCCCCGGGCCACCACGAAGTCCTCCAGCGAGGCGTTCGGGAACTCGGTGTCGCCGCGGACCAGGTCGGCCACGACCGTCACGCCCTCGTCCGGCGTACGAAAGCGCAGCGCGCGCCCCTCGCCCGCGGCCAGGCCGCGGTCCCGGCAGAAGCCGTCGTAGCCAAGGTGCTTGGAGCCGGTACGGGCCTCCAGGTCCTCACGGGTGCAGTCGCAGTAGTACGCGCGACCCGCCTCGAACAGGCGGACCGCCGACTCGCGGTGCAGCGCCGCGTTCTGCGACTGGAAGTACGGACCCTCGAAGGCCGGGTCGGACGCGTTGATCCCGATCGCCGCGAGCGCGCCGATGATGCCCTCGGTCCACTCCGGCCGGTTCCGCGCCTCGTCGGTGTCCTCGACCCGCAACACGAACGTGCCGCCGGCCTTGTGCGCCACGGCCCAGTTGTACAGCGCGGAACGAGCGCCACCGACGTGGAACATGCCGGTGGGAGAGGGAGCGAAGCGAACACGAACCGAAGAGGCAGACATGTGCTCCAGGGTATCCGCCGAACGACCCGGGTTCGGGCCGGCACCCGGCTCCGCTCACCACCCCGAGCGCACCACCCCGAGCACCCGACCCGCGACGCACCACCCCCTAGGCACCCGACTCAGCGCATGGCCTCCGGAACCGGCATGTCCACCCACACGGTCTTGCCGTCGCCCTGGTGCACGACCACCCCCCAGTCCAGCGTCAACCGGCGGATGATGTGCAGCCCGTGTCCGCCCGGTCGTGTTCCCGAGTGCGGCGCCCGCGCCTGCGGCGGTTCCTCGCTGCGGTCGTCCACCTCGATCCGGAGCAGATCACTGGTCCGCACGACGCGCAGCTCGACCGGACCGCCCGCGTGCAGGCACGCGTTGGTGACCAGTTCGACCGCGACGAGCAGGACGTCGTCGGACGTCAACATCACCTGTTCGTCGTCGGAACCCGACCATCCGTACGCGTGGAGCGTGTTGCGGATGAACGTCCTGGACCGCGCCACCGCCCCCGTCGCGCCCTCGAATGGCAATCTCCGCACCTGACGAAGCGGTGGGGTGGAGAAACAGGCACCCCCGTCGCCGGGCGCCTGCGATCGCATGGCGCACATCTACTGGCTCACCTCGCTCACGCTGCTACGCGGTGATAGTTGCCCGCATCCCGCTGGAGGACACCAGAAGTCACGGGCTACTCTCCGACCGCCTCTGCCAGGGTCTCGTGGAAAGTGAACCCCTGTACCGCACCGGTGATCTCGAATACCCGCGCAACGGCAGGTTGAACGCCCACGAGGTGGACCGCTCCTCCTGCGGCCTGCGCGCGAAGCCGGGCACCGAGGAACGCGTTCAGTCCGGTCGAATCGCAGAAATCGAGTCCGGAACAGTCGATCACCAGGCGCGTACTGCCCTGCTCGACACACTCGAACAGGCGGTCCCGCACCGCGGCGGCACTGTCCACATCGATCTCACCGGCGACCGTAACGATCGCAGAGGTGCCATTGGTGCTCACCGACACCGTCAAGCCGCCCTGCATGCCAGCCTCCTGCTGCCCTTTGCCCACCGAGTAATCCGGCCCGGGCACACGATAGACGACGGCCCGTCGATGATGGGCGTCACCCGGCGCACACAAGTTTTTCGAGTGCATGGTGTTTGGCATCGCTCATCCGGGTTAGGCGCAGGGGAAACCTCAAAAACGCGTCACGAGGGGGAGGCATGGCAGTACAGCTCGAAGCCGAGATGCAGGTCCGGGGGTCGCAGCGGCCACCGGCAATGGACACCGGGGCAGAAGAGCTGGATCTGTACGAGCTCCACCACGAGTTCGACGAGGCCCACATCGGGTCGATGGGCGCCGCGGACGCGCGCGCCCTGTCCAGGACCCTGTTTCGGCGACTGAATCGGCTCGAGGAAGGCACGCACGAGTACCAGTACGTGCGCAACACCCTCATCGAACTCAATCTGCCCCTGGTGCGTTTCGCCGCAGGCCGTTTTCGCACCCGCAGCGAACCGCTGGAGGACATCGTCCAGGTCGGCACCATCGGGCTGATCAAGGCGATCGATCGTTTCGACACCGAGCGCGAGGTCGAGTTCCCGACCTTCGCGATGCCGACCATCCTCGGTGAGATCAAGCGTTTCTTCCGGGACACCACGTGGTCGGTCCGGGTGCCCCGGCGGCTCCAGGAACTGCGACTGCGGCTGGCCAAGGCGAGCGAGGAGTTGGGGCAGCGGCTGGACCGGGCGCCCACCGTCGCCGAACTCGCGGCCTTCCTGGAGGTTTCGCGCGAGGAGGTCGTCGAGGGCATGATCGCCTCGAACGGCTACAGCGCGTCCTCCCTGGACACACCCGGTGGTGGTGCCGGCGGCGACGACGCCGCGATCCCGATCGACCGGCTCGGCACGGACGACTCCGCACTCGAACTGGTCGACAACCGCGAGTCGCTCAAGCCGCTGATCGCCGCGCTCCCGCCGCGCGAGAAGCACATCCTGCTGTTGCGCTTCTTCGGCGGCAAGACCCAGGCCGAGATCGGCGAGCAACTGGGCATTTCCCAGATGCACGTCTCCCGGCTGCTCTCCCGCACGCTCGGCACACTGCGCGCGGGGCTGCTCGCGGAGAACTGAGCCGGGCGGACCACCGCCGGGCTCACAGTCGTGTGCACGGACGCCGAGAGGGGCGGGAGGCGGTCGCCTCCCGCCCCTCTCGGCGCGTCCCGGTCCGGGCCCCGGGCCCGCCGGTGTGGCGTCAGCCCTTGGGGGCCTCGAACTTCTGCGTCCGCTGCATGCCCGCGGCACGGCCCTTGGCCGACATCACCAGGGCCATCTTGCGCGACGCCTCGTCGATCATCTCGTCGCCGAGCATCGCGGCGCCCTTCATGCCGCCCTCGGCCGAGGTGCACCAGTCGTACGCGTCGAGGATCATCTCGGCGTGGTCGTAGTCGGCCTGGGTCGGCGAGTACAGCTCGTTCGCGGCGTCGATCTGGCCGGGGTGCAGCACCCACTTGCCGTCGAAGCCCAACGCCGCCGAGCGGCCGGCCACCCGACGGAACCCGTCCACCTCCTTGATCTGGAGGTAGGGGCCGTCGATCGCCTGGAGGTCGTTGGCCCGGGCGGCCATCAGGATGCGCATCAGGATGTAGTGGTAGGCGTCGCCGGTGTCGTAGCCCGGGGGCTGCTCGCCGACCACGAGCGACTTCATGTTGATCGACGCCATGAAGTCGGCCGGCCCGAAGATGATCGTCTCCACCCGCGGCGACGCGGCGGCGATCTCGTCCACGTTCACCAAGCCGCGGGCGTTCTCGATCTGCGCCTCGATGCCGATCCGACCGACCTCCAGGCCGACCGTCTTCTCGATCTGGGTGAGCAGCAGGTCCAGCGCCTTGATCTGGCCGGCGTCCTGGACCTTGGGCAGCATGATGGCGTCGAGGTTGGCCCCCGCGCCCTCCACGACGGTGACCACGTCGCGGTAGGTCCAGTGCGTGGTCCAGTCGTTGACCCGCACGACGCGGATCCGATTCCCCCAGTCGCCGTTGTTCAGCGCGTCGACGATGGTGTGTCGCGCGCCCTCCTTGGCGAGCGGGGCGCAGGCGTCCTCGAGGTCGAGGAACACCTGGTCGACCGGGAGCCCCTGCGCCTTCTCGATGAAGCGCGGGTTGCTGCCGGGCACAGCCATACAGGAACGGCGGGAACGCAAGCTACGCGATGTGGCGGCCATGTGTCTGGTCCTCCCAGTGCTGCGGATCGTGCGGTCAGGTTACCGACGGGTCACCCGCCTCGGACTATGAGGTGGCGCACGTTCCGCGCCTGCGCGTTGTGGGACGCTGTGGCGCATGACGGACACCGACGCACCGCGCGATGAAGCGGCGCCGCTCGACGAGGCCGCACTGCGCGAGGAAGCGGCACTGCTGGAGGAAGCGGCGCGCAAGTCCGGCCTGCTCTGGCTCACCGTCGACGACGCCCCGCCGCGCCCGGTCTGGCACGTGTGGCTGGACGGCTCCTCGTGGCTGGTGACCGCCCGCGAGGACGGCGCCGTCGAGCAGTTCGTACCCGGCCTGGCCGAGGCCGGGCGGGCGCTGGTGGACGTCCGCAGCAAGGACAAGGGCGGACGGCTGCCCGGATGGAGCGCCGAGGTCCGGGTGGTCACCCCGGACGACCCGGCCTACGAGCCGGCCGTACTGGCCCTGCACGCGGCCCGGTTGAACGCGCCGGACGGCGAGGAGCAGCCGGCCCGCTGGGCACGCGAGTGCGACCTGATCCGGCTCACCCCCACCGGCTCGGCCCGATCCGCGCCCCGGGACGCGGGCCGCACCGTGCCGATCGGCTCGCCCGCGGTGACCCGCGGGGCCTCGCCGTTCAACCTGTCGATCGGCCGCCTGCGCCGACGCGGCTGAGCGCGGGTCGGCTCAGGAGAACAGCAGCGAGTCGCCCCGGAGGCCGCCGGGCACCGGCGGCTTGCTCGTCCGGCCGATGTCCGAGCGGCGCGTACTCCCGGTGGAGGGCGTGCCGTTCGGGGGGCGCGTCGAGGTGCCGTTGTTGCCGCTGCCGTTGGTCGGGCGGCCCTGGGTGGTCAGGCCCTTGTCCACCACGTCCTTGGGGTCCGGCGCGTGCACGTCCACCCGCTCGCCGTAGCCGAGGAAATCGAACGCGCCGGCCTGCCGGACCTCCGGGGCCGACTCCATCCGCAGCAGGTACGGAGCGCCTTCGGTGGCCACCCAGATGGTGCCGCCCGCGCCCGGCGTGCGGCTCTCCAGCGCGATCGCCTTGTGCCCGTTGACCTGCTTGACCGGGCCCTTCTCCAGTTTGCCCGGCTTGCCCATCAGCTTGTTGGTGAGCCGCTCGACGTAGGTGTTCTCCACGATGCCGTCGTACTTCTTGTCCCCGGAGGGGACCTGTACGTACTTCTCGTGGTTGGCCACGTCCGAGTTGGCGCCGTCGACCTTGGACCAGAACTTCGTGTCGCCCCGGAACCAGACCTGGTTCTGCACCCGGGTGACGTAGGCCGTCGTGCTGTCCTCGACGATCTGGCCCTCGCTGCCGGTGCTGGTGAAGCGCATGTCCACACTGAACGGCTTGGCCGGTTTGCCGGCCGCGCCCGGGACCGTCAACTCGCCCTTGACGTGCACCGATTTCGCCCCGGCCGTCGCGGCCTGGGCCCGCTGCAGGATCGCCGCCGGGTCCAGGTTGTCCACCTGGTTGCCCAGTGGCGCACCGGCCAAGGGTTCGTCCACCGGTGCCTGCCACGAGCGGTGTGCGGGTCGTCCCGCACTGCACCCGGCGGCCAGCACCGTGACCGATACAGCCGTCGCCACCACGAAGCCGCGCCGCACGTGATCCACCGTTGGGTTCCCTCGTTGTTCGATGTCTCGTTGGTTCGCTGACCCGAATCGACGCTCGCCCGCGTCGCCGTCCTACCGGAAACGGTATCCCGGAGGGGGAATCGCCCGCCTCAGTCGGTGCCCGGCTTCGGCTCGTCGGGCTTGCCCGACGGTTGCTTGCCGTCGGTCAACGAGCCGTAGTCGACCACATCCTCGGCCTTGGGCAGCACCAGCGGGAAGTCCTGGTCGTATTCGAAGAGTTCGAGCGCTCCGCCGGTCGGCGACGGGATGTACTTGAGCGGGAACGGCGTCCCCCGCAGGGCCACTCGCAGTTCGCCGCCGCGGCCCCGGTCCGCCACCAGCTTGAGTGACTCGGCGCCGCGCACGTTCTCCCGGCCGTCCTTCTTGAGCTTGCCGTTGAGCCGGATCAGATCGGTGATCATGTCCTGCATCCGGGTGAAGCCGGACAGTCGGGCGTAACTGGGATCGGCGGGCGAGACCTTGACGAACTTGTCCCGCAGCGCCTGGGCCGACTGTTCCACCTCGGCCCCGCCGCGCCCGTCCCGACCCTGGTAGAGCCGGGCGTCGCCGCGTACGAACAGGTCCTGGCCGACCCGCAGCAGTTCGATGGTGCTGTCCGCGGTGACCACGGTGCCCACCCCGCCGTCACGCTTGAGCCGCAGGTCGATCCGGAACTGCTGGCTCTGGATCTTCCACACGCCCTGCACGTGGACGGCGCCGGCCGCCGCAGCCGCCGCCTTGGACTTGCCGGCTATGGAGTCCGCGGACTCCGCACCGAGCCCGGTCTCCTCCTTCGAACACGCCGTGCCGGTGAGGACACAGGCGGCCAGGAGGGCGATCGTGGTCTTCATCCGAGGCAAGCGCACGGGCGGCACTGTACTGAGCCGGGCGCCGGGTGTCGTGATCATGCCCACCTTCACCGGTAACCTGACCGTTCGGGACACCCGCGGCACGAGCGCGCGGATCGGCCAACGCGGACGTACACATCGGCGACGGAGGGACCACGGCATGGGTGCGTCATCCGGGCGGGTGTTCATCTCGCACCTTGCCGGCGTGGCCGTGTTCGACCCCAATGGCGACCACGTCGGCCGGCTGCGCGACGTGGTGGTGATGTTGCGTACCGCCCAGCTTCCCCCACGCGTGCTCGGCCTGGTCGTCGAGGTGGCCACCCGGCGGCGGATCTTCGTCCCGATGACCCGGGTGACCAGTGTGGAGACCGGCGAGGTGATCACCACCGGGCTGGTCAACATGCGCCGCTTCGAGCAGCGGCCGAGCGAGACGCTGGTGCTCGCCGAGATGCTGGACCGCCGGGTGGCCCTGGCCGAGACCGACGAGCCGGTGACCGTGCTGGACGTCGCGATGGCGCTCGGGCGCGGTCGCGACTGGCTGATCGCCAAGTTGTTCGTGCAAAAGGGCGCCACCTCCGGGCTGCGCCGGCGGCGCGGCGAGACGATCACCGTCGACTGGAACGCGGTGGTCGGCTTCGAGCGCCCGGAGGACCAGCAGGGCGCGGCCAACCTGCTCGCCACGTTCGAGCAGTTGCGGCCCGCCGACCTGGCGAACGTGCTGCACAACCTGTCCGCCAAGCGCCGTGCCGAGGTGGCCGCGGCGCTGGACGACGACCGGCTCGCGGACGTGCTGGAGGAGTTGCCCGAGGACGACCAGGTCGAGATCCTGGGCCAGCTCCAGGAGGAGCGGGCGGCCGACGTCCTGGAGGCGATGGACCCGGACGACGCGGCCGACCTGATCTCCGAGTTGCCCGAGGACACCGCGGAGCGCCTCCTCGGCCTGATGGAGCCGGAGGAGGCCGAGGACGTCCGCCGACTGCTGACCTACGTCGAGGACACCGCCGGCGGCATGATGACCACCGAGCCGATCGTGCTGGAGCCGGGCGCCACGATCGCCGAGGCCCTCGCACACGTGCGCAACTCCGACCTCTCGCCGGCCCTGGCCAGCCAGGTCTACGTCTGCCGGCCGCCGACCGAGACGCCGACCGGCAAATACCTGGGCACGGTGCACTTCCAGCGGCTGTTGCGCGATCCACCGTTCACCCTGGTCGGCGCGGTCCTGGACACCGACCTGATGCCGCTGCGGCCGGACACCCCGCTCGCCGAGGTGACCAGCTTCCTGGCCGCGTACAACATGGTCGCCGCTCCCGTGGTGGACGAGGACGACCACCTGCTCGGCGCGGTCACCGTCGACGACGTGCTCGACCACCTGCTGCCCGAGGACTGGCGCGAGGGCGCCATACACGGAGACGGGGGAGTGCGCCGTGGCCCGTGAGAGCACGAGCACCGACAAGCGCCGCCGGCCGCGCCTGGATCAACCGCGCGCCCCGGGGCGGCGCCCGCTGCTGCCCGCGTACGATCCGGAGGCGTTCGGTCGGTTCTCCGAGCGGATCGCCCGCTTCCTGGGCACCGGCCGGTTCCTGGTCTACATGACCGCCACGGTGATCGTGTGGATCGGCTGGAACATCTTCGTGCCGCCGGCGCTGCGCTTCGACGAGTACCCGTTCATCTTCCTGACCCTGGCGTTGTCCCTGCAGGCGTCCTACGCGGCGCCGCTGATCCTGCTCGCGCAGAACCGGCAGGACGACCGGGACCGGGTCAACCTGGAGCAGGACCGGGCCCGCAACGAGCGCAACATCGCGGACACCGAGTATCTGACCCGCGAGGTCGCGGCGCTGCGGATCGCCCTCGGCGAGGTCGCCACCCGGGACTTCCTGCGCTCGGAACTCCAGTCCATGCTCAAGGAGTTGGACGAGCGTCGGGAGACCGACGGCTGGCTGATGGGGCGCGACGTGAGCGACACGCACCCGCCCCACCGGCAACACCCGCCGGAGCCGGAGCGTCCCTGAGCTGTTTTATACAATCGTATGAGTCATCCGTATAAGACATTTGTCTACGGCAGGGTTACGATCGGTGCATGGGACACCGCGAAGACCTGCTGGCCGGAGCCAAACGTTGTCTGTACGAGAAGGGCTACATGCGCACCACCGCGCGCGACATCGTCGCCGCGTCGGGGACCAACCTCGGATCGATCGGCTATCACTACGGGTCCAAGGACGCGCTGATGCAGCAGGCGCTGCTGGAGTCGATCGAGGGCTGGGGTGACGAACTGGCCGGCGCGCTGGCCGAGGCGGTCGGCGGCGAGACCGCGCCGCTGGAGCGCTTCGAGGCGATCTGGACACGGGTGATCGACCTGATGGAGTCGCACCGGATGATGTGGGCGGCCAACTTCGAGGTCCTGGCCCATCTCGACGAGTTGCCGGAGATCCACAAGGTGCTCGGCGCGGCACAGGACGCCGGCCGCTCCGGACTGGCCTCGATCTTCCTGGGCGTGCCCGAGGAGGGCAACGAGCACCTCACCGGCACGGTCGGCGCGCTGTGTCAGGCGCTGCTGGTGGGCGTGGTCAGCCAGTGGATGTTCGCCCCGGAGAACGCCCCCACCGGCCGGGACCTCGCCGAGGGCATGCGGGTGCTCATGGGCGCCGGCCGGGCAGGCTGAACCGGCCGCCGGACAGCACCACGTGGGCCAGGACACCGGCGATCAGTCCCCAGAACGCGGATCCGATCCCGCCGATGGTGACCCCGGACGCGGTGGCCAGGAAGGTGATCAGCGCCGCCTCGCGGTGCTCGTCGTCGGCCATCGCGCCGGTGAGCCCGCTCGCCAGCGCGCCGAACAGCGCCACGCCCGCGACCGCCGCGACCAGTTCCTTGGGCAGGCCCGCGAACAGCGCCACCAGGGTCGACCCGAACATGCCCACGATCAGGTAGAAGACCCCGCACGAGACCCCCGCGACGTAGCGCCTGCGGGGGTCGTGGTGCGCCTCGGGCCCGGTGCAGATCGCGGCGGTGATCGCGGCCAGGTTGATCGCGTGCGACCCGAACGGCGCGAGCAGCGTGGACACCACCCCGGTCGAGCCGATCAGCACCCGGTCGTTCGGCGCGTAGCCGGACGCGGCCAACACCCCCATCCCGGGCGCGTTCTGCGACGCGAGGGTGGCCACCAGGAGCGGCACCGCGATCCCGATCAGGGCGGGCACCGACAGGTGCGGTGTGGTCCACTGCGGCCGGGCGATCTCGAACGTGTCGATGTGCACGTGCAGCCGGGACGTCGCCGCCGCGCAGGCCACCCCGACCACGAGCGCGGCCGGTACCGCGTAGCGCGGGAGGAAGCGCTTCCCGAGCAGGTAGGCGAGCAGCACGCCGCCGGCGATCCAGGGCGCGGTCCGCACCGAGGTGAACACCCCGGTGCCGAACGAGAACAGGATTCCGGCCAGCATCGCGGACACCACCGCGGCGGGCACCCGGCGGATCAGCCGGCCGAACACGCCGGTCACCCCGATCACGGTGATCAGCACGCCGGTCACCACGAACGCGCCGATCGCCTCGGGATACGGGTACGAACCCAGGCTGGTCACCAGCAGCGCGGCGCCCGGGGTGGACCACGCGGTGACGATCGGCATCCTGGTGTACAGGCTCAGGCCCAGGCAGGTCAGCCCGCTGCCGATGGACAACGCCCAGACCCACGAGCCGGTCTGCTCCCGGGTCAGCCCGCCGGCCGAGGCCGCGGTCAGCACGATCACCAGCGGCCCCGAGTAGGAGACCAGCACCGCGATCAGACCGGCGAGCACGGCCGAGAAGGACGCGTCCCGCCACCACCTCGGCTCGGCCGAGGGCGGCGCCGGTTCGGTGTTCGTCGTGGTCCCCGTACGCACCCGGCGCCTCGCCTCGTGGTCAATCGTGGTCGTAGACGGTGACCTGGACACCGCACGCGCTCAACCGTTCGAGGACGAGCGGCTCCACCCTGCCCCAGCTACCCCCCGCCAGACCACAGCCAATTCGCGGCATGTGGACCGTGGCCCCGAGTTCGAGCGCCCGGCGGCCGACTTCGCCCAGGGCCCGGTCGATCGCCTCGTAGCGCACCGGCGGCCCTTTGCTGCCGGTGCGCATGCCGTGTTGGCCGATCATGTTGGCCACCCACAGGTGGGTGGCCACCCGGACCAGGCGTACCGCGCCGAGCCCGAAGTCGTTGCCCGCCCGCTCGCGATGCCAACGTCGATAGTCGGCCTCGGGCTCGGGCCAACGCCGGGATACCGCGAGCACGAAGCCCTTGCCCCAGCCGCCCTGGTCGTTGCAGACGTGCGCGATCACCTTGACGCCCTTGCCCAGCGGCGTGGTGGCGTCTCCTCGGATGTACGTGACGATCGCCATGCGCGGCACCGTAGCCAACCGCACCGACGCGTCGGCACCGACTGCCCGGGCTCGCCGCCGTACCGCCGGGCGGCGGCACCGTCACGGTCGGCCGAACAGGCGGGCCGCGTTGTCGTGGCAGACCGCCCGCAGCCAGTCGTCGCCCAGCTCCAGCCGGGTCAGCGCGTCGAGCCCGTGCACGTAGCCGTACGGGATGTTCGGGAAGTCGCTGCCCCACAGGATGCGATCCGCCGCGTCCCGCAGCCGGACCCGGTCGGCGGGCGGGAACGGGGTGAACTCCTCGACGAAGTCGGTGAAGGCCATCGTGGTGTCCAGATACACGCCCTCGTGCCGGTCCGCGAGATCCAGGAACTCGCCGTATTCCGGCATTCCCATGTGCGCGACGATCAGCCGCAGTCGCGGGTGCCGGGCGAGCACCCGGGTGATCGGCTCGGGCCCGGTGTGCGCCCCGGGCACCGGCCCCGAACCGCAGTGCGCGACCACCGGCACCCCCGCGTCCGCGAGCGTGCCCCACACGTCCTCCAGCAGCGGATCGCCCGGGTCGTACCCACCGACCTGGACGTGCGCCTTGAACACGACCGCCCCCGACTCGATCGCCTCGCGCACGTACTTGCCCGCGCCCGGCTCGGCGAAGAAGGTCGCCGTGTGCAGGCAGTCCGGGGTACGCGCGGCGAACTCGCGCGCCCACGCGTTCAGCCACACGGCCATCCCGGGTTTGTGCGGATACAACATCGAGGTGAACGCCGAGACGCCGAACGCGCGCAGCTTGGCCACCCGTTCGTCCTCGTCGAGTCGGTAGGTGATCGGCCACGGCCGGCCGATCAGCGGACCGGCCGCGTCGAAGTAGGCCCACACCTTGTCCAGCACTCGCTTGGGCATGAAGTGCGTGTGCACGTCGATCAACGACGCCAGTCCCAGTTCCCGGCGAAACCGGGCCACGCGCGTCTCCTCGGTCACCGTCGTCACACGGCCACCTCCCCATTCGGCTCGCAGGTCGATGCTCTCGAAGGGATTTTCCGAGGGCGTCGTAAGCTCACGGTATGGCTTCTGCAACCCTGCCCTCGGCGGACGACGTCCAGGATGCGCTGGCGACCGTCCAGGACCCCGAGATCCACCGGCCCATCACCGAATTGGGCATGGTCAAATCCGTCGAGATCCATCCCGACGGGCGGGTCGAGGTCGGGGTCTTCCTGACCGTCAGCGGCTGCCCGATGCGCGAGACGATCATCACCCGGGTCGAGACGGCCGTCGCCGCGCTGCCCGGCGTGACCTCGGTCGACGTCGAACTCGACGTGATGAGCGACGCACAGCGCAAGGAACTCGCGAGCAACCTGCGCGGCGGCCAGGCCGAGCGCGAGGTGCCGTTCGCCAAGCCCGGCTCGCTCACCCGGGTCTACGCGGTGGCGTCCGGCAAGGGCGGCGTCGGCAAGTCGTCGGTGACGGTGAACCTGGCCGCCTCGATGGCCGCCCAGGGGCTCAAGGTCGGCATCGTGGACGCGGACATCTACGGCCACTCGGTGCCGCGCATGCTCGGCGCGGAGGGCAAGCCCACCCAGGTCGAGAACATGATCATGCCGCCGTCGGCGCAGGGCGTGAAGGTGATCTCGATCGGCATGTTCACCCCGGGCAACGCCCCGGTGGTGTGGCGCGGTCCGATGTTGCACCGCGCGCTCCAGCAGTTCCTCGCCGACGTCTACTGGGGCGACCTGGACGTGCTGCTGCTCGACCTCCCGCCGGGCACCGGCGACATCGCCATCTCGGTCGCCCAGTTGGTCCCCAACGCGGAGATCCTGGTGGTGACCACACCGCAGCAGGCCGCCGCCGAGGTCGCCGAGCGGGCGGGGACCATCGCGGTGGAGACCCGGCAGACCATCGCCGGCGTGATCGAGAACATGGCCGGGCTGCCCTGCCCGCACTGCGGCGAGATGGTCGACGTGTTCGGCTCCGGCGGCGGTCAGCGGGTCGCCGACGGTCTGTCCGCGGCCACCGGCACCAAGGTCCCGCTGCTCGGTTCGATCCCGATCGACACCCGGCTGCGCGAGGGCGGCGACACCGGCAAGCCGGTCGTGCTGGACGCCCCGGAATCGCCCGCGGCCATCGCACTGGGCACGATCGCGGCCAAGCTCGGCGGACGCGAGCGCGGGCTCTCCGGCCTCCAACTCGGACTGACCCCGCTGCGCAACTTCTAGCCGCGGTCGGGAAGATCCCGATGGAGGTCGGCGGCACCCCGCCCGACGGCGCTCCACCGCGATGACCCCGAGGGCACGCGCGCCCGTTCGACGGTCGCGCCCGTGCCCCCGGGGTCATCGCACTGCGGTCACGAGTCCGGTTTCGCGTACGTGTGCAGGTCCACCTCGCGGGACAGGCCCAGGCCGTACGCGCTCGCGCCGCGGCCGTACACCCCGAGGTAGACACCCGCGCTCTCGCCCGCGAGCACCCAGCCGTAGGCCGACTCCCGATAGCGGAACCGCGCGGGCACCCCGTCCACCGGAATGGCCAGGTCCGTCCAACCGGGTCCGGTCAGATTGTCGGACAGATCCCACGCGATGTTGGTCTGCTGATCCAGCCACTCCGCCCGGGTCGTGCGGTCCAACTGCCACGGCCAACTGTCCGCGAGCAATGCCACCCCTGCGAGTGACGCCGCGCTCGCCTTGGAGGTGGCCTCCATCTGTCCCGTGCCGTCCCCGGCCGGCCGCTTGGGCCGCCGCGGGACGGTCACCACGGACACGAACCGGCGCGGTGTCGGATCACCGGGCCGCCGGCTCGGCAGGTCTCCGTGGCCGAGCGTGCCGTACTCGATCGTGCGCCGGCCCTTGCACACCGACGACAACCAACGCCGCCCGTTCCAGCCCTCGTCCAGGCCGTACCAGGGGAAGTCCGCGCCCAGGTATTCCGCCAGCAGGTCGGGCTTGCCCGCCTCGTCGGCGGGCAACGCCTCGCCCGCGTGGCTGATTGTGTCCATGCTCCGCCTCAGGTCCTCTCGCGCGGCGCGGCGGCGCCGCCGGCTGCCTCGGTATGCCATGGCCGGGGCCCACCTCCCCCCGCGCCTCTCGGGTGGACCGACCCTTCGATACATGTATCCGCCGAGTCACCGACCACACACCGCCCGTGTACTCCGGCTACATAGTGCCCGAATGCGCGGACGACCCCGCACCGCGCACGACCGTCGACGGCCGGGAATCGGCGACACCGGGCAGCGGTCCTCGAACCCGCGTCGGAAAGGACACTCGACGCGGCGACCGCCGACGCTCAGGTCGCGTCGGCGTCGTACGGCGGGCGCTCGCCGGGCTCCACCCGGGGAGCGGCGGTCTTCTTCTGCAACGACGGCGGGCTGTACGAGGTGTCCGGCACGTCCGAGTCGTAGGGGCTGCCACTGGCCAGGCCCTTGATCTCCTCGAAGTCCTTGCCGAGCGAGTCGCGCAGCTCGCGGATGCCCAGGTCGTCGTCGCCGTCGCCCATCAGGTTCTTGCGCACGAACGTCTTGGGGTTGAGGTCCTCCAGGTGCATGTCCTGGAACTCCGGACCGAGTTCCTTCTTCAGATCGGCCCGGGCCCCGGAGGAGAACTCGCGAAACTTGCGAATGGTGCGGGCCACGTCGCCGATCATCTTCGGCAACTTCTCCGGACCGAAGATCACGATCGCGAGGATGACGAGCGCGACCATCTCGGGTGCACCGACGTCGAACACCTGGACTCCACGAGATTGCGCGAGGGGGTTCGATCGGGCGACCGAACCCCCTCAGAGTAGTCGTCGACACCTGGAGCGGAAGGCCGCAGCCGGCATCGAACCTTCCGTTTGGTGCCTATCGTCGGAAGATGTGACCGTCCGGACATGTGTACGTCATGTCCGAGTCATCCGGCTTCGAGGGTCATGTCGACCGTGCGCTCGCCGCCGTCCCGTTCGATGGTCAGCTTGACCACCGCACCGGGAGCCTTGGACCGGATCGCCACGATCAACTCGTTGGCGTCGTGCACCTTGCGGCCGTCGATCGCCTTGATCACGTCGCCCGGCTTGAGCCCGGCCCGCTCGGCCGGTCCCCCGGCCCGGATCGGCGGCGTGCCCTTGACGTCCGAGGACGCGATCCGCGCGCCGTCGCCCTGGTACGCGACGTCCAACGAGACGCCGATCACCGGATGCGACGCCTTGCCGGTGTCGATCAACTGCTGCGCGACGCGACGCGCCTGGTTGATCGGGATGGCGAAGCCGAGGCCGATGCTGCCCGCCTCCTGCTGCGTGCCGAACGGATTGCCCTGCCCGCCACCGCCGGCCGAGCGGATCGCCGAGTTGATCCCGATCACCGAGCCCGCCGCGTCGATCAGCGGGCCACCGGAGTTGCCAGGGTTGATCGGCGCGTCGGTCTGCAACGCGCTGATGTAGGACACGTCGCTGCCCGAACCGCCCGCGCTCACCGCACGGTCCTTGGCGCTGATGATCCCGGAGGTGACGGTGCCCTCCAGGTTGAACGGCGCGCCGATGGCGATCACCGGGTCGCCGACCTGGACGCCGTCGGAGTTGCCCAGCGGCAGCGGGTGCAGCCCCTGCACGCCCGACACCCGGATCACCGCGAGGTCGTAGCCGGTGTCCCGGCCGACCAGGGTCGCCTGGGTCTGCTGGCCGTCGTTGAAGGTGACCGTGATCGTGCCGCCGGACGAGGCCGCGTCGACCACGTGGTTGTTGGTCAGGATGTCGCCGGCGGTGTCCAGCACGAAGCCGGTGCCGGTGGCCTCGCCTCGGCCGGTCTTGGTGTGGATGTACACCACCCCCGGCAGCGTGCTGCCCGCGAGCCCGGCGATGGTGTCCTTGCCGCGGGCCGGACCGGTGGGCGGCGCGGCGCCGAGCCGAACCTTGGTGTCGTGCCGGTCGGCGATCCAGGCACCGATGCCGCCGCCGATCAGACCGGCCACCAGCGCGAGGGCCGCGGCCCACACCACGAGTCGGCGACCGTAGCGCCTGCCGAGGTCCTCGGTGGGCCCGCCGGCGCCGGTCATGTCTCCCGGTACCGAATATCCGTACGGCACCGCCTGATAGGGCGCGTAGGCCGTCTGCGGGGCGTACGAGGGGTACGGCCCGTAGGGCCCGTAGCCGGTTTGCCCCACGCCGGGGTGGGTGCCGTAGCCGCCGACCTGCCCCGGCCACGGCTGCTGCTGCGGCGGCGGACCGGCGGGCGGGGGCGGCTGCGGGGGCGGCGCGAAGGGATCGTAGGCGGGGTCGTCCGCGCTCGGCAGCTCGGCGGTGCCGTGTACCACCGGCACCTCGGTGGTTACCGCGTCCCGCACGTCCGGGACCGGGGGGCCGAACGCGGCCGGCTCGGTCGCGGGATCGGCCGGCGCCGCCTCGTCGGCGGGCCCGACCGGGGTGGCGTCCTCGCCCGCCACCGGGCGATCGGCCTTGGCCAACGACGGCCGGTCCGGGAACGCGGCGGGTTCGGCGTCGGGACCGGCCTGGGACGCGTGCTCCGACGGTGCCCCGGTCGACGTGCCGCCCGGTGCCCGGTCCGGTGTCTCGTCCGGCGTCCGCGCCGACGGCCCGGGGCGGACCCCGCCGGCCGGCTCCGCCTCGGCCGGTTCGGCGGACCGACCCGGCTCGGGCTCGTCCGCCCGGGCACCCGCCGCCGAGGGCGGTGCCCCGGGCGGGAAGGCCGCCGGTTCCGCGTCGTGATCGGGTCCCGGCCCGGCCGGCGCGTCGTCGCCTCGCGGCGGCTCCGCTCCCCCGCGGCCGTATGCGTCGCTCATCGTGTGCCTTCCTACCGCTCCCGGTGTGCCGAGCACCTGCTGCTTCCCCGACACGGCCACAGTCTTGCGCGTGCCGATCGGTGCCGTCCCGGCGGCAGTGGATACCCGCCCCGCCACGTCGCACGCGCGGTCGGCCGAAAGTGCCCCGCCCGCCGGGCGACACCCACTCCGATTCGCCCGACTACGACCCGTTTCCGCCGATCCGCACCACACCGGGCCACGACCTCGATCCCGCGCCGAATACCTCGACGCGGGATTGCGGTCGTCGCCCTAGTGGCGAGCGCCCTCAGACGGCACCGGCACCGTCAGCGGGGCGCCGGCCAGCACCAGCCCCGGCCGGCGCGGCGCCGAGCCCGCCGGCAGTGCGGTCGTGGTGGCGGCCTGCTCCACGAGGTATCGCTCCACGGCCGGCGCCGCGGGCCGTCCCTCGGTGCCGCCGCTCGTCCCGCCCGGCACGAACGCGCTGCTCAGCGCGACGGCCATCATCGAGAACGCGCCCGCGGCGGCGAATGTCAGCCGACGCCGGCTCACCGGCGGGCGCACCCGCTCGGGCATGTTGCCGGGCCGACCGGCCCGCGGACCGGTCGAGCGCAGACGCGCACGTGCCGAGACCGCCGGTCGCCCGGCGGTCGGGAAGGTGAAACGATCCCCCGACGCGGGCGGCGGAGGCGGCTCCTGATCCGGCTCGCCCAAGGCCAGCAACCGCGCCATCAGATCGCCCGACGGTCCGGGTTGCGCCACCTTGCCGAGCAGTTGTTTCACCTGGCGCTGCTCCTCCGCCTCCACGCGACAGTCCGCGCATTCGGCGAGGTGCGCCAGCACCTTCTCACGGGCCTCGTGGCCCAGCTCGCCGTCCACATAGGCGGCGAGCTTGTCGTCGAGGTGGCTCATGTCCCCACCTCGCATGCCCCACGTCGGGTCGCGGCGCGCCCCACCCGTGTGGCACTCACTACCCCCCTGCCCAAGCGGTCGCCGGGCTCACTGATCACGGTCCCTCATCTCCGCACCGTGGTCCGGACCTCCGCAGCCGTCTCCTGGCCTGCCTTGTTCCGGGGAGCACGATGCCGCAGCGCCGCACGGAGCTGGGACCGGCCGCGGTGAATGCGGCTGCGCACGGTCCCGAGTTTCACTCCGAGCGTGGTGGCGATCTCCTCGTACGACAGGCCCTCGATGTCACACAGCACGACCGCGGCGCGGAACTCCGGAGCGAGCGCGTCCAGCGCCTGCTGGACGTCCGCGTCCAGGTGGGCGTCGTCGTATGCCTGCGCGGGTGAGAGCTCACGACCGGCGAGGCGTTCGCCCGCGTCGTCGCCCAGACCCTCGAAGCGGATGCGCTGACGGCGCCGAACCATGTCGAGGAAAAGGTTCGTGGTGATGCGGTGCAGCCAACCCTCGAACGTGCCGGGCGTGTAGCTCGACAACGATCGGAACACTCGGACGAACACCTCTTGGGTGATGTCGTCCGCGTCGTGCGGGTTGCCGCTGAGGCGGTAGGCGAGCCGATAGACCCGAGCGGAGTGGGTGCGGACGATGTCCTCCCACGACGGCGGGACCCATTCGGCCTGGGCTGGGCTGCTGATTGCGTTTGCGGCTTCGGCCACGTGATCCGGCATCGGCGACGCGTCGCGGGTACAGGATTGTTCCCCGCGGTGGTCGACCACTGCCACACCTCCTCTTCCGAGTAGCGCAACCACCATAAGCGCCCTGCCTGTTAAGCCCGGATAAGGGCGCCGAGCCCGGATCCGGCCCACCTGCGGTGCCGCGAGACCACGAGCCTCGTGTTCACCTGTCTTCCGAGGGGGCCAACGAACCGCGCCCGGACGGGGTTCCCCGATTCCGGCCCGGTCGCCCCCCGGCGCTCGTGCCCGGCGCCCGGGCGCACGCGTGCGGCGCTCCCCGGCCGGGCGGATGACCCCTCGGTAATACCCTTGCGCTCAGGTGGCCGACCCGTCGAGACGCGTACGGGCGGCCGGGACAGAGGAGGAAGCCATTTCCGGCAATCGCCAGGCGAGCTGGGCGTTCGCGGAAGAGTACGTCGGCGAGGACGCCGTCCTCGCGGGCGCCCGCGCCCGCGCCCGGGAAGTCGGCGTGCTCCCGATAGGTCCGGGTGGCGGTGCCGCACTGCGCTTCCTCGCGGCCGCGGTGGAGGCCAAGGCGGTCGCCGAGATCGGGACCGGGACCGGGGTCTCCGGCCTCTACCTGCTGCGCGGCATGCGCCCCGACGGTGTGCTCACCACGGTCGACGCCGACCCGGAGAACCAGCGCCTCGCCAAGGAGACCTTCACCGAGGCGGGCTTCCCCAGCGGTCGTGCCCGGTTCATCCCGGGCCGCGCCCTGGAGGTGCTGCCGCGGCTCGCCGACGGCGGTTACGACCTGGTCTTCTGCGACGGCGACAAACTGGAGTACCTGGACTACCTGGCCGAGGCGCTGCGCCTGCTGCGGCCCGGCGGCGTGGTCTGCTTCGACAACGCGCTCCTGCACGACCGGGTGCCCGATCCGGCGCACCGGGACCCGGAGACCGCGGCCGTGCGCGACGTGCTGCGGGTGATCCGCGAGCACGAGTCGCTCGTGCCCGCGCTGCTCCCGGTCGGCGACGGCCTGCTGTGCGCGGCCCGCCGGGGCTGATCGCCTCCGGTGGTCGCGGCTCGTCGGGACTCCTTTCGCCCGCGCCGTCGGGCCAAAGCCGCCCGGACATGCCGACGGCCTCGATTCGGACCCGAGTCTCCGGGTCCGAATCGAGGCCGTCGCATCACGACTTTCGTCGAGGGCGTCGCCCCGGGGGGGTCAGCCCACGGCGTTCTTCAGCGCCTCGCTCAGGGCGCCGGCCTCATCGGCCGACAGCTCGACTACGAGCCGTCCACCGCCCTCAAGCGGAACGCGCATGACGATGCCCCGCCCTTCCTTGGTCACCTCGAGCGGGCCGTCGCCCGTCCGCGGCTTCATGGCCGCCATGCTCGTTCCCCTTCCTGCATATCGACGCACCGGTGCTCAAACCGGCCACCGGTCTTCGAGAGCATTGATCAGGGACCATTATCCCGCATCGAACGGTGGGGTGAGCAACATCGGGTCCCGTCGGCCTCTCGAACCTCGTCCGTACGGAGCGGAATGAGATGGTCCGTCCCGGCTCGAAATCGAGCTGACGGTCCATCAGGGCCGGGCGGGGGCACGGCCGGACGGTCCGGCATGCTGTGCACATCCCACCTGCGGTGATGTACGTGATGCGGAGGCAGGCCATGGCCGACAAGACCGACAATGTGCTCTACGAACTCGCCGACGGAGTCGCGACCGTCACGCTGAACCGTCCCGACGCGATGAACTCGTTGGACGAATCGAGCAAGATCGCGTTGCGCGACGCGGTGCTGCGCGCGGCCGAGGATCCCGATGTTCGAGCGGTCCTGCTGACCGGCAGCGGCCGGGCGTTTTGTGTCGGCCAGGACCTCAAGGCGCACATCCGCCAGCTCGAAACCGGCCCCGAGGCCACCTTCGCGACCGTGCGCGAGCACTACAACCCGTTGGTGACCGCGCTCGCCACGATGGCCAAGCCGGTGATCGCCGCGGTCAACGGCGTCGCGGCGGGGGCCGGCGCGGCGATCGCGTGGGCCTGCGACTTCCGGATCATGGCGGACACGGCCGGCTTCAACACGGCGTTCGCGGGCGTCGCGCTGACCGCCGACTCCGGCGCGTCGTGGACGTTGCCGCGCCTGGTCGGTCAGGCTCGGGCGGTCGAACTGCTGATGGTGCCGCGCATGGTCAAGGCGGCCGAGGCGCTCGAACTTGGACTGGCCAACCAGGTGGTGCCGGCCGATCAGGTGCTGGACACGGCGCGCGAACTGGCCCGCCGGCTCGCCGAGGGGCCGACCGTGGCGCTGGCCGCGCTCAAGGAGTCGGTGGCCTACGGCGCGTCGCACTCGCTGGTCGAGACCCTGGCCAAGGAGGAGGAGCTGCAACTGCGCGTGGGCGGCTCGCAGGACCACCGGATCGCGGTCGCGGCGTTCGTCGCCAAGGAGAAGCCGACCTTCGTCGGCCGCTGAGTCCGGCTCGGCGCACCGCCGCGCGAGGTCGATCCGCGGCGGTGCCCCGGCCCGGCAGGACGGGCGGCCTCAGCGAGCGGTGCAACCCGTGAGGTGGTCGTTGACCAACCCGCACGCCTGCATCAGCGCGTAGGCCGTGGTCGGGCCGACGAAGCGGAATCCCTTGCGCTTGAGTTCCTTGGCCAGCGCGGTCGACTCGTCGGTGACCGCCGGTACGTCCGACAGGGCCGCGGGAGCCTTCCGGCGTCCGGAAGGTGCGAACGACCATACGAGCGCGTCCAGGCCGCCCTGGAGGGCCTGCGCCGCGTGTGCGTTGGCGATGGCGGCGTCGATCTTGGCCCGATTGCGGATGATGCCCTCGTCGGCGAGCAGCCGGGCCCGGTCCGCGTCGTCGAATCGCGCCACCGCGGCGATCGAGAAATCCGCGAAGGCCGCCCGGAAACCGGCCCGTCGGCGCAGGATGGTCAGCCAGGACAGGCCGGACTGGAACGCCTCCAGGCACACGCGTTCGTACAGCGCGTCCTCGCCGTGCACCGGGACGCCCCACTCGGTGTCGTGGTAGGCCCGATAGTCCTCCGGGCCGGTCGCGCCCCACGGGCAGCGCAGCAGTCCGTCCGGCCCCGCGACCGGACCGCCGACGACGGTCACGGCTTCGGGTCGCCCTTCGGCTCGGCGGTGGGTGTGGCGCCCTCGGTCGCGTCCGTCGCGTCCGTCGCGTCGCTCGCATCCGTCGCGTCCGTCGCGTCCGTCGCGTCCGTCGCGTCGCTCGCGTCCGTCGCGGCCTCCGCAGCGTCGGCCGGCTCGGCGGGCGGTGCCGCACTCGGCTCGGCGTCGGCCGGCTCGGCGGTCCCACCCGGGGTCGACTCGCCGACCTCGGCCGCATCCTCGTCCGCCCGTGCGGCGGCGCTCGCCGGCCGGGCCTGCTCCTCGTCGGCGCCGCTCGACCCGGCTTCGCCCGACTCGGTGCTCGGCTTCTCCAGGGACAGCGTGGTGCCCGCGGCGCGCGGCGGCGGGGCGAGTCGGCCCGCGCCGAGCGCGCTCGCCCCCGCGGCGGCCGGGACGGACACGGTGACGCCGGCCGGGGTGGTGCCGCTGATCTTGTATTCGAGTTCCAGGATGCGCGCGTCCCGCGCCGCGAGTTCGCCGGTGAGGCGGTCCAGGACCAGGTCGACCTCGCTCATCCGGTAGCCGCGAAAGACCACCGGGAACCGGATGTCGTCCACGTCGGCGCTCGTGAGCGGGCGGTCGCCGGCCATCCGCAGCTCGGGCTGTTCGCGGTGGGCGTCGGGAAGGGAGCCACCCGCCCCGAGCACGACCGCGGCGATCACGAGGATCACCCCGGTCACCACGACAAGCTGGATCCAGAACACGGACGGCTCCCCTTCGACGGCGCTGCAAGTGCTGGGACGGGCGTCCGCTCCGGGCCGCTTCGGGAAGCCCCCGGGTCGTCGCACGGGACGATCGTGCCACGATCAGGGGGTCAGGTGGCACGTGCAGGGTGTGGTGGGCGGAGGTCGACGGGGTGACGACGCTGAGGCTGGGGCGACGGGAGTTCGGTGGCGACGAGTTGGTGATCATGGCGATCGTCAACCGGACACCGGACTCGTTTTTCGACAAGGGAGCGACCTTCGACGATCGACCCGCCCTGGACGCGGTCGAACGTGCGGTCGCCGAGGGCGCGGGGATCGTGGACATCGGGGGAGTCAAGGCCGGTCCGGGGGCGGAGGTGGACGTCACGGAGGAGATCCGCCGCACGGCGTCGTTCGTGGCCGAGGTCCGCCGCCGCCACCCCGACGTGGTGATCAGCGTCGACACATGGCGGCACGAGGTGGCCGAGGCGGTCTGCGAGGCGGGCGCGGACCTGATGAACGACGCGTGGGGCGGGGTGGACCCCAAGCTCGCCGAGGTGGCCGCCAAGTACGACGTGGGCATCGTGTGCACCCACGCCGGTCGCGCGCAGCCGCGCACCCGGCCGCACCGGATCGGCTACGTGGACGTGATGGCCGACATCCTGGACGTCACGGTCGGCCTGGCCGAGCGCGCCGCGCGGCTGGGCGTGCGCCGCGACGCGATCCTGATCGACCCCGGGCACGACTTCGGCAAGAACACCCGGCACTCGCTGGAGGCGACCCGCCGACTCGGCGAGATGGTCGACACCGGCTGGCCGGTCCTGGTGTCGCTGTCCAACAAGGACTTCGTCGGCGAGACGCTGGACAAGCCGGTGAACGAACGCCTGCTCGGCACGCTCGCCACCACCGCGGTCAGCGCGTGGCTCGGTGCCCGGGTGTATCGCGCGCACCAGGTCGAGGAGACCCGTCAGGTGCTGGACATGGTGTCCTCGATCCACGGCACCCGGCAGCCCGCGGTGGCCCGGCGCGCCCTGGCCTGACCGGCCCGCGGGGAACGTGTCTCGGCGCCCGCGCCCACCGAGGAGGTGGGCGCGGGCGCCGAGGAGTGGCTCCGGCCGCAGCCGGCGGATCAGCGGATCAGCAGCGCTTCCAGGGGCCCTGGATCGCGTACATGGTGCCCGGGGTCTGCACGTTCGCGAACAGCGTGCGGCCGTCCTCGGAGAAGATCGGGCCGGTGAACTCGCTGTCCCCGTCCGCGTCGTTGCGGGCGACCGGGTAGGTCTTGCCGTCCTCGGTCGCGCCGAGCAGGTGCTGCACGCCCTCGCCGTCCTCGGCGATGATCACGCCGCCGTGCGGCGAGACGCTGATGTTGTCCGGGCCGTCGAACGGGCCGTCCACGTCGGGCGTCGCGTTCACGCCGAAGCGCAGCTTCAGGGTCAGCCGGCCGCGGCGGGGGTCGTAGAACCAGATCTGGCCGTCGTGCGCCGTGCCCGGGCTCTCCTTGCGGGCGAAGCTGCAGACGACCCACGCGCCGCCGTCGCCCCACCAGATGCCCTCGATCTTGCGACCGCGGGTGATGTCGGTGTTCTGGAACTGCTTGCGGATGGACACCGTGCGCGCGTCGCGCTCCTGCACCTTGACCCAGTCGACGGCGTAGGTGGTGCCGATCTCGGTCGCGCGGGAGAGGTCGTCCACGTGCTTGCCGCTCGCGTCGACGCAGCGCATCGCCGCGAGGGTGCCCGCGTCGTCGGCGAGCTTGCGCAGCCGGCCCCGGCCGCCGTCCCAGTGGCGCGGGGGCTCCCAGCGGTAGAACAGCCCGTTCGGGTTGCTCGCGTCCTCGGTCAGGTAGAGGTGACCGCGGCGCGGGTCGACCGCGACCGCCTCGTGGGCGAACCGGCCGAGCGCCTTGATCGGCTTCGGGTCGCGGTTGGCGCGGCGGTCGTACGGGTCGACCTCGAACACGTAGCCGTGGTCCTTGGTCGCGCTGCCCTGACCGGCGAGCTGCTCGGTCTCCTCACAGGTCAGCCAGGTGTCCCAGGGGGTCACCCCGCCCGCGCAGTTGGTCGCGGTGCCGGCCACGCCGACGTACTCGCGGATGCGCCTGCCGTAACGGTTCACCTCGACCACCGTGCAGCCGCCGGCGAGACCCTCGTCGTAGACCAGACCCGACAGGTGCGGGACCGGGAGCGGGGTGTCCTTGAACGAACCGCCGAGCTCGTGGTTGTTGACCAGGACCGTGCCGCCGCCGCGCAGCTTGAAGGCGCCGGTGCCGTCGTGGTTGCTCGGGGTGGGCTCGCCCGACTCCAGCTTGGTGACACCGGCCTCGGTGACGATCTGGTACGAGAAACCCTTGGGCAGCGCCAAGCGCCCGGCGGGGTCGTTGATCAGCGCACCGTAGCCCGGCTGGGCCGGCGGCCGGCCGTGCCCGTTGTGCCGGGACGAGGCCGAGGCGTTCGGGGCCAGCAGCATGCCGGTGCTGCCGATGAGGGCGACACCGGCACCGGTGGTGGCGGTGCGACCGAGGAAGCCCCTGCGGGACAGCGACATCTGGTTTCTCCAGTGACAGGCAGGAAATATCGGGACGCCCCTACGCTTTCGCCCGTCGGTGTCCCCCAAGTGAACGCGGCGGGGCGCCCGAATGCCCGTCAGGTGGCAATTGCTCCGCCACCGGCGCGGCGTTCCGCCTCGGCCTTGTCCGCGCGGGACTCGGCCTCGATCTTGGAGCACTCCAGGTCGGCGTCGCGGATGATGCGCACCGCCTCGTCCACGTCGTCGGTGATCCGGATCAGGTCCAAGTCGGCCGGCGACGCCTTGCCCTGGGCGATCACCACGTCACGGACCCAGTCGATCAGGCCGGTCCAGTAGTCACGACCGATCAGCACCACCGGGAAGTGGGTGACCTTGCCGGTCTGGACCAGGGTCAGCGCCTCGAACAACTCGTCCAGCGTGCCGATCCCGCCGGGCAGCACGATGAAGCCCTGCGCGTACTTGACGAACATCGTCTTGCGCGCGAAGAAGTAGCGGAACGTGATGCCCCGGTCCACGTACGGGTTGAGCCCGGACTCGAACGGGAGCTTGATGCCCACGCCCACGGACTGCCCGCCCGCGTCCCGGGCGCCCTTGTTGGCCGCCTCCATCGCGCCCGGGCCGCCGCCGGTGATCACCGCGTAGCCGGCCTCGGCCAGCGCCCGGCCGACCCGCTCGCCGATCCGGTATTCGGCCGACCCGGGTTTGGTCCGGGCGGACCCGAACACGCTGACCGCCCGGCCCAGGTCGGCGAGCATGCCGAACCCGTCCACGAACTCGGTCTGGATCCGCAGCACGCGCCACGCCTCGGTACCGAGGTGCCCCATGCCGGGATGCTCTTCCTCGACCTCACTGGGCGAGGCGAACTCGGGTGGCTCCTCCGGAGCGAATCGCGCATCCATCCGGCCACCCTGTCACGCCCGGGCGGTGGTTGATCGCATTTACCGGGGAACCACCGCGACGGTTCGGGCCGGGCCGGGTCCTAACGCAACCAGTGCAGCAGTCGCTTCTCGCTTTCCCCGATCAGCGCGATCTCCACGTGTTCGTCGCGCTTGTGCGCGAGGTTGGGGTCGCCGGGCCCGTAGTTGACCGCGGGGATGCCCAGCGCGGAGAAGCGCGCCACGTCGGTCCAGCCGAACTTGGCCCGCGGCGCGGTCCCGATCGCCGCCACGAAGGCCGCCGCCGCGGGTCGGTCCAGACCGGGCAGCGCACCGGCGGCGGCATCGGTGAGCACCACGTCGAACCCGGCGAACACCTCCCGCACATGCTCCAACGCCTGCTCGACGCTGCGATTGGGGGCGAACCGGAAGTTCACCGTCACCGTGCACACGTCCGGGATCACGTTGCCCGCCACGCCGCCCTCGATCGCGACCGCGCTGAGCCCCTCGCGGTACTCGAGCCCGTCGATCACGACCTTGGCGGCCTCGTAGCCCTGCAAGCGGGTCAGGATCGGTGCCGCGGCGTGGATCGCGTTGTCGCCCAGCCACGAGCGGGCCGAGTGGGCGCGGGTGCCGAGGGTGGTGATCCGCACGCGCAGGGTGCCCTGGCAGCCCCCCTCGACCGCGCCGCCGGTCGGCTCCATCAGCACCGCGAAGTCGGCGACGAGCCACTCCGGACGGGTGTTCGCCAGCCGCAGCAGCCCGTTGCGGGATGCCTCGATCTCCTCGCAGTCGTAGAACACGTAGGTGACGTCGCGATTGGGCTCGGTCAGTTGTGCGGCGAGGCGCAGTTGCACCGCGACGCCGCTCTTCATGTCCGAGGTGCCACAGCCGTACATCAGCGGACCCTCGATCCGCGACGGCAGATTGTCCGCGATCGGGACGGTGTCCAGGTGGCCGGCGATCAGGATGCGTTCGGGCCGCCCGAGGTCGGTGCGCGCGACCACCGAGTCGCCGTCCCGGTGGACGGTCAGATGCGGGTGGGCGCGCAGCGCCTGCTCCACCGCGTCGGCGAGCACCCGCTCGTCGCCGCTGACGGACGGGATGTCGACGAGCTGCGCGGTGAGCGACGCCGCGTCCTGGGACAGATCAAGCCTCACGGTCATGACGGCAGCCTATCCCTGTCCCGGGACGCGTTATCTGACGATATGTCAGGTAAATCGAGCCTCGTCGCTCAACCGCTCTTGAGCCGCTCCACGCCCGCCGCCACCCGCTCGTCGGTCGCGGTGAACGCGATCCGCACGTGCCGGTTGCCCGACGGGCCGTAGAAGTCGCCCGGCGCGACCAGGATGCCGCGCTCGGCGAACCACGCCACGGTGTCCCAGCAGTCCTCGTCGCGCGTGGTCCACAGGTAGAGACTCGCCAGGGAGTGCTCGATCCGGAAGCCCGACGACTCCAGCGCGTCGCGCAGGGCCGCGCGCCGGGCCGCGTAGCGGGCCCGTTGCACCGCGACGTGCTCGTCGTCGGCGAAGGCGACGGTCATCGCCGCCTGTACCGGCCCCGGCACGATGTGTCCCGAGTGTTTGCGCACCGCGAGCAGTTCGCGGATCACCGCGAGGTCGCCGGTGACGAAGCCCGCGCGGTAGCCGGCCAGGTTGCTGCGCTTGGACAGCGAGTGCAGCGCCAGCAGCCCCTCGTGCGAGTCGCCGCACACGTCCGGGTGCAGCACCGAGACCGCCTGGGTCTCCCAGCACAGCTCGATGTAGCACTCGTCCGAGACGACCAGGATGTCGTGCGCGCGGGCCCACTCGACCACCGCGCGCAGTTCCTCGACCGAGTGCACCGCGCCGTGCGGGTTGCCCGGCGAGTTCAGCCAGATCATCCGTACGCCGGCGGGATCCGGCAGCACGCCGTCCGCCACCGCGAGCGGGGTGGCCCCGGCCAGCCGCGCACCCACGTCGTAGGTGGGATAGGCCGGCGTCGGGTGCGCGACCGTGTCGCCCGGGCCGAGCCCGAGCTGGTTGGGCAGCGCCGCGACCAGTTCCTTGGTACCGATCACCGGCAGCACCGCGTCCGGATTCGCGCCGGAGATGCCGAGCCGGCGCACCAGCCACCCGGCGATCGCCTCGCGCAGTTCGGGCTTGCCGTACACGGTCGGGTAGCCGGGCGAATCGGCGGCGGCGCTCAGCGCGTCCCGGATGAGCTGCGGGGTGGGATCGACGGGCGTGCCCACCGACAGGTCGACCACGCCGTCCGGGTGGGCCCGGGCCCTCGCGCCGAACGGTTCGAGGCGGTCCCAGGGGAAGACGGGGAGCAGATCGGTGACGCGACGCGCCCGCCGACCCCGCGCGGCTGCGGGGTCGGTAGGCGTTTCCGCACCGTTGTGCGAAGCGGTCACGTCGCTCTACTCGCCGGTCGCCTGCGGCGGCAGCGCGGCGATGAGCGGGTGGTCCTTGGCGATCAGACCCATCTTCGAGGCGCCGCCCGGGGAGCCGAGGTCGTCGAAGAACTCGACATTCGCCTTGTAGTAGTCCTTCCACTGCTCCGGGGTGTCGTCCTCGTAGAAGATTGCCTCGACCGGGCAGACGGGCTCGCAGGCTCCACAGTCGACGCACTCGTCGGGGTGGATGTACAGCGCACGCTCACCCTCGTAGATGCAGTCGACGGGGCACTCCTCGATGCATGCCTTGTCCTTCAGGTCGACGCAGGGCTGCGCGATGACGTAGGTCACGTCGGGTTCCTCCTCATGCGGGCGGTACAGGGTGCGCGGGAGCGCGGCAACGTCGGTGCCCGCAACTAGTATCGCGGTGGGCCGGGGCCTACTCCTAGCAGGTGGCCCTTCCTGTGGGCCGCGAACATGTCAGCAGACGTGGGCGGACGAGGTCAGCGCGGATCGGGGAAGCCGGACAGGTGAAGAGGATCACACCGCGAGATGTGGGCAGACGCGTGTCGGTGCGCCGCGAGCTGCCGCCGGAGGAGTCCGGAGCAGCCTTTACGGACGTCGTGGGCGACCTCGTGGACTGGCGCGACGGTGTGCTGACAATCACCCGCAGGGACGGCAGTATCGCCCGGGTGGCCGAAGCGAGCATCGTGGCCGCCAAGGTGGTGCCGCCGCCCGTGCAACGACTCACCCCGGCTCGGCTGCAGGACGTGGCCAGCCGATCCTGGCCCGCGCCGGAGGTCGCCACGTTCGGCGAATGGCTGCTGCGCGCGGCCGAGGGATTCACCCGGCGGGCCAACTCGGTGCTGGTCCTGGGCGAGCCCGGCGTCCCCTCCCAGGAGGCACTCGATCGAGTGAACCGCTGGTACGAGACCCGCGGGTTGCCGACGCTGTTCCAGGTCGCCCACGCCGACCCGTTCGACCGCTTCCTCGACGCGGCCGGGTGGCTCGCGGAGGGCGACGCCCTGATGCGCACCGGGCGGCTGGTGCGCGCGGCGGACGTGCTGCACGACGTGGACGCGAGTGCGGTCCGGGTCCAGGACACCCTCACCGACGCGTGGCTATCCCTCTACCACCACGTCGCGGGCCGCTCGGGCGGCGGCGCCGAACGGCATGTGCTCCAGGGTCCGCCCGGCACCCTGTTCGCGACCGTGTGCGATCCGGACTCGGGCGCGCCGATCGCGATCGGCCGCGTCTGCGTGCTCGGTCGGTACGCGGGCTTCGCCGCCCTGGAGGTCGACCCGGCCCATCGTCGGCGGGGCCACGCCCGGGCGATCGTGAAGGCGCTGACCGATCGGGCGCTGGCGAGCGGCGCGGTCACCGGGTGGCTCCAGGTCGAATCGGACAACCGGCCGGCCCGCGAGCTCTACGACGCGCTCGGCTTCACCGACCACCACCGCTACCACTACCGCCGATCGCCGGTCGCCCGCCCGTGAGCGATCCCGGGAACGCACGCGATCGGTTCGCCTCGGTGGTCCGGGCGGACGAGGTGGACCTGGCCGAGGCGGCACTGCTGATGGGCGTCGAGGTCGATCCGACCTTCGACCCGGCCGCGGGCATCGCCGAGTTGGACCGGCTCGCGGCGGCCGTGCGGGCCGAGGTGGGCCCCGGGGGCGACCCGGCCCGGGCCGCCGCGGCGCTCGCGCTCGTGCTCGGTGGTCGGGCCCGCTTCTTCGGACAACAGTCGGACTACGCCGACCTGCGCTCGTCGCTGCTGCACGAGGTGCTGCGCCGTCGACGCGGGCTGCCGATCCTGCTGTCGATGGTGTGGATCGAGGTGGGCCGACGGGCCGGCCTGCCGGTCTACGGCGTCGCGTTGCCGGGACATTTCGTGGTCGGGATCGGTGATCCGGACGACGCCTTCGAGCTGGCCGACCCCTTCCACGGCGGGGTGCCGCTGTCGGTGTCGCGGGCCCGCCGGTTGGCCGCGGAGGCGGGCGGCCAGGCGGGCGATCCGGCGCTTTTGCAGCCGGCCCGGCCGACCGCGATCCTGCTCCGGGTGCTCAACAACATCCGCGCCTGGGCCGCTCAGCCCGAGCGCGGCATCGAGGGCGCCTGGACCCGGTTGTGGGCGGTCGAGCTGTCGCTGCTGCTGCCGCGCCATCCGGCGGCGCTGCGCCACGAGCGCGGCACGCTGCTCGCCAAGACCGGCCAATTCGCGGCCGGCGCCCGGCAGTTGGAGGAATACGCCGAACTCGTCGAGCGGATCGACCCGAAGGTCGCCGAGGGTGTGCTGGCCGAGGCCAAGGCCGCCCGGGCCCGGCTGAACTGAGGCCCGGCGACCCCGGACGGGGCCGCGGCGGACCGAGCACGCTCCCGGCCGGTCCCGCCGCCGGGACTCAGCCGCCCAGGATGCGCAGGAACGCGTCGGCGTCCTGGGCGACCCCGCTGCACGTGGGGTCGACGCCCGCCTCGGTGCCGGCGCCGTCGGGGCACGGCCGGTCCCGCGCCGCGGACCACCAGGCGATCCGGCCCAGGTGCACCGTCCGGGCGAACTCGGCGAACCTGCGCGCGTCGTCCAGCGTGAACACCTCGCCCGCCACGTCGTTGCGGCCGATCATCACCGTCACCGACACCCGCCGCCAGGACTGCTCCTCGGACAGTTGCGGCCACACCTCGCGGATCTGCCCCTGTACGGCGTGCGCGGCGTCGCTCGCGAACTGGCCCATCCGGCCCTGCGGCCGGGGGGCGACCGCGGCGCCGTAGTTCAGCGCCTTGATGTTGACGTAGGAGACCTCGACCTGCTGCGCGACGGCGTCGCGCAGCAGCGCCTTGGCCTCGTCGCCCAACCCCTGGAGCGGGTCCACGGGCAGCGAGTACCCGATGTCCACGGGCCGGCCGGCCGCCCGGGCACCCTCCTGGAGCAGGTGGAGCGCCGCGTTGCGCCGCTGCACCACGTCGGGACGCACCAGCGAGCGGCCCTCGATGTCCAGGTCCATCCCGGTCGCCCCGGTCGCGGCCAGAACCTGCCGGTAGACGCCCGCCAGTTCCTCGGGCGTGCCGCAGGACGCCGCGAGGTCGGTACCGCCGGCGCCGCCGAAGGCGACCCGGATCGTGGTGCCGGCATCCCGCAGCGCGGCGATCCGACCGGTGGTCACCGGGTCGTCGAGTCGGGTCACCCCACCCCACATCGGCCGACAACCACCACCGTCCACGACGTAGGCCAACGTGCGCTCGCGCACCCCGCCGGCCGCGCCCGCCCGGGCGGGGTCGAGCGCGCCGGAGAGCGTCATGTCCAGGTAGGGCGCTAGGTGTTCGACCGTGCCCGAGCGCGGCGTGGCCGACCCGGTGGAGCCACTCGAGGACGGCGGCGGCGCCGTGGTCGACGGGGCGCCGACCCGGCCGGTGCCGGTGGGAGTGGGCCGAGCGGTGGGCCGGTCGGTGCCGTCGAGCGGGCCGGCGGAGGGAATCGGCCCGGCCGTGGCCGAGCGGTCACCGGACGCGGTCGGGGCGGGCACGCCGCACGGCTTGTCGTTGATCGTGCACGCGATCGGGCCGTCGGCACGCGCCGATTCGCTCGCGGTCGGCACGCCGGCGCCGTCCCGGCGCACCTCGAAGCCGACCACGATGCTCTCGCCCGGGCGCAGCGCCTTGTTCCAATTCTCGTTGCGCACCGTGTACTTGCCCTCGGCCGGCTGCAATCGGCCGTTCCACACGTTCGCGACCCGGGTGCCCGCCGGCAGATCGAAGCGCAGCGTCCAGCCCTTGACCGTGTCGGAGCCGGAATTGCGCAGGACGTACTGGCCGCTGTACCCGGTGGGCCACGAACCGGTGCGCACGTAGTCGGCGCTGAGCACGTGGTCGCGCCCGGGCGAGTCCCCGGACAGGGCCACGACCAGCGCGGCGGGCAACGCGGCGAGCGCGGCGCCGGCGGCGGCCCAGCGGATCCGCTCCCGGCGGGGACGACCGGCGCCCGGCTCGGGACCGCTTGCCCGGTGCGACCCCATGCCCATTTCCTCCGACATCCTCTCCGGCGGCACTCGGGCCGCCGGGCACGAGGACTCTACCGGCCTTCGCGCCCGGGTCCCATCGACCCGGTCCGGGCGGGGAGTTGCGAAGATCCTTCGTCTCGGCACGAGAGATGCGGGTATCGATCCCCGGCCACGAGCCGTGGAGCGCAAGGCATGCGGCGACACCCTCAAGGACGCCGAGGCGGGCCGGCCCGGTCACCGTCGGGATCGGGCCGGGGTCCGGTCCTCGCGGTGCGGGCCGCCGCTCACATCCAGCCGTTCTCGTGCGCGATGCGCACCGCGTCGGCCCGGTTGCGGGCATGCGTCTTGCCGATGCACGAGGAGAGGTGGTTGCGCACGGTGCCCTCGGACAGGTGCAGCCCCGACGCGATCTCGGACACCGTCGAGCCGTCGGCCGCCGCCCGCAACACGTCGCGCTCGCGTTCGGTCAGCGGATCGGCGCCGACCGAGAGCGCGGTCGCCGCGAGCGTGGGGTCGATCACCCGCTCCCCGCGCAGCACCCGCCGGACGGCGTCGGCCAGTTGTGCCGCGGGCGCGTCCTTGACCAGGAAGGCGTCCGCGCCCAGTTCCATCGCCCGACGCAGATAGCCGGGCCGGCCGAAGGTGGTCAGGATGACGATCCGGCACCCGGGCACGACCCGGCGCAGCTCGGCGGCGGCGGACAGACCGTCCTGGCCGGGCATCTCGATGTCCAGCAGCGCCACGTCGGCGCCGCTGGCCCGAACCGCCGCGAGCACCTCGTCCCCGCGCGCGACCTGGGCGACGACGCGAATGTCCTCCTCCAGGCCGAGCAACGCGGCCAGCGCCTCGCGCACCATGGCCTGGTCCTCGGCGAGCAGCACATTGATCACGGGCCGAACGTTAGCGGTTGACCCCGGGACCGATCAGCCCCACGTCGTCCTTACCGGGAAGCACCGGGACCGAAGCGGTCAATGCGAACCCGCGACCTCCCTCGGGAACACCCACCCGAATGTCGCCGTCGGCCAACGCGAACCGCTCGCGCAGCCCGGTCAGCCCGTTGCCCTCGCAGCGCGCCGCACCACGCCCGTCGTCGGTGATCTCCAGGCTCCACGCGGCTCCGGTACTCAGCGTGACCGAGCAACGTCGCGCGCCGCTGTGCCGCATCGTGTTGGTGACCGCCTCGCGCAGCGCCCACGCGAGCACCGCCTCGGCCTCCGGATCCGGGCACACCGGCCACTGTTCGGGCAGTACGACCAGCTCGATGCCCACCGCGCGGGCGGCGATCCGGGCACCCACCAGCTCGACCGCGAAGGTCGGCCGCCGATAGCCGCCCACCGCCTCGCGCACGTCCACGAGCGCCTGCCGGCTGACCCGCTCGATGTCCGCGACCTGTTCCGCCGCGCGCTCGACCTGCCCGGGCAGAAACCGGCCGGCGAGTTCGCTCTTGAGCGTGATCAGGGACAACGAGTGGCCGAGCACGTCGTGCAGGTCGCGGGCCATCCGCAGGCGCTCCTCGTTCGCGGAGAGCTGGGCCACGATCTCCCGGGCCTCGCGCAGCTCGACCAGCGTCTCCAGGAGTCGGCGCATCCCGAGCATCAGCCCGCCGGTGAGCACCGTGACGAAGGCGAGCACCAGGATGTCGTTCCCGGCCGCCCCCAGCAGCACGCCCAGGGCCAGCCCGGTCAGCACACAGCCCAGGATCGCCCACATCGACTGCGGGAAGCGCAGCCCGGCCCCCAGCGACACCGACACGTAGACCATCAGGCCCAGCCACTCGTCGTCGAAGGCCAGGATCAGCGCGACCGAGGTCGCCCACAACACCAGGCAGGTCAGTCGCAATATGCGATCGGTGTCCAGCACCCGGCGCAGCGCGGTCTCCAGCCGGCCGAACAGGCCGAACCAGCCGATCCCGCCGAACACCAGCGAGACGTAGCAGACCACCACCACCAGCAGCCCGAACGAGCCCAGCGCCAGCCGGACCGGGCCGTAGCCCCCGGTCGCCAGGTCGTGCACGACGGGGGTGAGGAAGAACAGCCACAACAACGACCACGACATCCGGATCGCCCGCCCTCGCGCGCTGTCCTGCCGCGTCGGGTCCGACCACTTCATGCCGTGCGCTCCTTCGTGGATGAGGTCCCGTGCCGCAAGCGATCCCGACTCAGGCCGCGACCTTTTGTTCGTCGCGACGGTAGCGCCACGCCGCCAGCGCGGTGAACGCGACCAGATACAGCGCCAATACCGCGATGTCCGACATCCGGGGATGCCGGCCGTCCAGCACCTCCCAGCCGAGCCGGCCGAGCCGGTAGGTCGGCATCACGTGCCCGATGTCCTGGAGGAACTGCGGGAACCCGGTCAACGGGACCCACATCCCGCCGAGCACCGCCATGCCCAGGTAGACCAGCATGAACACCGGCTGGGCGGAGTCGGGCGCGACCAGATAGCCCAACCCGATGCCCAGCACCGCGAACACGAACGAGCCGAACCACAGCGCGATCACCAGCACGCCCCACTGCCACGGGTCCAGCCGCACCCCGCGCAGGAAACCGGTGAACAGCACCAGCACGATCGCGGGCAGGCCGACCACCGCCGCCGACGCGAGCTTGGAGATCACGTACTGCCGCCCGGTCAGCGTGGTCAGCCGCAACTGGCGGGTCCAGCCGCTCTGCCGCTCGGCCGCGATCCGCTGCACGCCCGCGCTGAGCGTCGCGCCGACCGCGCCGAACGAGGCCATCGACACCATGATGTAGGCGGCCACGTCGGTGCCGTCGACGTCACCCGACTGGCTGCCGAAGATCAGGTACATCGCGACCGGGTAGGCGAGCGTGAAGAGCAGGTACCGGCGGTTGCGCAACATCCGCAGGACTTCCAGCCTCATCAGGGTCCTCATGACGCGATCTCCATGCCTTCCGCCTCGTCCGCCTGCTGGGTGATCGCCAGGAACGCCTGCTCCAGGCCGAGTCCGGCCACTTCCAGGCCGCGCGGCCGAAGACCCGCGGCGTAGATCGCGGCGACCGTCTCGTCGGCGTCGTCGCTGCGCATGCGCACCGTGGTGCCGCCGAGTTCGAGCTGCACGACGCCGGGCAGCGCGCGCAGGGTCGATTCGTACCGCTCGACCGACTCGGTCAGGTCGAAGGCGATCCGGCGCAGTCCCGCGCGGGCCTTGATCTGCGCGGCGCTCGCGTCGGCGAGCAGTTTGCCGCGGTGCAGCACGAGCACCCGGTCGGCGACGTTGTCCGCCTCTTCCAGGTAGTGCGTCGCGAACAACACGGTGCGGCCCAGCTCGGCCTGTTCGCGCATGCTCCCCCAGAACCGCCGCCGGCTGTCCACGTCCATGCCGGTGGTGGGCTCGTCCAGGACGATCAGGTCCACCTCGCCCGCGATGGCCACCGCGAAGCGCACCCGCTGGGCCTGCCCGCCGGAGAGCTTGTCGACGTTCTTGTCGACCAGGTCCTCGATGCCCGCCCGTTGCAGCACCTGTGCCTGCGGCAACGGGCGCGGGTGCAGGTCGCGGGCCAGCTTGACCATCTCGCCGACGGTCACGTCCGGCATCAGGCCGCCGCTCTGCAACATCGCACCGACCCGCCCCCGGCGGATCGCGTCGCGCGGGTCGCCGCCGAACAGCGCGACGGTGCCCTCGGTGGGCCGGCTCAGGCCGAGCAGCAGGTCCAACGTGGTGGACTTGCCGGCGCCGTTGGGGCCCAGCAGGGCGACCGTCTCGCCCTGGTGCAGCTCCAGATCGAGCCCGTCCACGGCGCGCAGGTCGCCGAAGCTCTTGCGCACACCGGCGAGTGCGACGGCCGGCGCGGTCGTCTGTTTTCCAGCCGTGATCGTCATGCGTCAACAGTGGCGGTGGGCGCGGATCCGGCGAAGTGGGAAACCTCCTGATCGCGCCATGACAGATGTCATGGCCGTGCCGGCCGGGCCGGACGCCTACCGTGGGCACATGGTGCGACTGACCGACTCCCAGACCGGCAAGTCCGAGCCCGTGACCACCTCGATCGGCAGACGGGTGCGCGTCGCCTACCCGAGTCGCTCGTTGCGCGCGGCGATCCTCGCCGACACCTTCCGCCGCGTCGCGGACCGGCACCGGCTGACCGTGACGATCCATCAACTGCCGTACCGCGCACAGATCGCGGACCCGACGGGCTACGGGCGGTACAACATGCCGGTGCCCGGCACCGGACAGCCGGACGGCGCGATCGACCTGTACATCGGCGAGAGCGGCGATCAGGGACCCAAGGCCCGGGTACACGTGCTGCACCCGGCGGCGCTGATCGAGGCCGCGCCGCGGCGTCCGGTCCCGCACCCCCGAGACCCGCTCGCGCTGCGCCTGCTGCTGCTCTCGCTGGCCGCGGACGAACCGCTGCGCGCGGACCCCAAGGGCTATTACGGGGCCGCCGAGGCCGAGCGCACCCTCACCGAGTTGCGGGCCCGAACGGCCGAGTGCGCCGAGTCCCCGTCCCGGGCGCTGCCGGGCGAGGCGGTGGCGCCGGTCCACGCCGCGCTCGACGACGGCCTGGACACCCCCACCGCGCTTCGGCTGGTGGTCGAGCTGGCCCGCGACCAGGGGCTGGCCCCCGGCGCCCGGTTCGAGGCGCTGGCCTATCTGGACCGCTTCCTGGCCCTGGACCTGTCCCGCGACGTGGGCCGGCCCACCGACTGACCCGGCCCCGGACGCGGCACGCCGGACGGGCAGGTCGCCCGTCCGGCGTGTGGCTGCGCGCGAAGGTGCCCGGCGCTAGTCGTCCGACATGCGGACCGGCATCGCGCCCGGCGGCGGCGAGTCCGCCGTGCGTCCCTGGCCCTCGCCCTCCGCGCCGCCGGTGCGATCACAGGTGATCTTGTCCGCCGGGTCGTACTTGGTGTGGAACTTCTCCCGCGCGCTCTCCTTGCCGCCCTGGATGAACACCCGCGTCACGTCGATCTTGAACCCGTCGGAGGCGGCCTGCGGCACGCAGCCGGCCGACTTGTCCACCACCGACTTGGGCTTGACCACGTCGTACTTGCTGCCCGGCTCGGCCTTGATGTCGTCGAACCGGCGGGTGCCCAGCAGGGTCACGGTCACCGTGGAGTCGGTGTAGGTGGACTCCAGATAGACGTTCTTCCCGGAGTCGTTCTGGAACTTCAGGTCCAGCGAGGGCCAGGCCACGGTGGCCTCGCGACCGGCCGGATAGCGGTCGATCCAGAAGCTGTGCGGGCGATGCATGACGTCCTTGAGCCCGGCGAAGAACACCGCGTTGAAGGTCGTCGTGGCCACCTGCGACACGCCGCCGCCGAAGTCGGTCTGGAAACGCCCGTTGTTGATGATCGTGCCCTTGGCGAAGCCGTTCTCCGCGGTGCGCTCGCCGACCGTCTTGTTCAGGCTCCAGGTGTCGCCGGGCTTGACCACCGAGCCGGTGATCAGGTCGGCGGCCCGGTGGATGTTGGTCAACCGGTATGGGGCGAACGGGTAGTTCGTCGTGTACGTCGACATCACCTCGGTGATGCCGAGCTTGTTCGCCGCCTCGGTGGTCAGCTTGGGCTCGACCGGGCCGAGGCTGACCTTCGCGGTGCGGGCCGTGCCGGTCTTGGCCAGCACGGTCAGCAGCGCGTCGGCCGCGGTCGCGCCGGAGACGCCCTTGCCGGGCACGGACGGCACCACGGACACCTTGGCACCGGCCGCCAATTTGCCCTCGACCTTGAACGTGGCGTTCTTGGGCTTCTCGCCGACCGAGGAGAAGGTCTGGCCCAGTTCGTCCTGCAGTCCGTTCGTGTCGATCCTGGGCTGCAACCTGCCGCTGCCGTCCGGGACCATGGTGAGGTACTTGGCGAGCACGGCCGGGGTCAGCTTGAGGCTCTTGGTGCCGGCCGTCAGGGTGACCGGTCCGGACATCGCGGGCACCGCGAACTCGCGCATCGCGCGGTCCACTTCGGCCTGGGCGACCTTGGGGTCGGCGGTCTTGACCGGCAGTTCGACCGGCCCGTTGCCGCGCAGGAAGGCCGCCTCGACCAGCTTGACCGCGGCGGCGGTGTCCAGCACCTTGCCCCTGGTCGGCGCGATCGCGGCGGCCTGGCCGCCCGCGAACGAGATCCCGCCGTCGGTCAGCCCGCCGCCGGCCTCGGCGGCGCGCGCCTCCAACTCGGCCCCCAGCTTGACCGGGTCCACGACCGTACGCGGCTGCGTCTCCCGGGTCTTGCCGAGCATCGCCGGCACCGAGGTGAGCGGGTTCATCCCGCCCTTCGACGCCTCGCTGACCGTCGCGCGGGCGTCGAGCAGCAGCCCGGCCACGGCCGGGTCGAGCTGGAACTCCTTGCCCGCCAGGGTGAGCCTTATCGGCTTGGTGGTGCGATCGCCGAGCTTTTGTTCGAGCGTACGCACCGCCTCGTCGCGGGACTGGCCGCCGATGTTGACGCCGAGCACCGAAGTGCCGCGCGGCACCCCGCCGCCGGCATAGGCCAGCGACGCGCCGTACACCCCGCCCACCACGGCGAGCCCCGCCGCGCACGCGATCAGCGCCTTCGGCTTGCGCCGCCGCGGTCGCGCGGGCGCGGGTCGCGGCTCGTCGGTGCCGTCCCGAGTGTCGTCGGGGTGCGCCGTGCCGGACTCCGCCGCGTGCGCGTCGGTGGTGCCGTACTGCGGGAACCCGTGGTCGGCGGCGTCCTGCTCCTGCCGCGTCTGGTACTCGTACGGCCCGTCGGACTCACCGTCGCGGGTCCAGCGCGGCGGGTCCTGCGAGGGCAGCGGGGCCTGGCCGCGCAACACCACCGGCGGAATCGGCCGCGACCCGGGGATCTTGATGCTGACCCGGGTGGTCATCGTCTGGTCACCGGACTCGACGTCCGACTCGGCGTCCACCTCGTCGGCGGGCGCGGCCGGCACCGGGTTGGCCTCGGGTGTGCCGAAGCCGGCGATCAGCCGGCGCCGACCCACCCGGGTCGGCAGCGCGCCGCTCGCCGCGGCCGCCTCCCCCGGCGCCGCCTCGGTCGGCCGGGCGAACGGCTCGACCACGGGCGGCGGGCCGTAGCCGACGTCGTCCAGACCCGCACCGGGCACACCCGCGCCGTGCTCGTCCGAGTACGCGGCGGGCGCGCCGGAGAGCGGCTGATCGTGCGGCGGTTGCCGGTGGCTCGGCGGCTGCCCGGGCTGCGCCGGTACGAACGCCGGCGGCGGCGCGTCCGAGAACGGCACCGGACCGGACGCACCGCCCGGGTCGGCGGTCAGACTCCTGGCTCCCGAGGCGCCGGGAACCCGCTGCGGCAGTCCGTTGGGCCCCAGCGGCGGGGCCTCCTGCCGGGGCGGTTCCGCGACGGGAGGCACATCGTCGTCCGCGCTGGGCCACGACGAACCACCCGGCGGCCCCGCGACGGGCGCGGGGCGGGGCGGTTCGTCATCGAACCACGACGCGAACTCGTCGTCGTCCCCGAACGGATCGGGGGATGGATGCGGAGACGACGCGGGCGCGGCGGATCGCTCACGGGCAGCGGGTGCGGCCGGCGACGAACGGCCGACCCGCCCGAAGAACGGATGCGGATCACCACCGAGATCGTCGCGGCGCGGCTGCGCGCCCGGGTCGTCGGGCGTGGGGGGCTGGTCGTTACTCACGAAGAACGAGCTCTCCGACAGCTGAAGGTTGCGTGGCGGCGCACGGCCGCCCCCGCCCGGGGTCGGGCGGTATCCAGGAAAGTGCGACGGCGGTGCGTTGACACACGCCGCGTGCGGGTCGTGACACCGCCTTCGAGGGTTTTACTGCTCCCCATCGAAAGCGAGTGGACGAACTCGGCCACCGAGGTTGCCCGGTACGACGGGCCAGAGGAGTCGGTCGCGACGGCCCCATGGACAGGACATGACACGCACCGCACCTCGGCAACCACAATACTGCGCTCCTGCCACACCGTTACCCCGCACCGTCGCCTACCGCGCAGCACGCGCCGTCGGCAAGCATGGCGGGGCAAGGGAGTCACCTTGTCCGCGTCTTCACCGATTCACCCGAAAGGAGGACGGGTTTGATGCCGCCCCAAGGGTAAGTGGCCGCGGCGACACCGAAGATGGTGCCACCGAGCAGATAGATATACGACAGGAACCCGCTGACAAAGATCCAGTCGCCCTCGGGCCGGGTCCAACTCGCCAGCCACAACACGGTCAGCATCCAGGCGGCGACCGGCACCGCGGCCCCCGCCTTCGTCTTGAGCAGCGAACCGCCCGCGACGAACAGGCCGCCGCTGCCCGCGAGCGCGACGATCAGTCCGGCAGGCGGGTAGGCCGCCTGGGTGAACGCCCCGATGAAGGCGATCACCACGCCGAGCAGGAACAGCACCACGTATGCCGCGATGCGGCCGGCTTTGTCTGGCACGAGGGCTACCTTACGGGCGCAGTCCGGCGAACAGGTCGTCCTCGCGGTGGTCCGGGCCGGTGGGCCCGAGTTCGCCGCGCACCAGCCGATAGTGCTCGACCGACATGATGCTCTGGCCGATGTTGTTGGACAGCGCGAAGAAGCCGTCCTCCACCGAGACCTGGGTGGGATAGGCCCGCAGCGCGTCGAACTTGGCGCCCACGTAATCGCCCGCGTCCACGGCGGTGGTGACCTGGTCGTCGTCCACCGCGAACGGCAACTCGTCCACCTCGACCGCGGTGAACGGCACGTCCTGGCCGGCCTCGATCATCCGCTCGATGCCGGCCTTGAGGATCGACCGGGGCATCACGTTGTAGTAGATCTTCGCGATCGTCCAGGGTTCGCCCGCGCCCTCGGCGTGGGTCGGGTCGGCGGCCAGCTCGGCGGCACGCAGCGCCACCCGGTGCGCCTGGATGTGGTCCGGGTGGCCGTAGCCGCCGCGCTCGTCGTAGGTGGCGAGCACCTGCGGGCGCACCTCGCGGATCACCGACACCAGGTGCGCGGCGGCCTCGTCGACGTCGGCCCGCCAGAAGCAGTCGGGCCGATCGTTGCTCGGCACGCCCATCATCCCGGAGTCCCGGTAGCGGCCCGGGCCACCCAGGAAACGCTGGTCGGAGATGCCGAGCACCTTCATCGAGTCGGCGATCTCGGTCATCCGGTGCGGCCCGAGCCCGTCCTCGCGGTCGGCCGCCAGGTGGGCCAGCTCGGGAACCAGGATCTCGCCCTCCTCACCGAGCGTGCAGGTGACGAGCGTGACGTGCACACCCTCGGCCGCGTAGCGCGCCATCGACGCGCCGTTGTTGATCACTTCGTCGTCCGGGTGGGCATGGACGAGCAACAGGCGCAGCGGGCTTTCGACAGTGCGTTCGGTCATGCGTGACAGCCTACGCAGCCGATCGCGGGACCCGGGGCGCCGACCCCGCGTCGCCGAGTCAGCCGGTCGGCCGCGCGTGCACGGCCACCAGGTAGTCGCCGCCGTCGATCCAGGGCTCGCGCCCCCAGCCGGCGTATCGGGTCCGGCGGGTCAGCCCGGCCGCCGCGCAGGCCGCCTCGTACTGCTCGACGTCGATCGTGGCCCCCACCTCGTCGGGACCGCCCGTGAGGCTGAACCCGGCGACCAGGATCCCGCCCGGCCGCAACATCGTGCCCAGCGCGCGCACGACCTCGACCTCGCTGCCCGGAGTCAGGAAGATCATCACGTTGCCGGCGGCCACCACCAGGTCGAAGCTGCCGCGCCCGCCGAGCGCCGCCGGATCCAGGTCGGCGAGGTCGTCGAGCACCCAGGTCAGCCCGGGCGCCGCGGCCCGGGCCTCGGCGAGCATCGAGGCGTCCAGGTCGACGCCGACCACCTCGTGGCCCTGCCGGGCCAGCTCGATCGCCACCCGGCCCGTCCCACAGCCCGCGTCCAGCACGCGCGCGGGCTCGGACAACAGCGCGTCGCAGAACCGCGCCTCGCCGTGCATGTCGCGCCCTTCGGCGGCGAGTCGGCGAAACCGCTCGGCGTACTCGGGCCCTCGGGTGCCACCGGTATTGGCCAGCCATCGATTGGTCATGACAGACCAGCCTACAAAGCCGACCCCGTGAGCCCTCGCCGGCGGCACTCGCTCAGGACCGAGGGAGCCCGCTCAGAAATGGATCCCGTTGACCACTCCGGCCAGGCTCATGCCCGCGTCGCGGATCGAGGGGGCCATCGATGTGGTCGACAGATAGAAGCCGAGCAGCGTGCAGACGATCGCGTGTACGGGCCTGAGCGCGGACTTCCGGACGAAGAAGACGACGGTGACACCGAGCAGCAGCACGGCGGAGACGGACACCACCACAGTCACGCACCTCCTGTGCGCAAGGGGGTTCGAGGGCTTGCTCGGGGAAGCCGGCCATCGCACCCAAAGGGACATGTCTACACACAGACTGTAAGCCGGCGATCACGAACAGCGTTCACTCGTTCAGCGGGCGCGAGGTGGTGTTCGCACGGGCGTCCGCACTCTCCCTCGGTCTCCCCTCCCCTCGACGCCCCCGCCCCGTACGCTGTGGCGCATGAGCTCGGAGATCACATTTCCCCGGCAATACGCCCGCACGCAGCGCTTCACCCAAGGCGCTCCACGCGGCTTCGGCATCGCCGACGGCCGGATCACCTTCCTGCGGTCCAAGGCCGCCGACGACCCCACCACGTGCCTGTGGACGCTCGACCCCGAGACCGGCGTCGAGCGCTTGGTGGCCGATCCCGCGGTGCTGCTCGGCGGCGCGGCCGAGGATCTCTCCGCCGAGGAGCGGGCCCGACGCGAACGCAGTCGCGAGGGGGCGGCCGGCATCGTCGGTTACGCGCTCGACGGCGCGGGCGAGCTGGCGGCTTTCACCCTTTCGGGCCGGCTGTTCGCCGTCTCCCTCACCGATGGGCGGGCGGCGCGCGAGCTGGCCGTGCCCGGCCCGGTGATCGATCCGCGTCCCTCGCCGACCGGCACGCACATCGCCTACGCGGCGGCCGGCGCCCTGCGGGTGGTGGCCGCCGACGGCTCGGGGGACACCGCGCTCGCCGAGCCCGACGGCGACGACGTCGTCTGGGGCCTGGCCGAGTTCATCGCCGCCGAGGAGATGTCCCGCTTCCGGGGCTACTGGTGGGCGCCCGACGGCTCCGCGCTGATCGCGACCCGCGTGGACGACGCGCCGGTGGATCGCTGGTGGATCAGCGACCCGGCCAACCCGGCCAGTGCGCCGACGCGGGTGGCCTATCCCGCCGCCGGCACCCCCAACGCCGAGGTCACCGCGTGGCTGATCGGCCTCGACGGCACCCGTACCGAGCTGACCTGGGACCGCGCGGCGTACCCCTACCTCGCGAGCGTGCACTGGTCGGCCGGCGGCGACCCGCTGCTGAGCGTGCAGCCGCGCGACCAGAAGCGACTGCTCACCCTCGCCGTCGACCTCGGCGCCGGGACCACCCGCGAGCTGCACGCGGAAACCGACGACGTGTGGATCGACCTGGTCCCGGGCGTACCCGCGTGGACACCGGACGGCCGGCTGGTCCGGCTGGTCGACGCCGACGGGGCCCGCCGGGTGGTGGTCGCGGACAAGGAGCTGACCGACCGCCGCCTGTTCGTGCGCTCGATCCTGGACGTCGCCGACGAGGACGTGCTGATCACCGCGTCGGCCGGAACCGACGCGAGCGACCCCGAGATCGGCGAGATCCACGTCTACCGGGTCGCCGCCGACGGGGTCACCCGGGTGAGCGCCGAGCCCGGCGTGCACACCGCGGTGCGCTCCGGCGACACCACGGTATTGCTCTCCTCCTCGCTGGACCGCTTCGGCGCCCGGGTCGGGGTGTATCGCGACGGCGCCGAACTCGCCGAGATCACCTCGCACGCGGCCACCCCCGTGCTCACCGCGCGGGTCGAACTGTTGCGCGCCGGTGCCCGCGACATCCCGTGCGCGCTGCTGCTGCCGACCGGGTTCGACCCCGCCTCCGGCGAGCGGCTGCCGATCCTGCTGGACCCGTACGGCGGCCCGCACGGCCCGCGCGTGCTCGCCGCGCGCAACCCGCACCTGACCTCGCAGTGGTTCGCCGACCAGGGCTTCGCGGTGCTGGTCGCGGACGGCCGGGGCACCCCCGGGCACTCCCCCGAGTGGGAGAAGTCGATCCACCTGGATCTGGGCCCGATCACCCTCCAGGACCAGGTGGACGCCCTCGCGGCGGTCGCCGCCGAGCGACCCTGGCTGGACACCACCCGGGTGGGCATCCGCGGCTGGTCCTACGGCGGCTACCTGGCGGCGCTGGCCGTGCTGCGCCGCCCGGACGTCTTCCACGCGGCCGTGGCCGGCGCACCGGTCACCGCCTGGGAGCTCTACGACACGCACTACACCGAGCGCTACCTGGGTCTGCCCGCCGAGCAGCCGGAGGTCTACCGGCGGAACTCGTTGGCGGCCGGCATCGAGCAGGTGCCGACCCGTCGGCCGCTGATGCTGGTGCACGGCCTCGCCGACGACAACGTGGTCGCGGCGCACACGCTGCGGCTGAGCAGCAGCCTGCTCGCGGCCGGCTACCCGCACGAGGTGCTGCCGCTGTCCGGCGTCACCCACATGACGCCGCAGGAGCAGGTCGCGGAGAACCTGCTGCTGCTCCAGGTCGACTTCCTGCGCCGGGCCCTGGCCCGCCCCGCGACCGACTGACCCACCGGCAGGCACACGACAGGGCCCGCCGTTCCCGATCGGGAACGGCGGGCCCTGTCGTGTCGGGACGCGGATCAGGCCGCGCCGACGATGTCCTTCTCCTCGGCGAAGTGACACGCGCTGTCGTGCGCGCCCAGGCCGGAGAGGCCCTTGCGGATCTCCAGCAACGGCTCCTGCTCGGCGCAGATGTCCTGCGCCTTCCAGCACCGGGTACGGAACCGGCAGCCCGAGGGCGGGTTCGCCGGCGACGGCACGTCGCCGGTGAGGATGATCCGCTCGCGGTGTTCGCGGCCGTCCGGGTTCGGCACCGGCACCGCGGACAGCAGCGCCTGGGTGTACGGGTGCGTCGGGTGGTCGTAGATCTGCGCGTCGGTGCCGATCTCGGCGATCCGCCCGAGGTACATCACCGCGACGCGGTCCGAGATGTGCCGCACCACGGAGAGGTCGTGCGCGATGAACAGGTACGACAGACCCAGTTCGTTCTGCAGCTTCTCCAGCAGGTTGACCACCTGCGCCTGCACCGACACGTCCAGTGCGGACACCGGCTCGTCGGCGATGATGATCTCCGGGTTGAGCGCGAGGCCCCGGGCGATCCCGATGCGCTGGCGCTGACCGCCGGAGAACTGGTGCGGATACCGGTTGATGTGCTCCGGGTTCAGGCCGACCAGTTCGAGCAGTTCCTGCACCCGCCGCTTGCGGTCGCCCTTGGGCGCGACCTCCGGGTGGATGTCGTACGGCTCACCGATGATGTCGGCGACCGTCATCCGCGGGTTCAGCGAGGTGTACGGGTCCTGGAAGACCATCTGGATGTTGCGGCGCACCGCCTTGAGCGCACGACCGGACAACTTCGCCAGGTCGTCGCCCTTGTACAGCACGCTGCCCGCGGTGATCGACTCCAGGTTCATCAGCAGCCGGGCGACGGTGGACTTGCCACAACCCGACTCGCCGACCAGACCGAGGGTCTCGCCCTTCATCAGGTCGAAGGTGACACCGTCGACGGCCTTGACGGCGCCGATCTTCTTCTGGAAGAGGATGCCCTGGGTGATCGGGAAGTGCTTGACCAGCCCCCGCACCTGAAGGATCGGCTCGCCCTGTGCCACCGGCTTGACGACCTTGCGCACATCGGCGGCGGTCGCGCCGGTCGGGGACTCAGTCACGGACTTCTCCCTCCATCACGGTCTCCCAGAAGTGGCATGCGCTACCACGCCCGGGCGAGATCTCGTGCAGCGGCGGAACGTCGCTGCGACACACGTCCTGCGCGTACGGGCAGCGCGGGTTGAACGCGCAGCCGGACGGGATGCGCATCAGGTTCGGCGGCAGGCCCTTGATCGCGTACAACTCGCGACCCTTGTGGTCCAGGCGCGGGATCGACTCGAGCAGACCCTTGGTGTACGGGTGGGTCGGCTGCCGGTACAGCTCGCGCACCGGCGCCTGCTCGACGATCCGGCCCGCGTACATGACCGCGATCTTGTCCGCGACGTCGGCGACCACGCCGAGGTCGTGGGTGATCAGGATCAGGCCCATGTTGCGCTCGCGCTGGAGTTCCGCGAGCAGGTCCATCACCTGCGCCTGCACGGTCACATCCAGCGCGGTGGTCGGCTCGTCCGCGATGATCAGCTCGGGGTCCAGCGCGAGCGCCATCGCGATCATGATGCGCTGGCGCATGCCGCCGGAGAACTGGTGCGGGTAGTCGTTCACCCGGTCCTTGGCGGCCGGGATGCGCACCTGGTCCATCAGCTCGATGGACTTGAGCTTCGCGTCCTTGCGGGACATCCCGCGGTGCACGGTGAACATCTCGGCGAGCTGGAAGCCGACCGAGTACACCGGGTTGAGCGCGGAGAGCGCGTCCTGGAAGATCATCGAGATCTTTTGGCCGCGGATCTTCCGGCGCTCCTCCTTGGACATCTTGAGCATGTCCTTGCCGTGGAAGCGGATCTCACCACCGGTGATGTGCCCCGGCGGCATGTCCAGGATGCCCATGATCGTCTGCGCGGTCACCGACTTGCCGGACCCGGACTCGCCGAGCACCGCGAGCGTCTCGCCGGCGCTGACGTCGTACGAGACACCGTTGATCGCCTTGGCCACACCGTCGCGGGTGCGGAACTCGACGTGGAGGTTGTCCACTTCGAGCAGCGGCGCGGCAGCGGCCGAGCCCGGGCTCCCGGGCTTGTTCTTCGTGTCGATCGTCGTCACTTGTCTGTCCCCTCCCTCAGCGGAGCTTCGGGTCGAGGGCGTCGCGCACCGCGTCGCCGAGCAGGATGAAGCTGAACACCGTGACCGAGAGGAAGATCGACGGGAAGATCAGCTGGTACGGCGAGTCGCGCAGCGCGGTGGTCGCCGAGCTGATGTCCGCGCCCCACGAGATCTCGGTGGGCGGCAGCCCGATGCCCAGGAAGGACAACGTCGCCTCGGTGGCGATGAAGGTGCCGAGCGAGATGGTCGCGACCACGATCACCGGGGCGATCGCGTTCGGCAGCACGTGTCGCCCGAGGATCCGCGGAGTGCCGGCGCCCAGCGCCTTGGCCGCCACCACGTAGTCGGACTTCTTCACCGTGATCACCGAACCGCGCATGATGCGCGCGATCTGCATCCAGCCGAAGACACCGAGCGCGGCCACCACGGTCCACACGGTGCGGTCCTTGACCGAGCTCATGAACACGAGCGCCGCCAGCAGCAGCGGGATGCCGAAGAAGATGTCCGTGACGCGGGCCAGGATGGTGTCCAGCCAGCCGCCGAAGTAGCCCGACAGCGCACCGATGAGACCACCGATGACCACGATCAGCGCGGTCGTCGCGACACCGACGATGATCGAGGCGCGAGCACCGTAGACGGTGCGCGCGTACACGTCGCAGCCCTGCACGTTGGTGCCGAACCAGTGGTCGCCGGACGGGTCCTTGTTGGTGTCCAGGATCGGACAGTGCCGCGGGTCGATGTTGGTGAACACGCCCGGGAAGCACGCCATGAACACCAGGAACAGCAGCAGGATGCCCGACACGTAGAAGCTCGGGCTGTTGCGCAGCTCGCGCCACGCCTCCGCCCAGGCCCCGCGGGGCTTGTCCTGCGGTGCCTGCGCGTCCGGTGCGGAGTACGCGCCGCGCTTCTCCAGCGTCGTGCCCTCTTCGTCCGCGAGCAGACTGCCGGGAAACTCGATGGCGGATTGGGGCTGCTGGTCGCTGCTGGTCGGCAGCTGTTCACGCTGCTGCTTGTTCATGTCAGGCATACCGGATCCTCGGGTCCAGGACGGCGTACAGCAGGTCGACGATCAGGTTCATGACCAGATAGATCATCACCAATGCCGCCACCGCGCCGACCACTGTCGAGCTCTCGTGCTTGGTGACCGCGAGGTAGATCAGGCGGCCGACACCGTCGACGTTGAAGATGCCCTCGGTCACGATCGCGCCGGCCATCAGGGCGCCGAGATCCGCACCGAGGAACGTCACCACGGGGATGAGCGAGTTGCGCAGCAGGTGGCGGGTGACCACTCGGCGGCGCGGCAGACCCTTGGCGGTCGCCGTCCGGACGTAGTCGGCGCGCATGTTTTCCGCGACGCTGGTCCGGGTGAGTCGGGCGACGAAGGCCAAGGAAAGCGAGCCGAGCACGATGCCCGGCAGCAGGAGCTGACTCCAGGTCGCGTCGCCCACGGTGGCGGTGGCCTCGAAGATGCCCCACTCCGAACCCAGCCAGAACTGGGCGACGGTGCCGAGCACGAAGACCGGGATCGAGATGACCACCAGCGTGCCGGCGAGTACGAGCGTGTCGACGAACTTGCCGCGGCGCAGGCCGGACAGCAGGCCCAGGCCGACGCCGACCACGACCTCGATCGCAAATGCGATCATCGCCAGTCGGATCGAGACCGGGAAGGCCCGCTTGAGTTCGTCGGCAACGGGACGGCCGTTGAAGCTCGTCCCGAAGTCACCGTGGAGCAGGTCGGTGATGTAGTACCAGTACTGCACGATCAGCGGGTCGTTCAGGTGGAACTCTTCCCGCATCTGGCGCACGAAGACAGGGTCGGCACCTCTGTCGCCGAACATGGCCGAGATGGGGTCGCCACCCAGCTGATACACCATGTAATAGATCAAGAACGTGGTCCCGATGAACACCGGGATCATCTGGAGCAGCCGCCGTACGACATATCGCCCCATACCAGCCTCCTGCTGTCGTCGTCGGCCCGAAGCGGGGGATCGGACCAGTGGCCGGCGCCATGGATCGCACGACGCCGGCCCGGCCCGTCACCGCCAAGATCCGGCCGCACCGTTGCGGTGCGGCCGGACCGTGGTCAGCGTCGGGTCATGTCCGATTCACTACTTGACGGTGACCTCGGTGAAGACCGGGTTGCCGTACGGGTCGAACTGGACATTGGAGACCTTGGTCGAGGAACCGCCCTTGGTCACGTAGTACCACAGCGGGATGGACGGAACGTCCTTCGCCATCTGCTGCTCGGCCTGCTGCCAGAGCTTGACGCCCTCGGTCTGGTCCGAGGCCGACATCGCGCGCTTGGCCAGGTCGTCGAAGACCGGGCTGGAGTAGCCCGAGTCGTTGGACGCGGCATCGGTCTTGTAGATGTCGGCGAGGAAGTTGTCCGGGAACGGGTAGTCCCCACGCCAGCCGGTGCGGTACGCGCCGGTCATCTTCTTCTCGGTGATGTCCTTACGCGCCACGCTGAACTCGGGGTACAGCTTCGGCGCGCAGGCGTTCGGCTTCTTCAGCGCCTCGTTGATGCTGTTGCAGACCGCGGTGACCCATTCCTTGTGCGGGCCGTCCGCGTTGGTGGCGATGGTGAGCGTGCCACCGGGGATGCCGCCGCCGGCCTCGACCAGTTCGCGCGCCTTGGCCGGGTCGTACTTGGTCAGGTCGCCGGTGATGTCCTTGCTGTAACCCGGGATGTTCGGGGCCAGCCAGTCGGTCGCCGGCTGCTCGGCGCCCTTGTAGATCGCCTTGACGATGCTCGCGCGGTCGATCGCCATGGACAGGCCCTGACGGACCTTCTCCTTGCCCGGCGCGCTCCACCCGGCGTCGTACAGCGGGAAGCCGATCTTTTGGATCGAGTACTGCGGCGCCTCGATCGCGCGGTCGCCCAGGTCCTTCTTGAAGCTGCCGACGGCAGCCGTGGGGATCTGGTCGATCACGTCGAGCTTGTTGTCGCGCAGCGCCGTGTAGGCGGCGTCGTACGTGGTGTACATCTCCAGCCGCACACCGTTCGACTTCGGCTTGTCGTCACCGGCGTACTTGTCGAACTTCTTGACCGTGATCGACTTCTTGTGGTTCCAGCCGCCGTTGGCGGCGTCGAGCTGGAACGGACCGTTGCCGATCGGCGCCTCGCCGTACTTCTTCGGGTCCTTGTAGAACTCGGCCGGCAGCGGCGCGTAGACCACGTAGCCCAGGCGCGACTTGAAGGACGAGACCGGCTGGGTCAACTTGATCGTGAACGTGTTCTCGTCCACGACCTTGAGACCGGACATCTCCTTCGCGGTCGGCGCGCCCTCCTTCGGGTGCACCGCGTCGTAGCCCTCGAACAGCTCGAACCAGCTCGCGTTGATCTGCTTGTTGTCGGAGTTGGCGCCCCAGTTCCACGCGTCGACGTAGGACTTCGCCGTGACCGGCTCGCCGTTGTGGAAGGTCCACCCCGGCTTGAGCTTCACGGTGTAGTTCGTCGAGTCCGGGCTCTCCACCGACTGCGCCATGGCCGGCACGGGCTGCCCGGTCTTGGAGTCGTAGGTGTACAGGCCGCGGAACATGAGCTGCAGCGGGTAGAACCCACCGGTCTCGTTCGAGTTCGCCGGCTGAATCAGGTTCTGCGGCTCGGTGCTGCTGGCGGAGTAGTAACCGGCGGGAAGCCCGCTGCCACCGCCCTTGCTGCCCTTGTCGTCATCGCTGCTGCCACACGCAGTCGCCGCCAGGCCGAGAACGGCCATGCCGACGACCCACTTCACGCGCGTTGTTCCGCGCATGGGTTGCCTCCTCGTGGAAATCACTACCGAAGTGAAGTGCAACGGGGCTCCCAAGCGGGAAGCTTCCGTCACGCCTGCTCGTAGAGTCGGCGCCCCCGAGCGCGTGACCAGGTTCCGAGCACAAGCGGATCTACTATCCGTCACCGATTGGCTGCGACCAATCCCCTGCAGGTTTCAGTTTGATCACGTAAATCCGTGATCAATCTCGAAACCCAGACATATGAGACCAGTGCCGAAGCCGTATCAAACGGACACCATGTACCGCTGCCCGGAGCATACAGTCCGATGAACGAACACCCATAGCACGCCCCTACCTCGTCTCGACAGGCGAGAAACGCTACTGAGCGTGACGATACTCCCCCGGGCGCGGCGGCGCGGACCGGCTGGTCGGAGCGGTTCAACGCGCGTAGCTGACCTGCAGGAAAGCACGAAAAACGGGATGCCACCAAATCGGTGGCATCCCGTTCGGGAGTGCGATATAACGACCGGCCGTTACTCCGGGTCGGAGCTGATGCCCGCTTCCAGGGCTGCTTCGATGCGCTCCTCGGGCATGGTCTCCTCCGCCTTCGCGGTGGCCTCCAGTGGTCCGGGGAAGTGGCACGCGACGCGATGCCCCTCCAGCAGCGTCTCGATCCCGATCAGCGGCGGTTCCTCGTTCGCGCACACGTCCTGCGCCTTGGGGCAGCGGGTACGGAACCGGCAACCCGAGGGCGGATTGATCGGACTGGGCATGTCGCCGAAGGCGTGCACCCGTGTCCGGTTCGCGCTCTTGTCCGGGTCCGCCTCCGGCACCGCGGCCAACAGCGTGTGCGTGTACGGGTGGTGCGGATTGGAGTACAGCGAGGTGCGGTCGGCGATCTCCACGATCTTGCCGAGGTACATCACCGCGACCCGCTGGGAGAAGTGCCGGACCACCGCGAGGTCGTGCGCGATGAACACGAACGCGATGCCCATGTCCCGTTGCAGGCCCTGGAGCAGGTTGACCACCTGGGCCTGGATCGACACGTCCAGCGCGGACACCGGCTCGTCGGCCACGATCAGCCGCGGTTGCAGCGCCAGCGCGCGGGCGATGCCGATCCGCTGCCGCTGGCCGCCGGAGAACTCGTGCGGGAAGCGGTTGTAGTGCTCGGGGTTGAGACCCACCCGCTCCAGCAGCTCCTGCACCCGCTTTTTTCGGCCACCCTCGGGATCGATCCCGTTGACCTCCATCGGCGAACTCACGATCGCACCGACCGTCTGTCGCGGGTTCAGCGAGGAGTACGGGTCCTGGAAGATCATCTGGATCTGGCTGCGGATCGGGGCGATCTGCTTGCGGGTCGCGTGCGTGATGTCGGTGCCGTCGTAGCGGATGCTGCCGCCGGTGGGCTCCAACAGTCGGCTGATCAGCCGGCCGGTGGTGGACTTGCCACAGCCGGACTCGCCGACCAGGCCGACGCTCTCCCCCGGGGCGACGGACAGGTCGATCCCGTCCACCGCCCGCACGTTGAGCATCTTGCGCCGAACCAGGCCGCCACCCTTGACGGGGAAGTACTTGACCAGTCCCCGGACGTCGAGCAGCGGCTCGCCGGGCGCCTGCGGCGCAGGGTCCGGGGCGGGCGCCGGGGACTCGCTGATCGTCTCGGTCATCGTCGTTCTCCTGCTTTCTGCCATCGGCCGAGCTTCAGCGGTCAGCCGAGCAGCGGGCGGACGTCGTCGATGAAGATCCGCTGCTTGTCCTCGGCGGTCAGGTGACAGGCCGCCCCGCGACCCTCGGCCAGCGTGAGCGCGGGACGCTCGGTCGAACAGCTGTCGCCGCCCACCACGTCGACGTAGTCGCAGCGCGGGTGGAACGGGCAGCCCGAGGGCGGCGCCAGCAGGCTCGGCGGGGTGCCGCGGACCGGCCGCAGCGGGATGTCGACGTCGCCCGAGAGGTTGGGCATCGAGGACAGCAGCCCCCACGTGTACGGATGCCGGGGGTTCTTCAGCACCTCGCGCACGGTGCCCTTCTCCACGCTGCGCCCCGCGTACATCACCAGCACGTCGTGCGCCATCGACGCGATCACGCCGAGGTCGTGGGTGATGAACAGGATCGCGGTGCCGAACTCGTCCTGAAGATCGCGCAGCAGATCCAGGATCTGCGCCTGCACGGTCACGTCCAGCGCCGTGGTCGGCTCGTCCGCGATCAACAGGTCGGGGTCGCAGACCAGCGACATCGCGATCATCGCGCGCTGGCGCATGCCGCCGGAGAAGTGGTGCGGGTAGTCGTTGACCCGCGTCTTGGGATTGGGGATCCCGACCCGGTCGAGCATCTCGATCGCGCGGGCGTGCGCGTCGTGCCGATTGGCGCCCATGTGCCGGCGATACGACTCGGCGATCTGCTCACCCACCGTATAGAACGGTGACAGCGCGGTCAGCGGGTCCTGGAAGATCATCGATATGCGCCGGCCGCGCAGATCGCGCAGCTTGCGCTCGGGCATCTTCACCAGTTCGTTGCCGTCGAACCGGATCTCGCCCTCGATCTTCGTCTTCTCCCGGTTGTGCAGGCCCAGGATGGTCAGCGAGGACACCGACTTGCCCGAACCGGACTCGCCGACGATGCCGAGCGTGCGGCCCTTCTCGACGTCGAAGGACAACCCGTCGACGGCCTTGACGACGCCGTCGTCGGTGGAGAAGTGCACCCGCAGGTCGCGGACCGACAGGAAGGCGTCGGAGCCGCCCTCGGCGGCACCCGCGTGCCGGCCGAGCGGTTCCGGGGCTCCCTTGCCCTTGCCCTTGCCCGTCGGCTGCTCGGCGGTGGTTTCGGTACTCGCGGCCATGCCCTGCTCCTCGGCCCCTGCGGCTACTGGACGGTGACGCGGACTCATCGGACGCCGCCCTTCACGAGAGCCGGACCCGGGGATCGATGACGACGTACAACATGTCCACCACGAGGTTCGCGATCATCGTGAAGGTGGCCGCGATGACCACCACGCCCATCATCATCGGCAGGTCGGAGTCGGTCACCGAGGTGACCGCGAGCATTCCGATGCCGTGCAGACTGAAGGTGCTCTCGGTGATGATCGTGCCGCTCATCAACACCCCGATGTCCACACCGAGCACGGTGACGATCGGGCTGAGCGCGCCTCGGAAGGCGTGTTTGATGTAGACGCTGCGGCCGGACAGGCCCTTGGCCTTGAGGGTTCGTACGTAGTCCTCGGACAACACGTCCACCATCGTGGATCTGGTGAGGCGGACGTACATCGCCATGTGGATGGTCATCAGACAGATCCATGGCAACAACAGTCCCGACGCCCACAACAGCGGATCGTCGGTGAACTGGTGGTACTGCGGTCGATCCATCCAGCCCAACTGCTGGACGAAGATGTAGATGAAGACCGGCCCGAGCACGTAGATCGGCGCCGAACCGCTCAGCAGCGCGAAGCCGGTGGCGACCTTGTCGGTCTTCTTGCCCCGGCGCATCGCGGCCAGGACACCGAGTCCGATACCGAGCGTCATGAACAGCACGACCGCGCCGATGGCCAGCGAAACGGTGGTCGGGAAACGGTCGGCCACCGTGTGCGAGACGTTCTGGTTGTTCGCGAACGAGTAGCCCAGGCACGGGAAGTTACAGGTCTGCTCACCGATGTTGCGACCGGTGAAGATCCCCGACACGAAGATCCAATACTGCTCCAGGAGCGGTTTGGCCAGGCCGAGGTTTTGCCGGACCGTCTCGCGCATCTCGGGCGTGCAGTTCTTGCCACACGACAGACGCACGACCGAGTCGGCGCCGGACGCGGCGAAGAACAGGTAGAACGTGATGAGGCTGACGACAAGCAGGATCGCCGCTACGCCGAGCAGCCGCCGGACCAGGAATCGAAGCATGAGGCCGGTCTTCCTCCGCGATGTGCCCCGGAAGGTCGATGCGGCCGGACCGTCGGTCCCGGGAGTCGCGTGGCGACTCCCGGGACCGACGGCGGACGAGCGGATCGACCTTCGGGGGGCCGGACGGCTACTTGATGAAGATGTTGTTCAGGTTGATCGCGCCGTAGGTGTTGAGCGCGGCGCCGCCGATCTGCGGGCCGTACACCAGACGGTGACGCTGGTAGATGTAGGGGATGGACGGCACGTCCTGCATGATCTTCTCGTCGAGCTTCATCCACTCGACCGCCTGCGCGGTGGTGTCCGAGATCTTCAGGATGCGGTCGATCTCCGCGTCCACGGCGGGGTTCTTGTACTTCGAGTAGTTCTGGCCGTTGTCCTTGACCTGACGGCTGTCGTACACCGGGGTGTAGACGGTCGAACCGGTCGGCCAGTCCGCGCCCCACCCGGCCCAGTAGAGGTCACACGGCGTGTCGAGCTTGCCGATCACGTCGTAGTACTCCTTGTCGGAGATCTCCTTGCGCTCCATCTGGAAGCCGGCCTTGCCGAGCTGGTCCATGATCGGCAGCGCACGCTCCTGCTGGACCTTGGTCGTGTTGATGCACAGCACGACCTTCTGGCCGACCTTGCCCGCGGCCTCCAGCATCTGCTTGGCCTTGGCCTGGTCGCCGTCCGGCGGGAGACCGTCGAACAGGCTCTTGTACGGCGTGTAGCCGAGCTGGGTCGGCGAGGCGATGGTGGTGGAGAAGTCGCCCGCGGTGGGGCCACCCTCGGCCAGTCGCGCGGACTGCCGCGGGAACGCGGTCAGCATCGCCTTGCGGACGTTGACGTCGGTGATCCGCGCGTTGTTGATGTCGAACCGGTTCGCGTACGGGCCGACGCCGTCGGTGACCCGGTTCTTGAGCGCGGGGTCGGTGGCGATCTGCTGCGCGAAGTTGGCGTCCGGACGCTCGTTCAGCGTGAACGCGGCGGCGTCACTGCCGGCCGCGGCGGTCAGCCGCTGGAACTGCGTCGCGCCGGGGATGCCCATCTCGAACTTGAACTGGTCCACGTACTGGTGCCGCACGGCGTCGGTGGCCGGGTCCCAGTTGGGGTTCTTGTCCAGGACGAGCTGCTTGTCCGGCTCGTGCGTGCTGATCTTGTACGGGCCGCTGGAGAACGGCTTGGTGTCGATCTGCTCCTTGGTGTCCTTCGCCTTGGGCATCGGCGCGGTGGTGCCCATGGCCGCGGCGAAGGGGAAGTCCGACTGCGCGTCCTTGAGGTGGAAGATGATCGTCTTCGCGTCCGGGACCTCGATCTTGTCGTTGCCCAGCTCGCCGCCCTCGTACGGCCCGGGGTAGACCTCCCAGTACTTGTCCGTCCCGGCCAGCCAACCCTGGATCCACACCGGACCCTCGTTCCACGCCTTGTTGAACATGCGCTCGACGCCGTACTTGACGTCCGCGGCGACGATCGGCGTGCCGTCCTCGTACTTCAGGTTGTCCTTGAGCGTGTACTTCCAGGTCTTGCCACCGTCGGTGGTGGTCCCGGTGTCGGTGGCGAGGTCACCGACGAGGGTGGTCTTGTCGCCCTCGATCTTGTACGTCGTCAACCGCCGCGTGACCATCTCGGAGACGGTCATCAGGTTGCTGACGTAGGCACGACCCGGGTCCAGGTGGGAGAAGCCGGTGCGGTTGAGCACGCCGGCCACGCCGCCCTTCTTGGCTCCGGGTATCTCCGGCGCCGGGCCCTTCGAGTCGGCCGCCGTGCCGATCACGACGGACGCCGTCTTGGCGGAGGGTTTCGCCGTGTTGTCCTTCTTGTCCTCGCTGCCGCTGCTGCACGCGGACGCCGAGGCCGCGAAGGCCCCTACCGCGAGCAGCGCGACGAATCGGCGCTTCCCCGTCGTTGTCATGTGATCCCCTCATCCAGAAAACCGTTCACCGGGCCCATGTGCCGCGGCGGGTGGGACGTACGCAGGAGCTGTTGCGCAAGCTCCGAGGTCACGCGGGTGGTTGCGGTTCGACCGCGCGCGGACCTCGGCCGGTCATCGGTTCGACTTGGGATCGAGCGCGTCGCGCACCGAGTCGCCGAGGAGGTTGAAGGCGAGCACGAAGATCACCATCGCGATGGCCGGGAAGGCCAGGTAGGTGACGTCGCTCTGCATGCCCTCGAAACCCTTGTTGATCATCCGACCCCAGTCGGGGGTGGGTTCGGTCATACCGACACCGAGGAAGGACAGCGCCGCCTCGGTCGTCACGTAGGTCGGCAGGTCGAGCGTCGCGACGATCAGGATCGGGGTCCACAGGTTGGGCAGGAGTTCCTTGAAGATGATCCGCCCGGATCCCGCTCCGCTGACCTTCGCCGCCTCGATGTACTCGCGTTCGCGCATCGACAGGACCTGGCCGCGCAGGATGCGGGCGATCCGGGTCCAGCCGAACAACGACAGCACGATGATCAGGGCCGTCGCCCGGAGCGCGGTGGGTGTCGTCTCGCGCTCGCTGACGAACAGCGCGAGCACGATCGGGGTGAACGCGATGAAGAACAACTGCGAAGGCATCGCCAGCAGGGTGTCGATCACCCGGCTGATCACGTAGTCGACCTTGCCGCCGAGGTATCCGGCGGTGATGCCCAGGATGGTGCCGACCACCGTGACGATCAGCACCACCACGACGGCGAGCAGCAGCGAGGTACGGATCCCGTACACGAGCTGCATCAACACGTCCCGGCCGACCGCGGGTTCGATGCCGAACCAGTGCTCGCCCGAGATGCCGCCGTTGGGTGCGATCGGGGCGCCGACCTCGTTGAGCAGACCCGGTTTGATCTGCCCATAACGTGTGTACGGATCCTTCCCGTACAACTTCTCGATCAACGGTGCAGCCAAAGCGATCAAGAAAAAGAAAATCACGATCACTGCGGATATGACGCCGCTGCGATCCCTGCGGAAACGCCGCCAGGCGAGTTGTCCGGGGGATCGCCCGATCACCTCTTGTGGGGCCGCCGAGACACCCGCTTCGGAGAGCGACGCGTCCGGCGTTCCCAGAATCGGGGATCCTCCCGCTTCCGGGACAAGCTGGGGTTGCATGGTCATGACTGCAAATACCCCCGAGTCGCGGTCGGGTGCGACCGGATTCCGTTTGGTTTGGTGGCCGCACGGACTCTCGCAACCGAATTACCCGGACGTCAAGAGGACAGTCATACTGAACCCGATAGCGAAAGATATTCGCCATTTTGATCTGTTCGAAGTTTCGAATCCGACCGATAAATGCTTGAAAATGTTACTCGCATTGGAAACATAACGAATATAACCGGGCAAAGATATCGACTTGGTCTCAGCATACGAAAAGCCGGTGACCTGCGGGTTCGACCGCAGGTCACCGGCTCGTTCGGGTCGCCGAAGGGCGACCGTCAAGCGATCAGCGCTTGGCACGCGAGGCCGAGCGGCCACGCTCCTTCTGATCGAGAACGACCTTGCGGATGCGCACGGTCTCCGGGGTCACCTCGATGCACTCGTCCTCGCGGCAGAACTCGAGCGCCTGCTCCAGCGACAGCTTGCGCGGCGGGATCAGCTTCTCGGTCTCGTCGGAGGTCGACGAGCGCATGTTGGTGAGCTTCTTCTCCTTGGTGATGTTGACGTCCATGTCGTCGGCGCGCGAGTTCTCGCCGACGATCATGCCCTCGTACACCTCGGTGGTCGGCTCGACGAACATCTGGCCGCGCTCCTGCAGGTTCATCATCGCGAACGGCGTCGCGACACCCGCGCGGTCGGCGACCAGCGAACCGTTGTTGCGGGTCCGGATCTCGCCGAACCACGGCTCGTAGCCCTCGTGCACGCTGTGCGCGATGCCGGTGCCCCGGGTGTCCGTGAGGAACTCGGTGCGGAACCCGATCAGACCGCGCGCGGGCACCACGAACTCCATCCGGATCCAGCCGGTGCCGTGGTTGGTCATGGTCTCCATGCGGCCCTTGCGGGACGCCAGGAGCTGGGTGATCGCGCCGAGGTATTCCTCGGGCGAGTCGATGGTCAGGCGCTCCACCGGCTCGTGGATCTTGCCGTTGACCTCGCGGGTGACCACCTGCGGCTTGCCGACGGTGAGCTCGAAGCCCTCCCGGCGCATGGTCTCCACCAGGATCGCCAGCGCCAGCTCGCCGCGGCCCTGGACCTCCCAGGTGTCGGGGCGCTCGGTGGGCAGCACGCGCAGCGACACGTTGCCGACCAGCTCACGCTCCAGGCGGTCCTTCACCAGGCGTGCGGTGACCTTGTGGCCCTTGCCGCCCTTGCCGACCAGCGGCGAGGTGTTGGTACCGATGGTCATCGAGATCGCGGGCTCGTCCACCGTGATCAACGGCAGCGGGCGCGGGTCCTCGGGGTCGGCGATGGTGTCGCCGATCATGATCTCCGGGATGCCGGCGATGGCGATGATGTCGCCGGGGCCGGCCTCCTCGGCGGGCTTGCGCTCGAGCTGGTCGGTCATCAACAGCTCGGTGATCTTGACCCGCTCGATGGTGCCGTCGTGCCGGCACCACGCGGCCTGCTGGCCCTTGCGGATGGTGCCCTGGTGCACGCGGCACAGCGCGATACGGCCGAGGAAGTTGGACGCGTCCAGGTTGGTCACGTGCGCCTGGAGCGGTGCGCCCTCGTCGTACTCGGGCGCCGGGATGGCGTCCAGGATGGCCTGGAAGAACGGCTCCAGGCTGTCGCTGTCGGTGGGCACGGTGCCGTCGGTGGGACGCACCAGGGTGGCCACGCCGTCCCGCGCGCACGCGTAGACGATCGGGAACTCGATCTGCTCCTCGGTCGCGTCCAGGTCCATGAACAGCTCGTAGGTCTCGTCGACGACCTCGGAGATGCGCGAGTCGGGACGGTCGACCTTGTTGATGCACAAAATGACCGGCATCTTCGCGGAGAGCGCCTTGCGGAGCACGAAGCGAGTCTGCGGAAGCGGGCCTTCCGAAGCGTCGACGAGCAGCACGACACCGTCCACCATCGACAGTCCGCGCTCCACCTCTCCACCGAAGTCGGCGTGGCCGGGCGTGTCGATGATGTTGATGGTGACCGTGGGGCCACCGTCCTTGGGGTGATAGGCGACGGCGGTGTTCTTCGCGAGAATGGTGATGCCCTTCTCGCGCTCCAAGTCGTTGGAGTCCATCACCCGATCGTCCATCTGGTGGTGGGCACTGAACGTGCCCGCCTGCTTCAGCATGGCGTCGACGAGGGTGGTCTTGCCGTGGTCGACGTGGGCGACGATGGCGACGTTGCGGATGTCATGGCGCGTGGGCACGGCTGCGTGTCTCTCGGCTTCAGTCGGGGATGCTACGGACGGGCCGGCGACCGCGGGCCTCCTCGAGCCGCACGATGGGCATCGCGCGAACCGGCCTGCCTCCTCGGCGCCAAGGTCAATCGTACGGGGAGGAGCGTCCCCCGCTCGGTCCCGGCGCCCGTCGGCCGCCGTTCGAGGGGTCCACAGGGCACAATCCGTAGGTGTGAGCGAGTCTGGCGAGTCCTTCAACGAGCGCATCCGCAAGCGGTGGTCCAGGCGGGCCGCCGACCGGCCGGACGGGACCTTTGGGCCCGTTCCTTCCGATATGGGGGCCGACGCGACGCCCCCACCGTCCGACCAGGGCACCCCGGCGGGGCGGGCCCGGCTGCTCTACGAGCGGGCCACCGAGGCGTATCGCGACGGGGATGTCGCGATGGTCGAACAATTGGCCGATCTCATCCCGGAGGGGCCCGAAAGTGAGCCCTATCGCACTTTCGCGCGAGTCCAGGCCCTGGAGGCGCACGCCGACGACGCGGCCGCCGCGGCGGTCGCCCGGGCCTATCTGGACCGGATCGGCCCCAGCCATCCGGCCTGGGACACCGGCCGCGCGCTGTTCGGCGAGGTCATGGTGCAGGCGCTGATCATGGGCACGGTGCCGCTCGCGGACAATCTGGCCGCCGCCGAGGAGGCACTGCGCAAACCCGGTGATTCGTACACGCACCCCTCGGGCGCGACCATCCGCTTCGAGGCCGAGGACGACGAACCGCTGCTGATGGTGTTGCACGGAAACGCGGCGAAGGCGGTACGGGCCGCCAAACGCCTGGTCGAAACCGAAAAGCGGTCGTCCCGCGCCGGGTACGCCGACGCGTTGTGCACTTTCGCCCTGTGTGTCTGCGCCGAGGGCGACATCACCGCCGCGCGCGCGGCGCTCGTCGAAGCAGAGGGAGTCCTTCCGGGCCGTCCGCGCATCGGCGCGACCCGCGCCCGGGTGGAATCCAGCCCGGCCGCCACATTGCGCCCCGAAGATCGTTAAACCTCGAATTTCCCGAGCGCGGTCGAACACCTCGAACGCCGTTCGCCCTGATCACCGGAATTCGATCTTGCTTCTCGAAGATCGAATTCCGGTGATCTTTGTTTCGTTGATCATGTTTTCCCGATCTGTGACCCATCAGATCCGCGAAACACTTTCCTTCGATTGATCGTTCGCGCCAGACTGCCGAAGTTCCCACCTCGGGAATCAATGGCAAGTCCGCAACACCACCCCATCCCCCGGCCCCCGACGACGTGGCGCCGGAAAAACAGGAGGTGAGCGCGATCTTGACGACTCGGGCGCACGAGGACCTGGCCGAAGCCAGGCGCAGGCTCGACAATCTGGCACGCGCGGTGCGCACTCTGCGCCGCACGCTCGGCGACACGTACGGCGTCCGCAGACTCAGCGACGACGTGGAACGGGCACGAACCAGCCTCGGCTTCCTGGCCGAGACGGTCGCCGAGAGCGAACCGGCCGTCGCTCCCGTCCCGACGCCGGTCGAAGTGATGTCCGACCTGCCTTACGACCCGATCCTCTTCGCGGACGCGGACGACGAAGGTGTGGGCGGCATGCGCCCGCCCCGCCGGACAGGAAGGTGACGTCTTGGCCACAGGGACGACGGGACCAACCGGCGGTACCGGCACCAACGCACCCGGCCGGGCCCACATCCGGGCCCGACATCTGCGCACCGACCGCTGGTGGCTCTCGCCGGCGGTGACGGTGGGCATCCTGTCCGCGTTCATCGTCTACTCGACCTGGCGCGCGTTCGCGAACGACGACTACTTCGCCGAGCCGTACGTGTCGCCGTTCTACTCGCCGTGTCTGGCGTCCCGTTGCGACAGCATGCCGATGAGCGCCAACGCGCCGCTGTTCGGCGACTGGTGGGGGCTGTCCCCGGCCCTGCTGATCCTGATCTTCCCGCTGGGCTTCCGGCTGACCTGCTACTACTACCGCAAGGCGTACTACCGGGGCTTCTGGGCGTCGCCGTCGGCGTGCGCCGTCCCCGAGCCGCGCGGCAGTTACTCGGGCGAGACCCGGTTCCCGCTGATCATGCAGAACATCCACCGCTACTTCTTCTACTTCGCCGGCGTGGTGGCGGTGATCCTGTCCTGGGACGTGCTGATCGCGTTCCGCGACGAGCACGGCGCCTGGGGGCACATGGGGCTCGGCACCCTGGTGCTGCTCGCGAACGTGCTGCTGATCTGGGCGTACACGCTCTCCTGCCACTCGTGCCGGCACATCGTCGGCGGCAAGCTCAAGCACTTCTCCAAGCACCCGGTGCGCTACCGCTTCTGGGGCCTGGTCAGCCGGCTCAACGGTCGGCACATGGAGCTGGCCTGGGCCTCGCTGTTCAGCGTCGCGCTGGCCGATCTGTACGTGTACCTGGTCGCGAGCGGCGCCTTCGACGACCCTCGCTTCTTCTGAGTACCGGCTCGCCCCCCGAAGCCGGCGCACCTGCCCGACCCAGTACACCTGCCCAGCCCAGTACAGGAGTTGCCCTCGTGTCCGAAGTGGAACGTCATTCGTACGACGTGGTCGTGATCGGCGCGGGCGGCGCCGGGTTGCGGGCCGCAATCGAGGCCCGCATGCGTGGCATGCGCACCGCCGTCGTCTGCAAGTCGCTGTTCGGCAAGGCCCATACGGTGATGGCCGAGGGTGGCATCGCCGCCTCGATGGGCAACGTGAACTCGCAGGACAGTTGGAAGGTGCACTTCCGCGACACGATGCGTGGCGGCAAGTTCCTCAACCACTGGCGGATGGCCGAACTGCACGCCAAGGAAGCCCCGGACCGGGTCTGGGAGTTGGAGTCGTGGGGCGCGCTGTTCGACCGCACCGCGGACGGTCGGATCAGCCAGCGCAACTTCGGCGGCCACGAGTACCCGCGCCTGGCGCACGTCGGCGACCGCACCGGGTTGGAACTGATCCGCACCCTCCAGCAGCAGATCGTCGCCCTGCAACAGCAGGACGAGCGCGAGTTCGGCGACCCCGAGGCGCGGCTGAAGGTCTTCCAGGAGTGCACCGTCACCCGCCTGTTGACCGTCCCGGACGCCGGTTCGGACACCGGCAATCGCATCACCGGGGCGTTCGGCTACTGGCGCGAGTCGGGCCGCTTCACCGTCTTCGACGCACCCGCCGTCGTGCTCGCCACGGGCGGGATCGGCAAGGGCTTCAAGGTGACCTCGAACTCGTGGGAGTACACCGGCGACGGGCAGGCCCTCGCGTTGCTCGCGGGAGCGCCGCTGATCAACATGGAGTTCGTCCAGTTCCACCCGACCGGCATGGTCTGGCCGCCGTCGGTGAAGGGCATCCTGGTCACCGAATCGGTGCGCGGCGACGGCGGGGTGCTGCTCAACTCCGAGGGCAAGCGCTTCATGTTCGACTACATCCCGGACGTGTTCAAGGAGAAGTACGCGAAGTCCGAGGCCGAGGGCGATCGTTGGTACACCGACCAGGAGAACAACAAGCGCCCGCCCGAGCTGCTGCCGCGGGACGAGGTGGCGCGCGCGATCAACTCCGAGGTCAAGGCGGGCCGCGGCTCGCCGCACGGCGGGGTGTTCCTGACCGTGGTCGGCCGGATGGCGGGCGGCACCGAGGAGATCCGCCGCAAACTGCCTTCGATGTACCACCAGTTCAAGGAACTGGCCGACGTGGACATCACCGCCGAGGCGATGGAGGTCGGGCCCACCTGCCACTACGTGATGGGCGGGATCGCGGTGGACCCGGACACCGCGGCCACGCCGGGCGTGCTCGGCCTGTACGCGGCAGGTGAGGTCGCCGGCGGCATGCACGGCAGCAATCGGCTCGGCGGCAACTCGCTGTCCGACCTGCTGGTCTTCGGCCGGCGCGCGGGCGAGCACGCGGCGCGCTACGCCGAGGAGTTGGGCGAGGAGCGGCGCGAGGCCCCCCAGGAGCAGCTCGACGCCGCCGCCGCCGAGGCGCTGGCGCCGTTCGCCGTGGAGAGCGCGGAGAACCCGTACACGGTCCACCAGGAGCTCCAGCAGACGATGAACGACCTGGTCGGCATCATCCGCCGGGAAGGCGAGATGGCCGAGGCGCTGACCCGCCTGGAGGAGCTCAAGGCCCGCGCGGCCAAGGCCGGCGTGGAGGGCCATCGGCAGTACAACCCGGGCTGGCATCTGGCCCTGGATCTGCGGAACATGTTGTTGGTCTGCGAGTGCGTGGCGCGCTCGGCGCTGGAGCGCGAGGAGAGCCGCGGCGGGCACACCCGTGACGACTTCCCGGTGATGTCGGCCGAGTGGCGTCGGGTGGTACTCGCGTGCTCGATCGTCGACCCGGACGCGGAACACCTGTCCGTGACGCTGACCCGGAGCGAGGCCGTGCCGATGCGCGCCGACCTGATCGAGCTCTTCGAGCGCGACGAGCTGAAGAAGTACCTGACCGACGCAGAACTTCCCGGGGAGGACGGCTGATGTCCTACAAGGCGGACTTTCGCATCTGGCGCGGCGACGTCGACGGCGGCGAACTGCGCGACTTCAAGGTCGAGGTGAACGAGGGCGAGGTCGTCCTCGACATCATCCACCGCCTCCAGGCCACCCAGGCACCGGATCTCGCGGTGCGCTGGAACTGCAAGGCGGGCAAGTGTGGTTCGTGCAGCGCCGAGATCAACGGCCGACCCCGGCTGTTGTGTATGACGCGGATGAGCACGTTCGCGCCGGAGGAGGTGGTCACGGTCACCCCGATGCGCACCTTCCCGGTGATCCGCGACCTGGTCACCGACGTGTCGTTCAACTACGCCAAGGCCCGGCAGGTGCCCTCGTTCACGCCGCCGGCGGACCTGAAGCCGGGCGAGTACCGGATGCAGCAGGTCGACGTGGAACGCTCGCAGGAGTTCCGCAAGTGCATCGAGTGTTTCCTGTGCCAGAACACCTGCCACGTCATCCGAGACTTCGAGGACAACAAGCCGGCCTTCTCCGGCCCGCGCTTCCTGATGCGGATCGCCGAGCTGGACATGCACCCCCTGGACGTCGCGGACCGCCAGGAGGCCGCCCAGGACGAGCACGGCCTGGGCCTGTGCAACATCACCAAGTGTTGTACGGACGTGTGCCCGGAGAACATCCACATCACCGACAACGCGCTGATCCCGATGAAGGAGCGCGTGGCGGACCGCAAATACGACCCGCTGGTCTGGCTGGGCAACAAGATCCGGCGACGGGGGTCCGGGGACTGACCGCCGGCCGAAAATCGTCGGCCCGCGCGGATGCCGGTGCGGCGCTCGCCGGCAGGGGTCGGGCCCACCGGAGCCCGACCCCTGCCGACCCGCCCGCTCCACGCGTCACGCGGCGCGTGACGGCGGCCCGGTTCACACGTTGAAGCGGAACTCCACCACGTCGCCGTCCTGCATGATGTAGTCCTTGCCCTCCATGCGGGCCTTGCCCTTGGTGCGGGCCTCGGTGCGGCTGCCGGTTTCGACCAGGTCGTCGAAGCCGATCACCTCGGCCTTGATGAAGCCGCGCTGGAAGTCGGTGTGGATCACGCCGGCAGCCTCGGGGGCGGTGGCGCCCTTGGCGACCGTCCAGGCGCGGGCCTCCTTGGGGCCGGCCGTGAGGTAGGTCTGCAGGCCCAGGGTGTCGAAGCCGACCCGGGCCAGGATCGACAGGCCGGATTCCTCCTGGCCCAGGCTCTGCAACAGTTCCAGGGCCTCGGCCTCGTCCAGCTCGATCAGCTCGGACTCGATCTTGGCGTCCAGGAAGATCGCCTCGGCCGGCGCGACCAGCTCGCGCAGCTCGGCCTTGAGCTCCTCGTTGACCAGCTCGTCCTCGTCGACGTTGAAGACGTACAGGAACGGCTTCGCGGTGAGCAGGTGCAGCTCGCGCAGCGGCTCGGGGTCCAGACCGGCGGCGAAGACCGTGGTGCCCGCCTCCAGCACCGCCTTGGCCTTCTCCACGGCGGCGGCCACCGCGACCTTGTCCTTCTGCAGGCGCGAGTCCTTCTGCAGACGCGGCAGGACCTTCTCGATCGTCTGCAGGTCGGCCAGGATCAACTCGGTCTCGATGATCTCCTTGTCGTCGACCGGCGAGATCTTGCCGTCGACGTGCACCACGTCCGGGTCGGTGAAGACCCGGATGACCTGGCAGATCGCGTCCGACTCGCGAATGTTGGCGAGGAACTTGTTGCCCAGGCCCTCACCCTCGGAGGCGCCGCGCACGATGCCGGCGATGTCCACGAAGTCGACCGTCGCCGGGATCTTCTTGGCCGATCCGAAGATCTCGGCCAGCTTGTCCAGACGCGGGTCCGGCACGCCCACCACGCCCACGTTCGGCTCGATGGTCGCGAACGGGTAGTTCGCCGCGAGCACGTCGTTCTTGGTCAGGGCGTTGAAGAGCGTCGACTTGCCGACGTTGGGCAGGCCGACGATTCCGATGGTGAGCGACAACTGGATTCCCTGGCTTCTCGGCGTTGGATGTGGCGCGCTGCGGACATACAAGCGCCTGTGGAAAGTGTAGGTGGTGGCCTGTGGCCAGTAGCATCCCTGGTTTCGTACGCCGGCCACTCAACGACGGGGACATCGATGAGCCGCACCTCGAACACCAGCCACAACCGCAGGCCGCTGATAGACGGTGTCCTGTGGGAGTCCAAGCCCATGCGGATCCTGTTGCTCACCGCGTTCATCCCGATCGCGATCGGCTTCTTCGACGTGGCGGGCCTCGGGCTGCCCACCGGCGCGGCCTTCGCGCTCTACGGCGGGCTCTGCCTCTTCATGTTCCTCGGCTTCGCGCTCTACCAGTACCGCAAGCTGTCCATCGGTCCGCAGGGCCTGGTCTTCCACGGCCTGTTCCGCACCCGCGGCCTGCGCTGGGAGGAGATCGCCGCGGTCGAGGTCAAGCTCAAGGTGAACGGCGGTGACACCCCGAGCTACGCGGTGGTGCGCTGCACGATGCGCCTCGGCGTCCGGAAGCAGCACACGATCAACTTCCTGGACCAGGCCATGCTGCCGTACCTGGCCGTCGACCTGCGCCGATACGCCGCCTTGCGGGGCATCACGGTGCATGTGCGGAGCACCGACGAGGTGGTCCGCACGGTGGATCTGGTGGAAAGCGGCGCCCAGGTGTGACCCCCGGACCCCGACCCCACCCGAATTCGTCGCCCGCGACCGCCACCAATCCCGACCGAACGAGCGTCCTCCCTGGTGAACCCCGAGGAATCGGGGCAGGAAACGGATCGGTCGAGGACGAGGTGAGCAGCGACCGGGCGGACGATTCGACACGGACGGGGTGAGGTTTTTCGTGTTCTTGGACGGGTTTGACCGCGATGCGGCAATACCTTGGGTCAATGGAACAGCGCAGCCGAGCGGGAGCGCGTCCCGTACCGACCCGGAACCCACCGAAACGGCCTCCCGTGCCGGCACCGGGACGAGGTGAGGCCGTGCGCCGTCGACCCGACCCGTCCACCCCGCCGCCGCCCGAACCGCCGGGGGCCGGCGGCGAGCAGGCCCGGGACCGGAGCGAGCATCGGCCCGCCCGGGCGCAGGCCCGACCGCGTCGCCCGGTCCCGCCGCGGCGGGCGAACGGCGTCCCGGGCGGCTCCCGCCCGTCCGGTGGCGGCCTCACCGTCGCCGGCGCGGCCGTGTTCGGCTTCGGCGGCACGCTGCTCGGCGGCCTCGTGGACCACCTGGCGACCGACGGGCTGGGCTTCGTGTTCGGGTTCGCGTTCCTGATCAGCTCGGTGTTCGTGGCCTGGAAGGTGCGCGCCCGGGACTGGCTCGCCGCGGTCATCACACCGCCGATCGCGTTCGCCGCGACCGTGCTGATCGTGAGCACGCTGCTGGGCGCCGACTCCCAGGAGGGTTACCTGACCCGGGTGGGCCTGGACCTGATCACCGCGCTGTCCTTCAAGGCGGGCCTGCTGTGGGGCGGTACGGCCCTCGCCGGCGCCGTCGCCCTGGTCAAGCGCCGGGCGGCCGACCAACCCTAGGACGGCGACCGACCACCCGGTGGGCCCGAGCACGGCGAAGGGCCTGTCCGATCCCTCGGACAGGCCCCGCACGCCACCCCGCGCCAGCCGCTCAGCCGTTGCGCAGGTCCCGGCGCAGCTCCTGCGGCAGCGCGAACTGCAAACGTTCCTCGACCGACCGGTGGATGTGCACGTCGTCGAAGCCGCGCTCGGCCAGCCACGCGAGCACGCCGTCCACGAGCACCTCGGGCACCGACGCGCCGGAGGTGACGCCGACCGTGCCGACCCCCTCCAGCCACTCGTCCTTCAGCTCCTCCGCGTAGTCGACCAGGTACGACGCCCGGGCGCCCGCCTCCAGCGCGACCTCGACCAGGCGCACCGAGTTGGAGGAGTTGGTCGAGCCGACCACGATCACCAGGTCCGACTCGGCGGCGATCTGCTTCACCGCGACCTGGCGGTTCTGCGTCGCGTAGCAGATGTCGTCGCTCGGCGGGTCGATCAGCAGCGGGAGCTTCTTGCGCAGCTCCTTGACCGTGGCGACGGTCTCGTCCACGGACAGCGTGGTCTGGGAGAGCCAGGCCACCCTGGAGGGGTCGCGCACCTCGACGTTCGCGACGCCCTCGGGGCCGTCCACCAGGTGGATGTGATCGGGCGCCTCACCGGCGGTGCCGATCACCTCCTCGTGCCCCTCGTGGCCGATCAGCAGGATGTCGTAGCCCTCCTCGGCGAAGCGCACGGCCTCCTTGTGCACCTTCGTCACGAGCGGGCACGTGGCGTCGATCGTGCGCAGCGAACGGGCCGCCGCCTCCTCGTGCACCACGGGAGCCACACCGTGGGCGGAGAAAACGACCGTGGCGCCCTCGGGCACCTCCGCCGTCTCGTCCACGAAGATCGCGCCGCGCTTCTCCAGCGTCTCGACGACGTATTTGTTGTGCACGATCTGCTTGCGCACGTATACCGGCGCACCGTACAGATCGAGGGCCTTCTCGACGGTCTCGACGGCTCGGTCGACGCCCGCGCAGTAGCCCCGGGGGGCGGCGAGCAGGACGCGGCTGGTTGACGACATGGATCCATCGTACGGGCGGTCCGCCGGTGATCCACCTGGGTCCGCGCGGCGAAGCGCGCGTAATAGGGTCCTTGGTCGGAGCCGATCTTCGACCCGGCCCGCCCACGCCGTCCACGGGAAGACGTCGGATGCCCTTCAGCTCAGCGGAACGGCCCGGAAGCGACACCTCCCGCCGATCGGGGCCCGCCAAGCGGCGCCGGGTGAGCTGGGATCTGCTGCGGGTGGCCTTCGTGGCGCTGGTGTTGTTGTTCCACGGCACCTACCTGGCCCGGCAGTGGCATCCCGAACTGGCCGCCCGGCCGTTCGTCTTCCCGTACCAGTTGGGCGCGAGCCTGCTCCTGGTCGTCTCCGGCTACTTCGCGGCGGTCTCGCTGCGCAAGGGCGACGTGGTGCGCTGGTGGGTGGGCCGGATGGCGCGGATGTTGCCCGCCTTCCTGGTCGGCGTCCTGGGCACCTCGCTGTTCCTGCGGCTGTGCGCGCCGCCGGGCTGGTACGCGCCGAGCCTGCCCGACGTGCTCGCCAATCTGGCCATGTTGTGGAACTGGAAACCGCAGTCGTACACCTATGTGGACGCGGCCTATTGGACGATTCCGCTGCAACTGTTGTGGTTCACCGCGATCTTCGCGCTGTGGCGCAGCAGGCGGGTGCACGGTGACGGGACGGTACGCACGCTGTGGCTGGTGTTGTGCCTCGAACTGCTCCTGCTGCCGATCCGGCTGCACCTGCAATCGGAGGCGTTCCGCACGCTCTACGACGGGTTCGGGCTCTATCGGGTGCACCTGTTCGCGGCCGGCATCGGCGTGCATCTGTGGTCGCGGGGCCGGATCCGCGGCCCGCACGCGGTGTTCCTGCTCGGCTCGTGCTCGTTCCTGCACCTGTGCCAGACCCGGCACGCGTCCTGGACGGTGGGGCTGGCACTGGGCATCGGCGCGATCTGCCTCGCGGCGCTGGGCCCGGACTGGGACCGGTTCCTGCCCGCGTGGGTGGGCCGGGTCGCGCAGTGGACGGCCGGCATCACCTACGCGATGTATCTGGTGCACCAGTCGATCGGCTACGTGGTGATGCGTCGGCTGCAGGACCACGGTGTCGGCGCGTCGGGGCAACTGCTGGCGTTGGCGGTGCTCGCGGTGCTGCTCGGCTGGCTGCTCACGGTGTTGGTGGAGCGCCCGGCACATCGCGCGATCATGCGCGGCTTCGACCGGTTGCGGCCGACGTCCTGACGGCGGGTCCCCCTGCCCGCACCTCGCCGAATCCGCCCGGCACGCTCAGAGCGAGTATTCGGCGAAGAACGCCCACATCAGTTCACCGGCCGAGATCTCCTGGTTGATCCGGCCGAACCCGCGCACCTCGGTGCCCGCCGCGCCCGGCCAGGTGTGCCCCGCGTCGGACTGCGTGTACAGGATCACCGCCGCGCCGCCCGCGCAGCCGGTGTACGCGGTGCGCTCGACGTGGCGGGACACCCGAGTGCGCACCGGCGTGCTCGGACAGTCGTCGATCGTGGCCCAGCGTCGCGCCGCCTCGGTCACCGGATAGGTCCAGCGCGACGCGATGCCGCCCTCGTACGGGTTGGCCTGGTCGGCCAGGCCGTGGAAGGTCAGCACCGGGACGGGTCGGATCGGCCGACACGGCGCCGGCCGGGCGCCGTCGGTGCCGTCCGCGCGCAGACCCGCGACCGGGGCGATGGCCGCTATCCGCCGACTGAGCGTGCAGCCGAGCAGCGAGGTCATCCGGGCGCCGCCGGAGAACCCGGTCGCGTACACGCGCCGATCGTCCAGGCACAACGAGCGGTCCAGCGCGTCCAGGGTGGCGCCGACGAACCCGACCTCGTCCCGGCCGCCGACCGCGGCCGGATGTCCGCCGTACAGCGGCACGCCGGGGATGTTCCAGGCCCGCCCCTCGGCCGAACCGGGATAGCCCAGGCCGCCCTCCGGGACCGCGACGACGAAGCCGTAACGCTCGGCGGTCGCCCCCATCCCGGTGATCGCCATCTGCGCCCGGCCGGTGCTGTTGCTGCCGTGCAGGTTGAGCACCAGCGGTCGCGGGGCGGTGCCGTCGTAGCTCTGCGGGACGTACGCCTGGACCCGGTAGGTCTCGCCGGAGAAGGACACCGGGACGGTCACCCAGCCCTGCCGGTCCCGCCCGGTGCACCCGGTGTCCGCGGCGGCGGCCCCGGCGGTCGCGCCCGGATCGGTCTGGCGGGCGGTCAGCCGGGCCAACGCGAACACCGCGAGCACCGCGGCGACGGCGGCGAACACCGTGAATATCCGGCCCACTCGCACATCCACACTCCGGATTCCCGCCACAGCCACCCCACCCTCGTTCGGCGATCCGGGTCCGGATCCGGTTCATTTCGGTAAATATCTCGCAGCCGTGAATGCGCCGCAGCGGAAATACGTCGCCGCGCGAAACATGTCTCCGAACTCCGACGCTCGCGAACCGTGAAAGGTTGCCTCATGCGGCGACCTCTCGGCACGTAGAGTTGTCCGCCATGACCGGGACCCGCATCGTCGTCGGCGCCGCGATCCTCCACCGAGGACGCGTACTGGCCGCGTGCCGCAGCGCGCCGGCCGAGTTGGCGGGGGGTTGGGAGTTCCCCGGCGGCAAGGTCGAACCGGGCGAGAGCGAGTCCGCCGCGCTGGTGCGCGAGTGCCACGAGGAGCTCGGCGCGACCGTGCGACCGGTTCGCCGACTGCCCGGGGCCTGGCCGCTGGCCCGGGGGTATGTACTGCATGTGTGGCTCGCCGACCTGGTCGCGGGCGAGCCTCGGGCGCTCCAGGACCACTCGGCGCTGCGCTGGCTGGGTCCGGACGAGGTGTCCGGCCTGGCCTGGCTGGCACCGGATCGCCCGGCGGCCGAACTGGTCGCGATCGAATTGCACGGGCACGACGCACGGGACGCACGGCAGCCGGCGATGCGTCCGGGGGCGGCTCGGCCGTACCCGGGGGCCGGGCTTGAGAACGTGATCAACCGGGAAAACGGTCCGGAGTAGCAGCGACAAAGGAATCCGCCGTCCATGGAGCAGCGCCCAGAAGCCGATCGGAATCCGGGGGACCCGACCCGGCGCTCCTCGGTGCCCGGTTCCCTGTTCGACCTCGTCCCGTCGGCCACGTGGGTGCTGGACGCCGAGGGCCGGATCGTGATGTGGAGCGCCGCCGCCGAGCAGTTGTTCGGCTATCGGCGCGAGGACATCCTCGGCGCCAACGCGGTCGACCTGATGCATCCGCCGTTCACCGCCGCGCAGCAGGCGGCCACCGAACACGCGGTCGCGGGCGCGGACGTCTTCGCCGGCTCGTACACGATGCGCCGCGGCGACGGCACGCTGTGCACGGTCGAATCGCGCTCGGCGTTCGCCGAGGACCTGGCCGGGAACCGCTTCGTCCTGATCACCTCGATGGACTCGACGGTGGTGCGCAAGGTCGAGGCCGACCTGGCGATCCGCGAGGCGCTCTTCGACCAGTCGCCGATCGGCGTGGGCATCTTCGACGCCGACCTGCGCTACGTCGCGGTCAACGACGCGCTCGCCGCGATCAACCGGCTGCCCGTCGCGGAGCACATCGGGCGCCGGCTCGAAGAGGTCCGCCCCGGGATGGACACCGAGCGGGTGCGCACGATCCAGCTCCGGGTCCTGGAGACCGGCGAACCGGTGGTCGACTCGCGGATCTTCGGCCCGATCCCCACCGACGGCACCCCGCGCACCGTGTGGTCGATGTCGTACAACCGGCTGGAGGCGCCGGGCGGCCGGATCCTGGGCATCAGTTGTTCGCTGATCGACGTGACCGAGCGGCACTACGCGATGGTCAAGGTGGACGCCGCGCGCAAGCGGCTCGCGCTGCTGAACGAGGCCGGCACCCGGCTCGGCGCCACCTTGGACGTGCCTCGGATCGCCGAGGAGCTGACCGCGTCGGTGGTGCCCGGCTTCGCCGACCTGGCCGCCGTGGACCTGCTGGAGGCGATCGTGCGGGGCGAGGAGATCCCGCCCGGCGCGCACGCCGAGAAGGCGCGCCTGCAACGGGTCGCCTCGCGCGGCGCCCGCCCGGGGCGCTACACCGACGAGCTGCTCCACCAGGGCAGCACGCTGGTCTACGCGGCCGACTCGACCTTCGGCCGCTGCCTGCGTACGGGCGGGTCGTACCTGATGCGCAATGTGCAGGACGACATGTACGACGAGCTGATCCACGACCCCGGCCGGGCCGAGGCCGCCCGGGCGCTGGGTCTGCACACGATGATCGTGGTCCCGCTCAGCGCCCGCGGGGTGGTGCTCGGCACGATGCTGCTCGGGCGCGGCGAGGGCCGGCCCTCGTTCGATCCGGACGACCTGACGCTGGCCACCGAACTGGGCGCGCGGGCGGCGGTGTCGGTGGACAACGCGCGGCTGTACCACCACCAGCGGGAGACCGCGGTGATGCTCCAGCGCAGCCTGCTGCCGCAGAACCTGCCGGAGTTGCCGGGCATCTCGGTCGCCCACCGATACCTGCCGGGCAGTTCGGTGACCGAGGTGGGCGGCGACTGGTACGACGTGATCCCGCTGTCCGGCGGGCGGATCGGGCTCGTGGTCGGCGACGTGATGGGGCACGGCGTGCACGCGGCGGCGGTGATGGGCCAACTGCGCACCGCGGTGCGCACGCTCGCGGGCCTGGAACTGCCGCCGGCCGAGGTGCTCGGGCACCTGGACGACATCGTGGTGGGGCTCGGGGAGTTGCACTACGCGACGTGTGTCTACGTGGTCTACGACCCGGTGGCACGGACCTGCGAGTTCGCCAGCGCGGGCCACATGCCGCCGGTGCTGGTACCGGCGGGCGGGCGGCCTCGGGTGATCGACAACCCGCCCGGCACGGTGCTGGGCGTGGGCGGCCTCGGCTTCGAACAGGGTGATTTCACGGTCGAGTCGGGCAGCACGCTGGTGCTGTACACCGACGGTCTGGTGGAGACCCGGGACCGCTCCCTGGACGTGGGCATCGACCTGTTGTGCGAGGCCGTGGCGGGGCCGCCGGACACCCTGGAGCGGATCGCCGACCAGATCCTCGCCGACGTCCACGAGGAGCCCGGCTTCGACGACGTGGCCCTGTTGGTGGCCCGCCTGGACGCGCTCGCCGAGGATTCGGTGGCCTCGTGGTGGCTGCCGGCCGAACCCGCCGTGGTCTCCCGCGCCCGGGAACTGAGCCGCAAGACCCTCACCGAGTGGGGCCTGGACGCCCTGATCGACATCACCGAGCTGCTGGTCAGCGAACTGGTCACGAACGCGCTCCGGTACGGCGCCGGCCCGATCCGGCTCCGCCTGCTGCGCGGCCGGGCGCTGCTGTGCGAGGTCGCCGACGCGGGCACCACCCTCCCGCGCATGCGCGAGGCCGACGACACCGACGAGGGCGGTCGCGGGCTGCAACTGGTCAACCAACTCGCCGAACGCTGGGGCAGCCGAAAGGCCGGCCACGGCAAGACGGTCTGGTTCGAACTCCCTTTGCCGGAGTAGGCGTTGCCGACCGGACCGCAACAACCGAGGGGTCCCGGCCGCTCCGCGAAGCAGCCGGGACGTCTCGCGGTCTACCGGGCGATGTCCCGGCGGCGCCGCCGATGCACCAGCCGGATACCACGCGCCGTGTCGAGAGCGAGTCGGAGCGCTCCCAGCCCCACCGACATCTCTCCACCGTGCGCCTTCACGAAGTCCGCCATCACCACGAGCATTTCCATGAGTCCGTCCACTCCCCTGGGTAGCTGCGGCGCCATCTGCCGCTGCCCCCTGTGTAGGCGGGCGGCGGGCCGTCCCGAAGCGCCGTCGGACAGCGGTCGGACGGCACCGCGCAGACCTGCGTGAACTGCGGACGTCCCGGCGATGCCGGGACGTCCGACCGGACACCGCTCCGGACACGCTCTAGGCTCGGAGGCGGCCGCTGGGGGGAGTACTACATGGCGTCGGGCTTCGGCGAAGTGGACACCAACGCACCGGACACGGCGCGGGATCTGGCCGCGCGACTCCGGAACACCGCCCGGCACGCGGGCTTTGTGGGCGTGCGGGAGTTGGCCGCCGCCACCGGAATCGGGCGCTCCACCATCTCGGATGCGTTGACCGCCAGACGTGTCCCGACCTGGCCGACGATCGCCACCCTGTTGCGCGGGTGTGGTGTCGCGCCGGATGGGACCTGGGCCACCGCCCATGAGGCGGCCAGAGACGCGGTGGAGGAACGAAAGCGCGCGGCCAGAGGCGACGGGCGCGGTGGCGGCGAAGCCCGGGAGGAGCCGCCATCCGCGCCACCGGGGCCCGGCACCTTCTCCATCCGCCCGCCCTACGGGGAGCTTCCGCCTCGAGTACGCGGACGCGAGGGTGTGGTCGAGCTACTGCGGACCCGGTTGGCGCAGGGCGAGAACCGGCCCCAGATCCTGTACGGCATGGGCGGCTGCGGCAAGACCACGCTGGCGCTGGACCTGGCCCGACACGCACGGGACCGCGGGTATCGCGTGTTCTGGTTGTCCGCCTCCACCTCCGATCGACTGGTCACCGGTATGCGGGAGATCGCCCGGGAACTGGGCGCCGCACCGGAGGCCGTCGAGGCGGCGTGGTCGGGACGGACCAGCGCCACGGACCTGGTATGGCACGCATTGGACACGGCGGAGCAGCCCTGGCTGTTGGTGATCGACAACGCCGATCAGCCGGCGTGGCTGGCCGCCGCGAACGGTGTCCCCGGCGACGGCACCGGATGGCTGCGGTCCGGTCGGGCCGGCATGACGGTGGTGACCTCCAGGGTCGGCAGCCCCGGTGTCTGGGGCCAGGAGGCGGACACCCATCGGGTCGAGGTGTTGGCCTCCGCCGACGGGCGGGACGTGCTGTTGGACCTCGCCGGGGCAGCGGGGACTCCGGCGGACGCGCTGGTGCTCGCCGAGCGACTCGACGGACTGCCACTGGCCTTGAAGTTGGCCGGCTCCTACCTGGCTCGCTCGGCCCGCGGTGCGGGACTGCTGCGACACCGCGGCCACCGTCCGGACGGCAGATTGCGAAGCTTCGCCGCGTACACCGAGGCGCTGGGAGAGGCCGGGGCAGGGTTCCTCGACCAAGGCGGCCACTGGCAGCCGGAGGATGTCGACACGGAGCACCTGCATCGACGCCTGGTGGGACGCACCTGGGAAATGTCGCTGGATCTGCTGGAGGAGCAGCAGCTACCCGAGGCCCGACATCTGATGCGAATCCTGTCCTGTGGTGCGTCCGTACCGTTCCCGGTCGAGCTTTTGGATCCCGACGTGCTGCGGGAGGTGGTGGGGCAACCGACCGGGGTCGACCCCGAGTGGGATCGCGCGGACCGGGCCCTGGAGGCGTTGGTCGATCTCGGGCTGATCGATGTCGTCGACATCGAACCGCACGGCGCGACGGGTGCGCACGAGCCGATTCCCTGCCTGGTCGTCCACCGCCTGGTCCTGGAGGCCAATGCGTTGCGGCTGGGCGATCGCCCGAGCAAGGAACGCTCGGCGATCTGGCGCGCCGTCGCGCGGATCCTGGAACAGGGTGCCGTGCCCGCCCCCGAACAACCGGACAACTGGACGTGGTGGAGGCTGCTGGCTCCGCACATCGTCGCGGCTCTCACCGCGGCTCCCCACGTCGACGAGAGCGAGGGCGAGGACGGCGAGACGCTACCGGCGTTGCTGAAGGCGGGATTGCGCACCTACACCTTCTACAACTTCGCCTCCCTCGACGGTGACGACGACTTGGCCCGGCTCCTGCTCCGGCGCGGCGTGATCCTCTCCCCCACCCACCCGGTGCGGTTGTCCATCCGCCACCGTGCGGCGCTCAGCCTGCTGGGCGGCGAGGAGGAACTGGCCGAGTACGAGGATGTATTGGCCCATCAAATCGCCTGCCAGGGTTCGGATCACCCGGAAACACTGATCACCCGCCACAACGTCGTCCTCTCCCGCCGGGCCTGTGGTCGGACGTCCGAGGCCGAGGTGGAGGCCGCGCTTCGGGAAGTCCTGGCGGACCGGCGCCGGGTATTGGGGCCCAACGACCCGTTCACGTTGATCACCCACGATGCGCTCGCCGCTCCGATCACGAGCACGAACGACGCAGAGGGCCGAGACAGGGCGGAGTATCGGGCGCCGATCGAGCGCGAGGAAAGCCTGTCGCCGGAGAATCACCGATTCCTGCCGCTGAACAATCGACATCGGAGGGCGCACGCCCTGGACGCCGCCGAACGATGGTCGGAGGCCGAGGCCGAATACCGGTCGGTCCTGGCGGATTTGGAGTCGTCCGGAGGCCGGGAGACGACGCTGTACCGGGACCTGTCCCGTTGTCTGGCGAACAACCTCACCCGACAGGAGCGCTACCCGGACGCTCTCGCGATGATCGACGGGGCCCTCGCCTGGTTCGACGGGAGCGATGAGGAGCACACGCCGACGACCGCGTCCGCCCTGGCGCTGCGCCACGAGCGGGGAGATCTCCTGCGCCGTTGCGGCCGAGCGCCCGACGCGGTGCGGGAGATGCGCGCGGTGTTGCGGGAACGGCTTCGCACGGTGGATCCCGGGGATTCCCGGGTGTTGTCCGAACGCCACACCCTCGCCCACGTGCTCGACGATCTCGGGCGACACGGCGAGGCGCAAGACGAGCTTCGCGTCGCGGTCGATCACTATGTCGAGATCCTGGGCGGCCGGGACGAGATCACCCGGACCGCGACCTTCTGCCTGGCCTGGATGTTGCACACGCACGGGGACAAGGGTGCGGCGCTGGAACTGTACGAGCGGGTCCTGGAGGCCGAGACCGCCGAACTCGGTGCGGATCACGCCGACACGCTGATGACCGGTTTCCGGCGCGACCAGTGCCGCCTCGACGCCGGGTTGCTCTCGGCTCCGGATGCCGCCGTGGCGTTCGAGCGCACCCTGCTCGCCCTGACCCCGAGGCTCGGGGACGAGCACCATTGGGTCCATTGCGTTCGGAGCGCGCTCGCGACCGTGCGCGAGGGGGAAGCGGTGGCCGATCCCGGGCCGTCGACCGTCGGGTGAATCGCTCCGGTGGCAGGCGCGCCGGTTAGCCTCTGGGGATGGCTCTGACTACTTCTGCGGACGCGCCTCTGCCGGTGGCCGAGATTTCTCGGTTGATCGGGGGGTGGATCGATCGGCTCGGGGACGTTTGGGTGGAGGGGCAGATCACCCAGCTCAGTCGGCGGCCGGGGGCCGGGGTGGTGTTCATGACGCTGCGCGATGCCGAGCACGACGTGTCGATCTCGGTGACCTGCTACCGCAAGGTGTTCGACGCCGTCGGGGACATCGTGACCGAGGGTTCGCGGGTGGTCGTGCACGCGAAGGCGGATTGGTATCGGGCGCGCGGGACGTTGTCGTTGCGGGCCGCGGAGATCCGGCCGGTGGGGATCGGCGAGTTGTTGGCGCGGTTGGAGCAGCTCAAGCGGGCGCTCACCGCCGAGGGGCTGTTCGATCCGCGGCACAAGCAGCCGCTGCCGTTTCTGCCGCATCGGGTCGGGCTGGTCTGTGGGCGGGCCTCGGCCGCCGAGCGGGACGTGTTGGAGAACGCCAAGCGGCGTTGGCCGGCCGTGCGGTTCGCGGTGCGCAACGTCGCCGTGCAGGGGGTGAGCGCGGTGTCCCAGGTGGTCGCGGCGATCCGCGAGTTGGACGCCGACCCGGACGTCGACCTGATCGTGGTGGCCCGGGGCGGCGGCAGCGTGGAGGACCTGTTGCCGTTCTCCAGCGAGGAGTTGGTGCGGGTCGTCTTCGCGTGCGCGACGCCGGTGGTGAGCGCGATCGGGCACGAGCCGGATTCGCCGCTGCTGGACCTGGTGGCCGACTACCGGGCCTCCACGCCCACCGACGCCGCGAAGCGGATCGTGCCGGACATCCGCGAGGAGTTGCACCGGGTGCATCAGGTGCGCGATCGCGGGAGGTTGGCGCTGCGCGCCCGGTTGGAGCGGGAGTACCAGGGTCTGCGGGCCGCCCGTTCGCGGCCGGTGCTGGCCGATCCGCAGCGCATGGTGGACCTGCGCGCGGAGGAGGTGGCCGCGCTCGTGGAGCGTTCCCGGCGCACCCTGCGGCACCTCCTGGACCACGCCGCGAGCGACCTCGCGCACACCCGCGCGCGGGTCGTCGCGCTCTCCCCCGCGGCCACCCTGGAGCGCGGCTACGCGGTGTTGCAGCGGGCGGACGGGCACGCGGTCCGCGATCCCGCCGAGGTGGCGGCCGGCGATCGGCTGACCGCCCGCGTCGCGGCCGGACGCTTCGACGTGGTCGTCCCGAAGGACTGATCAATTGACCCGTTCGTATGACAAGTGGGGATGTCTCACCCGATCGGCGGCGAAAACGGCTTAGTTTGCGCGTGTGTTGCGTCATCTGCTCGCCGCGTCCGCACTGTTGATCACCGGCGTCGCCACGTCCTCCGTGGCCGCCGCCGACGACTCGCCCGCGCGGTGGAATCCGTCAGCCGCCGACTCCTACGTCAACTACGTCGCGCCCAGGGACCCGTTGCCCCCCGACGGGCCGCCGGGCGCCTCGCCCGAGGTGCGCGAACACGCGCTCGCGGCCGAGCAGCGGGCCCGGCACTACGATCGCAAGTTCGCCGCGGGCAACCCGGCCCCCGCCCGCCGGCTCGCCCGCGCCGAGGCGATCGCGGCACGCACCGGCACGAGCCCGCGGGCGCAGGCCGGCGCCGCGCCGCAGGACGCGCGGCTGCTGACCGTCCTGGTGGAGTTCAACGACAAGGCCGACGACGACTTCTCGGGCTTCGAGCGGCCGGCCGGCATCGCCGATCCGACCTGCGTGACCGAGCCGCCCGGCACGGTCAAGAACGGCCCCAGGCACAACCTGCTGCCCGATCCGGCGATCGGCGGGCAGGACAACAACACGCTGTGGGTCGAGGACTTCGACCGCGCCCACTACGAACGCATGCTCTACTCCGAGCGGGGCATCACCGAGCGGGTCCGGCCCGACCTGACCGGCCCGGACGGCCGACCCGGCGTCGACCTCGCGGGCCTGACCATGCGCAACATGTACCGCGAGATGTCGCACGGCGCGTACTCGATCGGCGGCGAGGCGGCCGGCTGGGTGGGCGTCCCGCACTCGGAGGCCTGGTACGCCGCGGGCCACTGCGGCGCGATCCGTCAGGACAACAGCGGCAGCCCGGACAACCCGCGTGGCGTACGGCAGTTCGTCACCGACGCGGTGGACGCGCTGGCCGCCGCCCGGCCGGACTTCCCGTGGTCCGACTACGACCGGGAGGACCCGGGCGACGCCGACAACGACGGCGACACCCGGGAGCCCGACGGCGTGATCGACCACCTCGTGCTGGTGCACGCGGGCAAGGACAAGTCGGCCGGCGGCGGCGCCGAGGGCACCTACGCGATCTGGGCGCACGCGAGCACCGTGCTGCGCGGACACACGATCCCGGGCACCGACCTCAAGGTGGCGAACTACATCGTCCAGCCCGAGGACTCCGGAGTGGGCGTGTTCGCCCACGAGTTCGGCCACGACCTGGGCCTGCCCGACCTCTACGACAACTTCAGCGGCGGCGAGACCGACGTCGACTTCTGGGATCTGATGTCCTCCGGTTCGCACGCCGGGCCGCTGTTCCAGGGCATGCCCACGCACCTGGGCGCGTGGTCGAAGTACGTGCTGGGCTGGATCGATCCGGCGGTGGTCCCGGTCGGCGGCGGCGCGCGCACCGTGCTGCTCGGCGCCGCCGCCGACCCGCGGGCGGGCACCCGGGACGCGGTTCGGGTGAACCTGCCGAACGAGACGATCCGGATCGGCACCCCGCACAGCGGCGCGAACATGTGGTACTCGGAGCGGGATCAGGAATGGTCCGACACCCGGATCGTCCGCGACCTGGCGGTGCCCGCCGGCGGCTCCGCGACCTTCTCGATGTGGAACGACTACACCATCGAACAGGACTGGGACTTCGGCTTCGTCGAGGCGTCCGTCGACGACGGTGCGACCTGGACCCAACTCGCCGTGCACGACGACGCGGGCACCCTGGTCAGCACCCCGCCCGACTATCCCGACCCCAACCGCAACCTCGCCGAACTGCACAAGGTCAACGGCCTCACCGGCGACACCAAGGGATGGCGACACGACCACGTGGACCTGACCCCGTACGCGGGTCGGACGATCAAGTTGCGCCTGGACCTGAACACCGACGCCGCGTTCATGGAGAAGGGCTGGTTCGCCGACGACTTCGCGCTCACCGACGGCACCGGCACGGTGTGGTCCGACGACGTGGAGAACGGCGACAACGGCTGGACCCCGGTCAAGGGCACCGGCACGGTGACCCGCGGGGCGGGCTGGGGCCGCACCTCCGGACGGGTCGAGCGCGAGCAGTACTACCTGATGGAGTGGCGCGCGCCGGTCGGCTTCGACCGGGGCCTGAACTTCGCGTACACCACGGAGCACAGCGACCCGCGCGGTGTGCGGGTACGCCGGTTGAGCTACGACGTGCCCGGCATGCTGGTGTGGCTGCGCGACGCCGAGTATCAGAACAACGGCGTGAACTTCAATCTGAGCGCGCCGCCCAGCTACGGCGCCAAGGGGCAGACGCTGCTCGTGGACGCGCATCCCGATCCGCGCCGGTGGACCGGCGAGGCGGGCGAGCACCATCAGGTCAAGGGCAACCCCCGGAAGAACCTGGAGAGCCGGGCCCAGTCCGCGGACGCCGCGTTCGGCTTCCTGCCCACACCGGCGTTCGGCGCGTGCCACGGCAACGGCGCGTGGTGTCAGGACTTCGCGGCCCGCGAACCGGTGCGTGTGTTCGGCGACGAGCGCGGCTGGGCGCCGGGGGTGGAGTACGTCGACGGCGCTCCGGTGGACCGCTTCACCGACGGGTCCACCGTGGTGCCCGCGCGCGGTCCGTACAGCACCCGGGTGGTCACGCCGGACGGTGCGCCGGATCCGGCGCACCACGGCGTGCCGTACAAGGGGTCCGTGCTCGGTACCGGGGATCCCGGTCCCGACCTCGCCTACGGCGCCTCGGCCACGCTGATCGGGCCGCTCTCGCGGGAGCGTCCCGAGCAGGGGGCCGCCGTGCGGATCACCTCCGCCCGGCCGTGATCCGCACGCGGGTCCGACGCCGGCCAGGGCCTAGGCTGGCGGCATGAGCGAGCAGACCGCATCCGCGCCGGACGAGGCACCGGCCTACGAGCAGGCCCGCGACGAGCTGATCGAGGTCGTGCGCCGCCTGGAGACCGGCGGCATCACCCTGGAGGAGTCGCTGGCCCTGTGGGAGCGCGGCGAGCAGCTCGCCGTGGTGTGCGAGCAGTGGCTCGACGGCGCCCGGGCCCGGCTGGACGCGGCGGTCCGCGCCGAGCGCGCGGAGGCCGGGACGGACGGGTCCGACCCGGACGACTGAGCGAACGAAGGACGAACGACAGAAGGGGCGCTCCCGAGTTCGAGAGCGCCCCTTCCGGTTCACCCGACCACCGTCAACGGATGATCGGGCGTGCGGCTACTTCTGAGCCGGCAGGATCCAGACCACCGCACCGGAGTTGCCCGGCAGCGGAAGCACCGGCAGCGCGGTCACGCCGTAGCCCTTGTCGAAGCCCGGGTTGCCCGTGCCCAACTCGGAACCGTGGAACAACTTGCCGAAGCTGTCCCGGTCCAGCGAACCGTCCGCCTTGGTGACCTTGGTCGTGTACGGGCCCTTGGCCGGAACCACGGTCGAGCCGTAGCGGTCCTTGGGCACCACACGGCCCTTGTACAGCTCGGTGCCCGGCGCCCAGCCGAGCGTGTCGGTGAACAGCGTCACCGGCTCCTGCGCCTTGATCGAGGTGCAGTAGACGGTGCCGGGGATGCAGTCCGTGAACGGCGCCGTCTTGATGAAGCCGAACGCCGCGTTCGCGGCCTGCGGCCGGCTCGGGAGGTTGGCGAACACGTTGCGCTTCTCGATGTTCGCCACGTTCGGATCCGGCTGCGGGAACTGCGCCTTGGCGTCGCCCGTGTAGCGCAGCGGGTCCGGGTGCGAGTCGACGATCAACAACTCGCCCTTGGGGCCCCACGAGGGCCCGTTGTCGATGTTGAAGTTGACGCCGTTGTTCTGGTACTGGTTGTCGCGCAGCCACACCAGCATGCCCGGCGCGTTGTACGGGACGCGGTTGGTCTTGCCGTTCGCGCCCGAGGTGTACGCGTACTTCAGACCCTCGTCGAAGCCGGACAGGTTGCGCCACTCCAGCAGGTAGTACTGCTCGCGCTCGAAGGTGCCGCTGGTACGACCCCAGCCGTTGCCGCTGGTGATCGCGTTGGTGCCCTTGATCGCGGTCCAGCCGTTGTCGCCGCTCTCGACGTCGTCCGACCACACCGTGGTGGTGCCGTTGGTGAGCGAGAAGTCGTCGGCGAACCAACCCTTCTCCATGAACGCCGCATCGGTGTTCAGGTCCAGGCGCAGCTTGATGTTCTGGCCCGCGAACGGGGTCAGATCGACGTTGTCGTGCCGCCAGCCGCCACTGTCACCGGTCAGACCGTTGGTCTTGCGGAAGGTGGCCAGGTTCTTGGTCGGGTCCGGGTAGTCCGCCGGCGTGGTGACCAGCTTGCCCGACTCGTCCTTGACCGCGAGCTGCTTCCAGGTGGCACCGTTGTCGGTGGACACCTCGACGAAGCCGAAGTCCCAGTCCTGCTCGATGACGTAGTCGTTCCACATCCAGAACTTCACGTCCGAGCCGGCGGGCACCGCGATGTCGCGCTCGATCCGGATGTCGGACCAAGCCTGGTCCTGACCGGAGTACCACATGTTCTGACCGCCGTGCGGCGCGCCGACCTTGACCTGCTTGTTCGGCAGGTTCACCCGGATACCCCGCGAGGTGCCCTTGGGCGTCTTGGCGGCCTGTCCCAGGGTGGCGACCTTGGGACGGTCACCGACCTTGATCACGTCCGGGGTCAGCCAACCGAGCGCGTACTTGTCCCAGATGCCCATGTGCGCGGGCTGCGACTGGAACAGCGGACCGGTGTGCGAACCGGCCGACATCAGGTCCCAGAAGTTCAGGTCCGTCTCGCCGGCACTGAAGTTGTCGTACAGGTCGGGCAGGCCCAGGTCGTGGCCGAACTCGTGGGCGAACACGCCCACTCCCGAGTCCTCGGGCTGCACGATGTAGTTGGCGATCTTGATGTTGCTGCCGGGCACCTGGTGGCCGAAGAGCACGGTGCTCGCGTGCGCCCAGATCGAGTAGGTGCCCTCGGCGCCGCCGCCGGCCGACTTGTCCTTGCCCGCGTGCACCAGGACCAGGTGGTCCACCACGCCGTCGGGCTCCTGGGTGTTGCCGTCGTGGTCGGCGTCGCCCGGGTCTTCCTTGTCGTAGTCCGACCACGGGAAGTTCGGCTGCTGCTTGGCCAGCTCGTCGACCGCGTCGATCGCCAGCTTCTGCGCGCCGAGCGGGTTGTCCGGGCTGCCGCTGTTGTCCTGCCGCGCGTTGCCACAGGCGCCCGCGCCGTACCAGGCCTCGGAGTGCGGCGCCTTGACCCACGGCGTCGCCTCGCCGGAAACCGAGTACTTTCCGGCCGACATCTCTTCGTACATGTTGCGCATGGTCTGGCCCGCGAGGCTGATGCCCGGCTTGCCGTCCGGCCCCGTGAGGTCGGTGCGCATGCGCTGGGTGATGCCGTCCTTGGAGTACAGCATCTTGTTGAAGTGGGTCTGGTCGAAGTTCGGCACCCACTGCGAGTTGTTGTCGTTCGGGTTCAGCGCCGGGTTCGGGATCTGGTTGTGCAGCGGCCCGTTCTTGATGGTGCCGGGGGGCTCGGTGACACAGGTCGGATCCGAAACGCTGGTCGGGCGCTTGAAGCCCGAGAAGTCGTCGTTGGCCTTGTCGTTGAACTCGACCAGGACGGTCAGCAGCTTCGCTGTCTGCTTGGCGTCGACGGGCTTGCCGCTGCGCTCGGCCTTGAGCTCGGCCGGGCTCTTGCCGGTGCGCCCGGCCTCGGCCTCGAGTGCCTTGATCTGGGCGGCGGCACGGGGGTTGCCGTCGGAGTTCTTGCGGTCGGCCGCGGCGTTCCGCGCCTTCGCCGACGCGGCCACGGCCGGGTCGCCGGGGACGGCGCTCGTGTCGACGGCCGCGTCGATGGAGTTGACGTAGTGGTCCTCGGGGCCCGGGTTCCACACCGCGCGCGTCGTGTCGACGCGCGTAGGCGCGGCCGAGGTGGAAGGGGCGGTCGTAGCGGCAAGTCCCGTGATCGCTAGCGCGGATACGGACAGCAGTGCCACACGGCGTTTGACCCGCCGGACGCCGTTCGCAGGCGTCGGGCCCCTCCCGGGTATCGCTGGACTCAACGTGCTCCCCTTTCCGACCGGGGAACGATCCCCGGACGCAAAGCGACGTCGCGTGGGATCTGATCAAGCGCACACGACGTCGGGCCGACTCGGAAAGCCCGGCGGACACATGAGGGCAACCGTCGGGTCACGACGATGCCGACACACATTCGACCGGGCTTCCGGACCCTAGGTGCGGGAGTAACGCGCGGGGCAGAGGAAGCCGCGTGGTCTTTACGGAATCTTTACAACCCGCTGTACATCCTGCGCAGTGGACCGCCCGGGTCGCCCTGATACGTCCGGCGGATCCGCCGGGTTTCGGCTCAGCCGGCGGCAGTTCGCAGGGATGCGGCGAGAACGGTCAAATCCTCGAAAGTCGCATTGCCGGTGACCATCGTGGTCACGCCGTCGTGGACTCGGACCAGCGAGCGATACTTGGGGCCGTCGTACGCCTTCCACTGCTCCCCGGCCACGTCCCGGTTGCCGATCGGCTGCCCGCGCTTGCCCTTGTCCCGGACGAGTTCGTCGGTGAAGCCGTTGGTCTGCTCGACCGCGGCGTACCTGTCGTTCGGGTTGATGAAGCCGATGTGCCACGTGGTCCGGTTGCGGTCGTACCCCACGAAGTTCACCGAGGTCGCCCGCCACCGCTCGGTCAGCCCCTGCGGGGCGAGCAGCGGATACGGCGAGACCCGGGCCGCCTGCCGGAAGGAGAGCTCGTAGGGCACCCGCTTCACCGGATCCGCACCGTTGTGCGGTGCCACCAGGAACAGCGCACCGACCACCAGGCCGCACGCTCCCAAGGAAAGAACCATGTCTCGAACGGTCTGTCGACCCGACTTCGTCGCCACCCGAACATGGTCGCATTCCGCGCGGACTCGTTTTGCACGGGCTACCTGCACCGATACCACCGCTCACCGATAACATCGGGGCAATCCCGTTGGAACCAGTCCGGACTCGGGGCCGCGCAATCGTCGTGCCACCCGCAGCGATGACGCACGGCTCCGGGGGATCAGGGCACCCCCCGTGGTACGGACCGGTTCCCCTACAGGAAGGCCCGCCAGATGACGGACCAATCTGTACCTCCGCAGCTCGAAGTCGCGCCGGAAGCCCCGGACCGCAACCTCGCACTCGAACTCGTCCGGGTCACCGAGGCCGCCGCGATGGCGGCCGGCCGCTGGGTCGGTCGAGGTGACAAGAACGGCGCGGACGGCGCCGCCGTGAAGGCGATGCGCGGCCTGATCCACACCGTGTCGATGAACGGCATCGTGGTGATCGGCGAGGGCGAGAAGGACGACGCCCCGATGTTGTTCAACGGAGAACGGGTCGGCGACGGCTCCGGACCCGAGTGCGACGTCGCGGTCGACCCGGTGGACGGCACCACACTGACCGCCAAGGGCATGAACAACGCGGTCGCGGTGATGGCCGTGTCCGAGCGGGGCAGCATGTACGACCCCTCGGCCGTGTTCTACATGGAGAAGCTGGTCACCGGCCCCGAGGCCGCCGACGTGGTGGACCTGACCGCGCCGATCGCGGAGAACATCCGCCGGGTGGCCAAGGCCAAGCACAGCGCCGTGGAGGACGTCACGGTCTGCATCCTGGACCGGCCCCGGCACGACTCGATGGTCAAGGAGATCCGCGAGGCCGGCGCCCGGATCAAGTTCATCACCGACGGCGACGTGGCCGGCGCGATCATGGCAGCCAAGGACGGCACCGGCGTCGACCTGCTGCTCGGCATCGGCGGCACGCCCGAGGGCATCATCGCCGCCGCCGCGATCAAGTGCATGGGCGGCGTGATCCAGGGGCGCCTGTGGCCCAAGGACGAGGCCGAGCGAGCGAAGGCGATCGACGCGGGGCACGACCTGTCGCGGGTGTTGCTGACCGACGACCTGGTGCGCGGGGACAACGTCTTCTTCGTCGCGACCGGCATCACCGACGGCGAACTCCTGCGCGGGGTGCGGTACCGCTCCAGCACGGCGCTCACCTCGTCGCTGGTGATGCGCTCCAAGAGCGGGACGATCCGGCAGATCGACAGCCAGCACCGGCTCGCCAAGCTGCGGGCGTACAGCGCGATCGACTTCGACCACGCACGTTAGCCGTGCGGCCGGGGTCTGACCCGGCCTTCGACCGAGGTGGCCTCGAACGCCGGCCGGGCCGAGAGTGCTTCGGCCAGCGGGGTCCTCTCACGGCACGCTTGTCCCACGAATAGGTGCGGATTTTGTACCTGTTTGCGGGGAGTCTCCTTGAGCATCGATCGAGGAGGCCCCCGGATGAGCGCGCCGCGCGGTAGGCATGCCAAAACCGCCGATGGCCATGGCGGCGGCCGGGGTAAAGCGGAGGTGGCGCCCCGACTCGGGCTGATCCTGACCGGGTTGATGCTCGGGATGTTGGTGGCCGCGCTCGATCAGACCATCGTCTCCACCGCGCTGCCGACCATCGTCGGCGATCTCGGCGGGCTCAACCACCTGTCCTGGGTGGTCACCGCGTACCTGCTCGCCTCGACCGTGAGCACCCCGCTGTGGGGCAAGCTCGGCGACCTGTTCGGGCGCAAGAAGCTCTACCAGGCGTCGATCGTGATCTTCCTGATCGGCTCGGTGTTGTGCGGCATCGCCCAGGGCATGTTCGAGCTGATCGCGTTCCGGGCGATCCAGGGGCTCGGTGGCGGCGGCCTGATGGTGTTGTCCCAGGCGATCATCGGCGACGTGGTGCCACCGCGTGAGCGTGGGCGCTATCAGGGCCTGTTCGGCGCGGTGTTCGGGGTCACCTCGGTGGCCGGGCCGCTGCTCGGCGGCTTCTTCGTGGACCACCTCTCCTGGCGCTGGGTGTTCTACATCAACCTGCCGATCGGTGTGATCGCGCTCGTGGTGATCGCCGCCGCGCTGCACACCAAGGAGATCCACGCCCGGCCGAGCATCGACTACCTCGGCATCACGCTGTTGGCCGGCGGCACCACGTGCCTGGTCCTGCTCAGCACCTTCGGCGGCACCACCTACCCGTGGGCCTCCGCGCAGATCGTCGGACTGGGCGTCGCGGCGGTGGTGTTGCTGGTCGGGTTCGTCGCGGTCGAGCGACGCGCGCCGGAGCCGATGTTGCCGCTCAAGCTCTTCGCCAACCGGATCTTCTCGGTGACCGCGGGCATCGGCTTCATCGTCGGCTTCGCGATGATGGGCGGGCTGAGCTTCCTGCCGCTGTTCATGCAGGTCGTCAACGGCACCACGCCCACCGAATCGGGCCTGCGCCTGTTGCCGATGATGGGCGGTCTGCTGGTCACCTCGATCGTCAGCGGGCAACTGATCAGCCGGACCGGCAGATACAAGATCTACCCGATCGTGGGCACCGCCGTGATGGCCGTCGGCATGTTCCTGATGTCGCGGATGGACGAGTTCACCACCACGGCCGCCTCCTCGCTGTACATGCTGGTCTTCGGCATCGGCCTGGGTCTGGTCATGCAGGTGATCGTGCTCGCCGTGCAGAACTCGGTGCCCTACGCGGACCTTGGCGTGGCCACCGCCGGCGCCACCTTCTTCCGGTCCATCGGCGGCTCGTTCGGCGCGGCGATCTTCGGCACGATCTTCAACAACCGGCTCACGGTGCACCTGCGCGAGGCGGCGGAACGCGGCGAGGCCATGCCGCCGGGAACGAGCGCGGGGTCGCCGTCCGCGATCAACCCGGCCGACCTGAACAAGCTGCCGCCCGCGTCCAAGACCGGCTTCATCCACGCCTACGCCCAGTCGTTGCAGACGGTGTTCCTGGCCGCCTCCTGCATCGTGCTGGTCGCGTTCCTGCTGTCCTTCCTGCTCAAGGAGGTCCCGCTGCGCGAGGCCACCCGCGAGACCGAGCGCACGCCGCTGATGTCGCCGACCTCGCGCAGTTCGGTGGACGAGATCGAGCGCGCGATGGCCCAGATGGTGCGCCGGGAGAACGGCTGGTCCCGCTACGAACGCATGATCCAGCGCTCGGGCGTGGACCTGTCGGTGCCGTGCGCGTACGGACTCGTGCAACTCGACCAGTTGAGCCCGATCTCGATCCCCGACCTCGCGGGCCGACTCCACGAATCCGAGGACCGGGTCCGCCGTTACGCCGACGAACTGACCTTCGCCGGCTACATCGAGCGGCTGGGCGAGGGCACGATGACGCTCACCGCCAAGGGCCACGAGGCGCTGGAGGCGCTGGTCGAGGCCCGTCGGCAGATCCTCACCGAGGTGATGGCGGACTGGTCACCGGAGCAATCCGAGGAACTGACCGCGCTGTTGCACAAACTGGCCCGGCTGACCACCGATACCCCGCGCGACCACATCGTCGGTGAGGCCGACCGGCACCCGAGCTGACCGGGGAGCGGCGCCGGCCCTCAGCGCTGGGCGCGGCGTCGACGCACCGCACCACGCTCGTTCGAGGTCAGGCCGCCGCGCACGCCGGCCGGGGTCGTCTCGGCCAGCGCGCTCGCGCGGCATTCGAGCAGGACGGAGCAGCGTGCGCAGACGCGCTTGGCGTCCTCCTCGCGGGCGAGACGGGCAACGGCGGGCTCCCCCGGAGCACCGACGAACAACTGCCGATCCACGGTCGCACACGCGCCGGCCGCCGGGGGCGTCCAGGTCGCGGTGCGGGTGCCGCGGACCATGTCGATCCGTGCCGTCAGGTCCGTCACGCTGGTCTCCTTCGGTCGGGTGTGTCCGTCGCCTACCCGAGCCGAACCGGCGCATGCGCACCTTCGCGACAACACGACGACAAGTAACCGTAAGGAAACGTCAAGGACATCCGACGCGAAGAAATAGTAGCCATATACCGTATTGCCCATGAGTACGACAACCGAGGGCGCGACACCCGGCTTCCTGGTCTGGCGCCTGTCGATGAAGTGGCGGGTGGCGGTCGATCGGGCCGTCGGACCGTTGGGCCTGACCCACGCGCAGTACTCGCTGCTGGCCTCGTTGTACGGCATGGAACGCTCCGGCCGCAGCCCCAGTCAACGCGAACTCGCCGACCACACCGGCCTGGAGGCGCTCTACGTCTCCAAGCTGGCCCGGGCCCTGGAGGGCGCGGGCGTGATCGGGCGCACCCGGGACGCCACCGACAGCCGGGCGATCCGGCTGACGCTCACCGAGCAGGGGCGCGAGGTCACCGGCCGCGCCATCGCCATCGTCCGAGACCTGCACGAACGTTTCCTGGCCCCACTGGACGGCCCGGGAAGCCCACGCAGCCGGGCGTTCGCCGCCGAGTTGGCGGCCCTGCTCGACGCACCGCTCGACTTCGCCGCCGAGGAGCGGCCGTGACCACCGCCGCCGGCCCGGGAGGGACCCCCGGGCCGGTGGAGGTCACGCGCGCCGGTTGATCTGGAAGGTCGGCACGGTCACGTCGGCGAAGAAGTCCTGGCCCTTGTCGTCGACCACGATGAAGGCCGGGAAGTCCTCGACCTCGATCTTCCAGACCGCCTCCATGCCCAGCTCCGGGTACTCCAGCACCTCGACCTTCTTGATGCAGTCCTGCGCCAGCCGGGCCGCCGGGCCGCCGATCGAACCGAGGTAGAAGCCGCCGTGTGCCTGGCACGCGTCGGTGACCTGCTTGCTGCGGTTGCCCTTGGCCAGCATCACGAACGAGCCGCCCGCGGCCTGGAACTGCTCGACGTAGGAGTCCATCCGGCCTGCCGTGGTCGGGCCGAACGAACCCGACGCGTAGCCCTCGGGGGTCTTGGCCGGGCCCGCGTAGTAGACCGCGTGGTCGCGCAGGTACTGCGGCATCGGTTGGCCCGCGTCCAGCAGTTCCTTGATCTTCGCGTGTGCGATGTCGCGTGCGACCACGACCGGTCCGGACAGCGACAGCCGGGTCTTGACCGGGTACTTGGACAGCTCGGCCCGGATCTCGCTCATCGGCCGGTTGAGGTCGATCTGCACGACGGTGTCGTCCAGGTCCTCGTGGGTGGTGTCCGGGAGGTACTTGGCCGGGTCGGTCTCCAGCTCCTCCAGGAACACGCCCTCGGCGGTGATCTTGGCCAGCGCCTGACGGTCCGCCGAGCAGGACACCGCGATCGCCACCGGGCAGGACGCGCCGTGCCGGGGCAGCCGGATCACCCGCACGTCGTGGCAGAAGTACTTGCCGCCGAACTGCGCGCCGATGCCCATCTGCTGGGTCAGCTTGAGCACCTCGGCCTCGAACTCGACGTCGCGGAAGCCGTGACCCAGCGGCGAGCCCTGGCCGGGCAGCGTGTCCAGGTAACGGGTGGAGGCGTACTTCGCGGTCTTGAGCGCGTGCTCGGCGCTGGTGCCGCCGACCACGATGGCCAGGTGGTACGGCGGGCAGGCCGCGGTGCCCAGGGAGCGGATCTTCTCGTCCAAGAAGCGCAGCATGCTCTGCGGGTTCAGGACGGCCTTGGTCTCCTGGTACAGGTAGGACTTGTTGGCGCTGCCGCCGCCCTTGGCCATGAACAGGAACTTGTACGCCTCGCCGGGAGTCGCGTACAGCTCGATCTGGGCGGGCAGGTTGTTGCCGGTGTTCTTCTCGTCCCACATGGTCAGCGGGGCCATCTGCGAGTAGCGCAGGTTCAGCTCGGTGTACGCGTTGGAGATGCCTCGGGACAGGTGTTCCTCGTCCCGCCCGTCGGTGAGCACGTGCTGGCCGCGCTTGCCCATCACGATCGCGGTGCCGGTGTCCTGGCACATCGGCAACACGCCGCCGGCCGCGATGTTGGCGTTCTTGAGCAGGTCCAACGCGACGAAGCGGTCGTTGGCCGACGCCTCGGGGTCTTCCAGGATCCGCGCGACCTGGGCCAGGTGGCCGGGCCGCAGCAGGTGCGAGATGTCGCGCATCGCGGTCCGCGCGAGCAGCGTGATCACCTCGGGATCGACGTTGAGGAACCGCCGCCCGCCCGCCTCGAACGTGGACACGCCGTCGGCGGTCAGCAGCCGGTACGGCGTGGTGTCCTCCCCCAGCGGCAGCAGGTCCGTGTAGGCGCTGAAGGTGTTCTCAGGGGCGGGCATCGTGATCCTCACTCATGCGGTAACGGGGCCTGCTCCAGGGTAGAGCGGCCCCGAATCGGTCACGGCCCCGAGGTCACCGGCGGCGCCGGGTGGTAGCGCGCGCCCGGCGAGTACGGAGGTTTGTCACCGTCCCACGGCGGCGGCCGGTAGCCGGGCCGAGGTTCGAGCTCGCACGGGGCCACCGCACCGGTGGCGAGGGCGAAGGACCCGAACGAGCCGCAATTGTCCGCCGTGATCACCCTCGGTACGCCGGTCGTCCCCCGGTGCCGGGCGGGTCGGCTCGTCCCGGTCCGCCTTCAGCTCCTCCGTCAGCCGCCGGCGGGCCCGAGGCAACCGCACCCGAGCCGACACCGGGCGGATGCCGAGCGCCGCCGCCTCGGTCACGTCCAACCCGTCCAGGTTGACCAGTTCGAGCACCGCGCGATCGGCCTCGGACAGCCGCTCGATCGCCCGGTAGACCCGTCGGGCCGCCGCCTCGGCGTCCAGCCGCTCCTCGATCCGGACCAGGTCGTCGGCGTCGAGCAGACGCCGACCGGCTATCCGGCGCGACGCGTGCACCTCGCGTGCGATCCCGGTCACGTCCCCGATGGTGGGCCCGTCCAAGTCGCGCTCCTCGGTCCGATGAACGTTGTCATCGGTTTGTGGGCGGCGGGCCCACGGGTGTTGCGGGCCGCGCGGAGATTTCCGCGGCCGACTCCCCGACCGACACCGCTTCCGACACCGCTTCCGGCACCGCCGGGTCGCCGTGTTCGGCCCGCATGCCCAGCACCACGCCCAGTCCGACCAGGAGCGCGCCGCCGAACTGCCCCACCGTCGGCGCACCGGTGCCCAGGACCAGCCCGGACATCGCCGCCGTCACCGGTACCAGCCCCATGAACAGCCCGGCCCGCTCCGGCTCGATCCGGGCCAGCGCCGAGTACCACAGCAGGAACGCCCCGGCGGTGAGCGGCAGCGCCAGGTAGAGCAGGGCGGCCAACTCGGTCCCGGACGGCATCCGGAGCATCTCGCCGCCGTCGGTGAACACCCCCACCACCACCATCTGCGGAATCGCCATCGCGGTCGCGTACGCGGCGATCCGCCAGGCCCCCAGTCGCGGCAGCAGCGGCACCGCGATCAGCGTGAAGCCCATCTCGCACAACGCCACCCCGCACGCGAAGAGCAACCCGAGTGCCGTACCGCCGCCGAGCCCCTGCACCGTCGCCGCCCCCGCGACCACCACCAGCGAGGCGAGCAGCACCGACCGGCTCGGCCGTCGCCCGCCCAGCACCGGCGCGGCCAGCACCAGCAACAGCGGCGTGGCGCCCAGGATGCTGCCCACGGTGGCCGGATCCGCCCGGTCCAGCGCGGCGAACAGGAACAGGTTGAACAGGGTCTGGCCACACAACGCGAGCAGCCCCAGCCGGAGCAACTCCCGCCGGGTCGGCCGCAGCAGCGGGATCCGGCGCAGCCGCAGCACCCCGAACAACACGAGCGCGGCCACCGCGTAGCGCACCATCTGGCCGCCGGTCACCGGATAGTCCGACAACACCGCGGAGACCCCGGCGGCGGCACCGATCAGCCCCTGTGCGGACGCCGCGCACACCAGACCGATCGAACGGGGAGACATCGAGGAGGGCTTCATGTGACGTAACGTTAGGAAGCCGGTGGATTCCCCGGCAGAGCCACTTCCGGGCCGAAAAACCGGACCAATTCCGGATCGCCGACGCACCGGTCGGCCCCGGCGAACCCGAGGGCAGGTGTCCCGAGTGCGTGAACTCCTCGTCCACCTCGACCGATCGGCGGGCCGGCTCGGCGCCCAGGTGCAGGCGGGCCTGCGGGCCGCGATCCGCTCCGGCCGACTCCCGGCCGGCTTTCGCATGCCGTCCACCCGGGCGCTCGCGGAGAGCCTGGGCGTCTCCCGGGGCATGGTCGTCGACGCCTACGAGCAACTGGTCGCCGAGGGTTATCTGACCTCGCGGCACGGCTCCGGCACCCGGGTCACCGCGGCCTGCACCGCGCCGCAACCGGCCGACCCGGGCGGCCCGGAGCCGACCGTCCCGATCACCCACGACCTCAAGCCCGGGGTGCCCGATCTGGCCGCGTTCCCGCGCGCCGCGTGGTCGGCCGCGACCCGGCACGTGCTGCACACCGCCCCGCACAGCGCGTTCGGCTACCCCGGCCCGTCCGGCACGAGCGAACTGCGCGTCGCGCTGACCGACTACCTGGGCCGGGTCCGCGCCGCACAGGCCCGCCCCGAACACATCGTGGTGGTCGACGGCGTGGCCCAGGGCCTGTCCCTGGTCTCCCAGGCACTGCGCCGACGCGGCCTGGACGTGCTCGCGGTGGAGGACCCCTCCAGCGATCGCCAGCGCGACGTCTTCACCACCCACGGCCTCGGTGTCGCCTACGCCCGCACCGACTCCGAGGGCATCGACGTCGACGCGCTGGCCCGTACCGGCGCTCGCGCGGTGCTGGTCACCCCGGCGCACCAATACCCCACCGGCGTGGTCCTGTCGCCCCGCCGCCGCGCGGCCCTGGTCGACTGGGCGCGCGCCAACGACGCGCTGATCGTGGAGGACGACTACGACGCCGAGTTCCGCTACGACCGCGACCCGGTCGGCTGCCTCCAGGGCCTGGCCCCGGATCGGGTGGTGCACCTGGGTTCGACCAGCAAGGCGCTGGCGCCCGGGATGCGGCTGGGCTGGGCGGTGCTGCCCGCGCCGCTGATCGAGCGGATCCACGAGCTCAAGACCAACGCCGATCTGGGTTCGGCCACCCTCCCCCAACTGACCCTGGTCCGCATGCTGGCCACCGGGGCGTACGAGCGCCACCTGCGCACGATGCGCGCGCACTACCGGATCCGCCGCGACGCGGTGGCCGAGGCGCTCGCCGAGCACCTGCCCGCGGCCCGCGTGCACGGCATCGCCGCGGGCATCCATCTCTACGTCGAACTGCCGCCCGGCTCCGACGAGTTCGCCACCGTACGGCGGGCCCGGGAACACGGCGTGCGGGTGGCGCCGATGGCCGAGTTGCGCGCGATCACCGCCGGCCCGCCCGCGGTGATCATCGGATACGCCGGGCTCTCGCCCGACCGACTGCGCGAAGCGGTGCGACTGCTCGCCCGGTCCGTACTCCCGGCCGTTGCACCCGCGAGTTAGATTTACCTCGTGGACAACAGCCCAGAGCGTCGAGCCCAGCCGCCCACCCCCGAGCTGCGTGCCTCCGACGCCGACCGCGACCGCTACGTCAACGTGTTGCGGGACGCGCTCGCGGAGGGCCGGCTGACCGCCGACGAACACGCGGAGCGGGTGGACGCGGCGCTGGCCGCGAAGACGCTGCGCCAACTCGAACCGCTCATCGCCGATCTCCCCGCGCCGGGCCCGATCGGCTACGAACTCGCGGCGGCCAACGCGGTGCCGCCCCGCCCGGCCCGGTCGAACATGTTCGCGTTCTGGAGCAGTTCGACCCGCAAGGGCCGCTGGCGGGCGGGCTCGAAGCTGAACGCGGTCGCGGTGATGGGCGGCGTGGAGATCGACCTCACCGACGCGGTGTTCGACGAACCCGAGCTGGTGATCAACGTGTTCACCATCTGGGGCGGCATCGACATCCGGATCCCGGAGGGCGTCACCGTCCGCGATCACGGGTTCGGCTTCATGGGCGGCTTCGACGTGCACGAGCAGTACACCGACGATCCGCGCGCACCCGTCGTGGTGGTCAAGGGCATGGCGATCATGGGCGGCGTGACGGTCAAGGCGAAGCGCCGCAAGGAACAGCGCCGGCGCGAATTCGACCACGACCCCCGCCCCGGCGACCCGGGCGACCGCTTCCGCAAGGACTCGCAACACCCCGAGATCGACCGCTTCCGCAAGGACCGGGATCGACCGTAGGACGGCAGGCCGCGGCCCCCACCCGTGCTCGGGGCGGGGGCCGCGGGTTCGACGCCCGGATCAGTAGGCGTCGTACGGGATCACCGAGTACGGCAGCGGCACCGAGGTGCCCGCCGTCCACTGCTGCGCCGCCGAGCCTCCGGCAGGCTGCTGGGTGATCGCGCCGTTGCCCGCGCTCGGCGCGGTCGCGACCAGCCCGGAGACCCGGCTGATCAGTCGGCCGTCCGCGCCCACGTCGAAGCGCAGGTTGTTCAGGTAGGCGCCGTGCGCGTCGTCACAGCGCCAGATGCCCATCCCGGCACCCGCCGCCGCGGCCCCGCGGTTGTCGAGGCAGTACGCCGGGTCCTTGAGGCTGTGCAGTTGACCCGTGCCGGGGTTGCGCCACCACTTCTGGTTGGTGTTGCCCGTGCAGTCCCAGGCCAGCACACCGCGCCCGGAGCTCATCTCGCCGCCGTCCACGTCCAGGCACTTGGCGGTACCCCCGGCCTTCAACTCGGCGAAGCGCACCGACTGCCCGGGCTCCTTCACCCAGCGCTGCGCCGCCGAACCGTCGCATCCGGCCAGCACCAGCTTGGCGCCCACCGTCGCGTCCGCAGCCGCCGGTGCCACGCACAGGGATTGGGTATCGGCCGGTCGCAGCGTGCCCGCGACCTCGACGAAGCGCTGGTTGCCGCCGCCGTTGCAGTTCCACAACACCAGCGCGGTACCCGAACTGCGCCCGCCGCCCAACGGATCCACACACCGGTCCTGACTCAGCTCGGTGTGCAGCGACTGGTTCGCCGCGTCGTACCAAAAGCCCTGATTGCGCCCGCCGTGACACGCCCACAGGCCCACCGGGGTGTAGTTGCGCGAGGAGAAGCCGTACGCGTCGGCACACAACCCGACGCCCTCGTTGCGCAGTTGCCGGAAGTCGGCACTGAGCACACCCTGGTACAGAGTGGCCGCCCCGGTGCTTGCCGAGTCCGCGCAACTCGCCTGATTCCAGCCCGAGTTGTAGAGCCGGGTCAGACAGGACGCGAAGGCCAGATGACCCCGGGCGTTGGGGTGGAAGCTCTGTCGGGTGGTGTTCGGGTCGAAGATGTCCGGCCCGGCGAACCACAACCCACGCGCCCACGTGTTGTCGGTACAGACCTCGTGCCCGTGGAACAGCCGGGAGTTGTCCAGGTAGGTCGCGCCGGTGTTCGCCGCGGCCTGGCGCTCGGCCCGCTCGAAGATCGGCACCGCCTCGTTGCGCCCCCACGCCGCGTCGCGCAGGTAGCCCAGACAACCGCCGCCGTACCAACCGGGGAAGTCCGGGTTGTCCTCGACGTCCGGGGCGATCGGCGACGGGTAGCCCATCACCACGAGCTTGTAGTCGCCGGCGAGGTAACCCGCGTCCGCCATCGTGGTCTTCAGGTCGCGGACGGTCTGCTCGACCTTGGGCCGCATCGCGTCGGCGCGTGCCTGCCAGCCGGATTGGTAGGTGCCGTAGCACTCGCCCTGGAACAACACCCGCCTGGTCACGCAGTCGGTCATGGTCGGACCGAACTGGATGTCGTCGTTGGCGCCCGCCACCAGCAGGATCAGTTGCACCCTGGTGTTGCGCGCCTTGATCGCCAGGTTGTCCGACTGCACCAATTCGTCGGCGTACTGCTTGGCGCCGCCGATTCGGATGTTCACGGTGGACGCCCCGGAGCACGCGACGTTGTAGGTCACGTCGGCCGGGATCCCGGTGCGGTGGATGGCCGCGTCGGGCGACCGGTGACACCAGTTGTCCGGGCCGTCCGTGCCGGGTTCGTACACGCCGACGCCCTCGCCGGCGATCTCGCTGTCACCGAGCGAGATCAGCGAGGTCTTGCGCTCGGCCAACGGTTTGATCCCGGTGCTCCCGTACAGCGCTTGGGCCTCGTGCTGCCGGATCGTCTCCAGCCCGGGAGACAGCGCGGTGGCCGCGGGACCCGCCGAGGTCGTGCCGGCCGCCTGGCCCGGCAGACCGCCGGTGAGGCCGATCAGGGTGGCCATCAGCGCCACCGGTAGCACCTTGTTGCGCACTCGCTCGAATGTGGACATGCACCCTCGCCTTCGTGGCATGGAAGGAACACGCACGAGCCGCCCAAAGGGGACTTGGGCACTGTGAAGCGAAAGAAAGCTACCCGCGGGTAGACGGGAAATGAAGGCATCTGCGTGACAACCCTGCCCGCGCCCGCGGGCCGCAGGCGCGCGTCCGGGCCGATCGAAGCGGTTGCCCTATCGTGGAAGACGGCGGGATCCACCGTCCGCACGTATTCGACAGGTGATTCCCATCAGCACTCGCACCCCGACGTTGTCGCAGCTCAGGGCCTTTTCCGCAGTCGCCGACTATCTGCATTTCCGAGATGCCGCGGCAGCGGTGGGCACCAGCCAGCCCGCGCTCTCGGGAGCGATCGCCGCGCTGGAGGAGGCACTGGGCACCCAGCTCGTCGAGCGCACCACCCGCCGGGTCCTGCTCACCCCGGCCGGCGAGCGGGTCGCGCGGCACACCCGCCGGGTGTTGGACGCGCTGGCCGATCTGGTCGACGAGGCGGAATCCGCCCGCCGCCCGTTCACCGGCCCACTGCACCTGGGCGTGATCCCGACCGTGGCCCCGTACGTGCTGCCGGCACTGTTGCGGCTGATCCGCGAGGAGTATCCGGAGCTGCGGCTGTACGTGCACGAGGAGCAGACCGGCTCGCTGCTGGACGGGCTCACCGGCGGTCGACTCGATCTGCTGCTGCTCGCGCTGCCGTCCGGCATCTCCGGCGTCGAGGAAATCCCGCTCTACGAGGAGGACTTCACCCTGGTCGTGCCCGAGGGGCACGAGTTGGCGGGCCGGTCCGACGTGCCCCGCGCGGCGCTGCGCGGCCTGGACGTGCTGCTCCTGGACGAGGGCCACTGCCTGCGCGACCAGGCCCTGGACGTATGCCGCGAGGTGGGCGCGGGCGAGGCGGGCGCGACCCGCGCGGCGAGCCTGCCCACCCTGGTGCAACTGGTCGCGGGCGGTCTGGGCGTGACCCTGCTGCCGCAGACCGCGATCGACGTGGAGACCCGACCGGGCTCACAACTGGCGGTGTCCCGGTTCGTCGCGCCCGCCCCGTACCGGCGCATCGGCCTGGTGATGCGATCCAGCACGGGACGGGGCGAGGAGTTCGCGAACCTGGCGGCGGCACTGCGCCGCGCCGTCGACGCGCTGCCGGTCCGGGTGGTGGAGTAGCTCCGCCCGGGAAGGGCCGACGGCCGACGGCCCCGGCCGATCCGCCGCGATCGGCCGGAACCGCTCGCTAGGCGATGCGGACGTTGTCCGCCCAGTCGTCCGGGAGCTGGGGCAGTGGCCAGGCCGGGTCCGGGCGCCAGTTCTCCCACCCCTGGTCGAACGGCGCGCCCCAGGCCCGGATCGCCTCGACGGCGGCCCGCCCCTCGGCCTCGATCGCCTCGACCTGCTCGTCGGTGAGCCGACCCGCCTCCCGGGACGCGGCCAGTTCGTCCTGGTCCTTGTACTCCCAGCGCCGGTCCGGGGTGACCCACACGTCGAGCACGTGGTCCTCGGTGTCCACCCCGCCGGACCACCGGGTGCGCGGGCGTTCGAGGTTGACGTACCAGCCGGAGAAGCGCCAGTCGGCCTGCCAGAACAACCAGACCGACCACGGTTCGCCCGGTCGGGCCAGCATCAGCACCCCGGTCCCGGTCCACTCGACGATCGAGGGGATGCGGCCGAGTCGGAATCTGCGTTCGATCGGCGCGGTACGGATATCCGATCCGTCCGGCAACATCGGCTTGACCCGGGAGGTGCCCCCGGCCAGCCAGACGGCGAGTTGGTCGGGGTCGTCGCGAACGACGGTCACCGGACGGCAGTCCAGGACCTGATCGCCGCGTAGATAGCGCCACAACACCTGGTCGCCGGGAGACCAGGCGCCGGGCGCGGAGCGGGGATCCTCGAAGTGCTCGTGCATACGCAGAATGTTGGACATGACCTTGGTTTACCCAGGGCCCGTGACACCTGACCGTGAGTCATGTTACGGGTGGGTCATCATGCGAAGAACATCACGGGTGTGCGGGTACGCACGGTTGCCGCGCGTGCGACGCGCGTGGGGTCACGGACGGGTCATCCCGAGCACGTCCAGCGCCGTGTCGAGCTCGGCCTCGGTCAGCCGGCCCGCCGAAACGTGGCCGCGCTCGATCACCACCTGCCGGATCGTCTTGCGCTCGGCCAGCGACTGCTTGGCGATCCTCGCCGCCTCCTCGTAGCCCAGGAAGCGGTTCAGCGGGGTGACCACCGACGGTGAGGATTCGGCGTACTCCCGCATGCGTTCCACGTCCGCCTCGATGCCCGCGACCGTGCGATCGGCCAGCACCCGCGTCACGTTGTCGAGCAGGCGGATCGATTCGAGCAGGTTGCGGGCCATCACCGGAAGCATCACGTTGAGCTCGAAGTTGCCCGCCGCGCCGCCGAAGGCCACCGCCGCGTCGTTGCCGATCACCTGCGCCACCACCTGGCCGACCGCCTCCGGGAGCACCGGATTGACCTTGCCCGGCATGATCGAGCTGCCCGGTTGCAGATCCGGCAGCCGGATCTCGGCCAGCCCGGTGCGCGGCCCCGAACCCATCCAGCGCAGGTCGTTGACGATCTTGTTCAGCCCGACCGCGATGGTGCGCAACTGCCCGGACAACTCGACCAGTGCGTCCCGCGCGCCCTGTGCCTCGAAGTGGTCGCGCGCCTCGACGAAGGCCAATCCGGTGGAGGCCGCGATCTCCGCGATCACCCGCGCCGAGAAGCCCGGCGGGGTGTTGATGCCGGTGCCCACCGCGGTGCCGCCCAACGGCAGTTCGACCACCCGCGGCAGGCTCGCGTGCAACCGCTCGACGCCGTACCGCACCTGCGCCGCGTAGCCGCCGAACTCCTGACCCAGCGTCACCGGCGTGGCGTCCATCAGGTGGGTGCGCCCGGACTTGACCACGTCGGCGAACTCGGTCGCCTTCGATTCCAGGGTGGACGCGAGGTGGTCGAGCGAGGGGATCAGTCCGTGGGTGACCGCGAGCGCCGCCGCGATGTGGATCGAGGACGGGAACACGTCGTTGGACGACTGGGACGCGTTGACGTGGTCGTTGGGATGCACGTCCCGGCCCAGGCGCTCGCCGGCCAGGGTGGCGAGCACCTCGTTGATGTTCATGTTCGAGGAGGTGCCCGAGCCGGTCTGGAACACGTCCACCGGGAACTGGTCGGCCCACCGACCGGTCACCACCTCGGCCGCGGCCTGTTCGATCGCCTCCGCGATGTCCCGCTCCAGCACGCCCAGTTCGGCGTTCACCCGGGCCGCCGCGCCCTTGATCCGGGCCAGTGCCTCGACGTGCGCGGGCTCCAGGCGCTGTCCGGAGATCGGGAAGTTCTGCACGGCACGCTGGGTCTGCGCCCGCCACTTGGCGGCGGCGGGCACCAGTACCTCGCCCATCGAGTCGTGCTCGACGCGAAACTCGCCGGTCGAATCTGCGGACGGTGCTGCCTCGGACATCGCTGTCGCCTCCTGGATGAGCGTTCCAAGGCCACAACGGCCCGCCGGCCCGGCCTGTTCCTTATCGAAGCGCGGGGCGGGCGCGGGCCGGGCCCGGGGCGTCCCTACCCGATCAGCACGACATGCAACGTGCGCGGCCCGTGTACGCCCTCCACCCGCTCCAGTTCGATGTCGCTGGTCGCCGACGGGCCGGAGATCCAGGTCTGCGGGCGGCGCGGATCCAGCCGGGCGATCGCCTCCGGCACGGTGCCCACGATCTGGGCGGCGCGCACCACGCACAGGTGGTAGTCGGGCACCAGGGTGAGCGCGCGACGCCCCTGGTCCGGGCCGGTGTCCAGGACGATCGTCCCGGTCTCGGCGATGGCCAGCGCACATCCGGTGGCCACCGCGTCGATCTCGCCGAGCGTGTCGTTGTCCAACGGGGGCGAGTCCACCACCAGTTCGACGCCGAGCCGGGCCAGCCAGGCGAGCCGGTTCCCGGGCGGCACCGCCAGCCGGGTGGCACCGGCGGTGCGCAGCAGTTCGCTCGTGCCCAGCAGCAGATCCCGGGTGTCCTGCACACGCAGCACGGTGGCCTCGTAGTCGGCGACCCGTTCGGCGAACCGCCCGACCACGTCCAGGCCCGCCGGGCGCTCGCGCCGATACGTCCGACGCACCGGCGGCGGCTTGGGCCGGTCGTCCAGGGCCGTGCGCAGCCGGTCCAGGATCACCGTACGGGCCTCGCGGTCCGCCTCGTATCGCTCCACCGTCATTCCTCCAGACCGCCGTCGGTGCGCTTGTACCAGGAGCGGAACGACTCGGCCGGCGGCGCGGGCGCGTCCCGGTCGGCGAACCACGCGCCCACCGGCCCGGTGAACCGCTTCGGCAGCGGGACCCGGCCGATCACGCCGTGCCGGGCGAACCGCGCGCCGACCCCGGCCACGTGCTGGGCGAAGCCGATCCGCCACGGCTTCTCGAAGGTCCACCGCACGGCCGCCATGCCCACTTCCTCGGCCCGATCGTGCGGTCCGCGGCCGCCGTCCACAACCTGTGTACGAAGGTGTACGAGCACCTCGGGGATGTCGATCCGCACCGGGCACGCGTCGAAGCACGCGCCGCACAGCGAGGAGGCGAACGGCAACGACGCGGTCTGCGCGTCCACCCGGTGTGCCGCGATGCCGCGCAACTGCGGGGTGAGGATCGCGCCGATCGGCCCGGGATACACCGACCCGTACGCATGCCCCCCGGTGCGCTCGTACACCGGGCACACGTTCAGGCACGCCGAACACCGGATGCAGCGCAGCGCCTGCCGGCCCACCGGGTCGGCCAGCACGTCGGAGCGGCCGTTGTCGAGCAGGATCAGGTGGAAGTCCTGCGGGCCGTCGCCGGGGGTGACGCCGGTCCACATCGAGGTGTAAGGGTTCATCCGCTCGCCGGTCGAGCTGCGCGGCAGCAGTTGCAGGAACACCTCCAGATCGCCCCAGGTGGGCAGCAGCTTCTCCACCCCGAGCACGGTGATCAGCGTCTCGGGCAGGGTCAGGCACATCCGCCCGTTGCCCTCCGACTCGACCACGCACACCGTGCCGGTGTCGGCGATCGCGAAGTTGCCGCCGGAGACCGCGACCTTGGCGCGCAGGAACTTCTCCCGCAGATGCCGGCGCGCGGCGGTGGCCAGCGCACCCGGCGCATCGGTCAGGTGCTCGGGCGCCGGTCGACCGACCCCGCCCATCTCACGGACGAAGATCTCCCGGATCTCGGCCCGGTTGCGGTGGATCGCGGGCACCAGGATGTGCGACGGCAGGTCCTGTCCGAGCTGGACGATCAACTGCGCCAGGTCGGTCTCCCACGCGTGGATGCCCGCTGCGGCCAGCGCGTTGTTCAGCTCGATCTCCTCGGTGACCATCGACTTGACCTTGACCACCTCGTCCACGCCCTTGGCCCGGGCGATCGCGACCACGATCGCGTTCGCCTCGGCCGCGTCCCGGGCCCAGTGCACGACGCCGCCGGCCGCGCGGACCGCCACCTCCAGGCGTTCGAGGTGGCCGGGCAGTCGGGCCAGCACGTCGTCCTTGATCGCCTCGCCCGCGCGGCGCAGCAGTTCCCAGTCGGGCAGCTCGGCGACCACCTCGTCGCGCCTGGCCCGGATGGTGTGCGTGGCCGCGCGCAGGTTGGCCCGCTGGACCTCGTTCGCCAACTCCGCGTGCGCGGCCTCGGGGAACGGCGGCATGCCGACGAATGTGGGTTCCCCGCGTACGGATGCGGTCATCGCGCTACCTCCGGTCCCGGGGCCTGCCCGGCGGCGAACCCGGCCCGGTCCGGGGCCGGCGCGTATGGCGGCACGTCCGGCAGCGCCTCGGTGCAGGCCAGGATGTCCGCGAGGTGCAGCACTCGGATGCCCGCGTGGTGTCGCGACATCAGTCCGCCGATGTGGGTCAGGCACGAGTTGTCGCCCGCGCACAACACCTGGGCGCCCGATTCCAGCGCGGCGCTCACCTTGTCGTCGCCCATCGCCACCGAGGTGTCCACGTTCTTGACCGCGAACGTGCCGCCGAATCCGCAACATTCGTCCGCGCGCGGCAGGTCCACCAGGGTGAGGCCGCGAACCGCGCGCAGCAGTCGGGTCGGCCGATCGCCCACCCGCAGCAGGCGCAACGAGTGGCAGGTGGGGTGGTAGGCGACGCTGTGCGGGAAGTAGGCGCCCACGTCGGTGATGCCGAGCACGTCGACCAGGAACTCGCTGAACTCGTACACCTTCGGCGCGACCCGCGCGACGCCGGCCGGCAGCGAGCCGCCCGCCTCCCGGGCCACGCTCGCGTGGTACTCGCGCACCATCGCGGTGCACGACCCGGACGGCACGACCACCGCGTCGTAGCCCTCGAAGGCGTCCACGAAGGACCGCACCAGCGGCACCGCGTCCTTGCGGTAGCCGGAGTTGAAGTGCATCTGCCCGCAGCACACCTGGCCGTACGGGAACTCCACCTCGTGTCCGAGGCGCCGCAGCACCCGGACCACGGACTTGCCGGTCTCCGGGAAGAGCGTGTCGTTGAAGCACGTGACGAAAAGGGCAAGGCGCACAATTGACCTCCGCGATCGACTGTACGGATGTCCTCCGGCGGGCGCCCGGCCAAACCTGTCGCACGCGTCCGGTCGTGTGACGCGGGGGCCTCGGCGGATCGGGCGGACCGCTGTGCGGGGCCCTTGTGCCCGGCCTGCGGGGTTGCACCACGTAGGGTCGGCGCATGAGCCTCCGGACGGCACTCGGCCGCCCCTTCGCCGTTGCGCGTTCGCGGTTGACCACGCGTCGATCACGTGTCCTGGCCGGTGTCCTGGCCCTGGTGGTGGTGATCGTCGCGATCGTGGGCGTCGGCGCCCTGGTCCGAGACGACCCGGCGGCGGCCGTGCCCGCGACCGAGCAGCGCATCGACGTCGCCGCCGGGCCGGGCGATCCGGCCCGGATCGGCATCGACACCACGCTGTTCCTGCCGCCGGGAGTGCGCGGGCGGGCGCCCGCCGTACTGCTCGCGCACGGATTCGGGGGCAGCAAGGCCGAGTTGCGCCGGGACGCGGAGGCGTTGGCCCGTTCGGGGTATGTGGTGCTGACCTACTCGGCCCGCGGCTTCGGCGGCTCGGCCGGGCAGATCATGCTGGACCAACCGGATTACGAGGTGGCCGACGCACGGGCGCTGATCGACTGGCTGGCGACTCGACCGGAGGTGCGGCTGGACGGGCCGGGCGACCCGCGGGTGGGCGTCGCCGGTGCCTCCTACGGCGGTGCGCTCGCGCTGTTGACCGCGGCCTACGACCCTCGGGTGGACACGATCGCGCCGCAGATCACCTGGCACGACCTCGCCGACGCGCTGTTGCCGAACGCGGCGGGCGGGGGGCCGGCCGACGGGGTGTTCAAGAAGATGTGGGCCGGGCTGTTCTTCTCGTCCGGGACGAACCCGCTGGGCTCGCTGGCCCCGATAGACGCGAACACCGGTTGCGGACGGTTCGCCGAGCAGGTGTGTGCGGTCTACCGCGAGGTGGCCGTCGGGGGGAGGTCCACGCCGCAGGCGATCGACCTGCTCCGACGGGCCAGTCCGGCCTCGGTGGCGGACCGGATCGCGGTGCCGACGTTGTTGATCCAGGGCCAGAACGACTCGCTGTTCCCGCTCGACCAGGCCGACCGCAACGCCGCGGCGATCGCGCGCAACGGCGCGCCGGTGGAGACGGTGTGGACGGCGGGCGGGCACGACGGCGGCCGGCCGCAGAGCGCGATGGTGCGCGATCGGGTCACCGGGTGGTTCGACCGGTGGCTGAAGCCGGCGCAGGCGACGCCCCGGGCCGGTACGCCGACCGCCGCCGGGGAGTTCCGGGTGACCCGCTCCGGCGGGGTGGACAGCGCCACGCGTGAGCAGCGACTGCGGATCGCCGACACCGGCCACTACCCCGGTCTGGGCGGCACCCGGCAGCGGGCCGTCGCGCTGGCCGGGCCGGAGCAGACCGTGGCCAATCCGCCGGGGGGTGCGCCGACCTCGGTGTCCGGGCTGCCCGGGCTCGGCCTGCTGGCCGGCGCCGGCAGCCTGGGCGCGCTCGCGTCGGGGGCGGGCGACCTGGGCGGGATCGCGTTCGACCTGCCGGGACAAAGCGCGTTCTTCCAGAGCGAGAAGTTCGACCAGAGCACCTGGATCACCGGCTCGACGACGGCCCGGGTGCGGGTCTCCGGTGCGGACGACATCGTGCTGTTCGCCAAGTTGTACGACGTCGCGCCGGGTGGCGGCACGGTGTTGCCGCACCAGCTCGCGGCGCCGATCCGGGTGAGTGGCGCCGCGGCCGGGCGGGATGTGGAGATCCGGTTGCCGGCGATCGACCATCAGGTCGACTCGGGCCACCGGCTGCGGCTCGTGCTCACCGCGACCGACCTGGGCTTCGCGTCGCCGGGCGCGCCCGCGAGCTATCGGGTCGCGCTCGCCGGTCCGTTGACCGTGCCGTCGGTGCCGCAGTTGCACGTGGCCTCGACCGGCTACCCGTGGTGGACGTGGGGCCTGCCGCTGATCGCCGTGCTGGTCGCGCTCGCGCTGCTGCTCACCGGGCGTCGACGTGCGGCGGCCGCGGCACCGGATCCGGCGCTGGCCGAGGTGCCGTTGCAGATCCGGGGACTGACCAAGCGGTACAAGGGCGGCAAGCTCGCCGTCGACGACCTGTCCTTCCGGGTGGAGGCGGGCCAGGTGCTCGGCCTGCTGGGCCCCAACGGCGCGGGCAAGACCACGACGCTGCGGATGTTGATGGGGCTGATCCTCCCGGACGGCGGCGAGATACGGATCTTCGGCCGGGTGGTCGGCCCGGGGGCGCCGGTGTTGTCCCGGCTCGGCTCGTTCGTGGAGGGCCCCGGCTTCCTGCCGCACCTGTCCGGGCGGGAGAACCTGTCGCTGTACTGGCGGGCCACCGGCCGCCCGCACGCGGACGCGCACTTCGACGAGGCGCTGGAGATCGCCGGGTTGGGCGAGGCGCTGGATCGCAACGTACGCACCTACTCGCAGGGCATGCGGCAACGGCTCGCCATCGCCCAGGCGATGCTCGGCCTGCCGGACCTGCTCGTGTTGGACGAACCCACCAACGGGCTCGACCCGCCGCAGATCCGGGCGATGCGCGACGTGCTGATCGGCTACGCGGCCACCGGCCGCACCGTGGTGGTCTCCAGCCACCTGTTGGCCGAGGTCGAACAGACCTGTACGCACGTCGTGGTGATGCACCGGGGCCGGCTGATCGCCTCCGGCCCGGTCGGCGAGATCGTCGGCAACGGCAACACGTTGGTGATCGGCACCCCGGTGCCGGACCTGGCGATCGCGACCCTGAAGGATCTGCCGGGCGTGGGCTCGGTGGAACCCGAGGAGGGCGGCGTACTCGTGCAACTCGCGGGCGCGCAGGCCTCCGTGCTGGTGGCCGAACTCGTCGGCGCGGGTGTCGCGGTGGACCGGGTGACCGCGCGCCGCCGCCTGGAAGACGCGTTCCTGACGCTCATTGGGGAGTCCTGATGACCCGCACGCTCCCCGAACTGCCGACCGACGAGGGCGCGCACCCGATCCCGGGCGCGTCGCACGCACCCGGCTATCGGCCACGCCACACGTTGCCGATCCGGGTCGAGGCCGTACGCCAATTCCGGCGCCGGCGCACCCTGTTCATGATCGGCCTGCTGCTCGCGCTGCCGTGGATCCTGGTCGCCGCGTTCAAGATCGGCGGCGACCCGTCGCCCGACGCGGTGCCCACGCTGGTGGACGTGGCGACCAAGAGCGCGCTCAACTTCACCGCGTTCACGCTGTTCGTCTCGACCGGCTTCCTGTTGGTCGTCGCGGTGGCGCTGTTCTGCGGCGACACCGTGGCCAGCGAGGCGAGTTGGTCCTCGCTGCGCTACCTGCTCGCCGCGCCGGTGCCCAGGGCGCGGCTGCTGCGGGTCAAGCTCGTGGTCGCGCTCGGCTACAGCGTGCTGGCCCTGGTACTGCTGCCGCTGATGGCGTTGATCGCGGGCGTGATCGCGTTCGGCTGGGGCCCGTTGGACCTGCCGGTGGGGGCGTCGCTGCCGACCGGCGAGGCGCTCGGGCGCATGTCGGTCGTGGTCGTCTACGGCGTGGTGGCGCAACTCGTGGTGATGGGCATCGCGTTCTGGCTCTCCACGGTCACCGACGCGCCACTGGGCGCGGTGGGCGGCGCGGTCGGCCTGGTGGTGGTCTCCAACATCGTGGACGCGGTGACGGCGCTCGGCTCGTGGCGCGACTACCTGCCCACGCATTGGCAGTTCGCGTGGGTGGACGTGCTCCAGACGGACCCGCAATGGGACGGGATGATCAAGGGCAGCGCGGTCTCGGTCGCGTATGCGGTGGTCTTTTTGGCGTTGGCTTTCCGCCACTTCGGGCGGAAGGACATCGTGTCGTGATGGTTGTGGCGTGGCGTTTGTGTCGTGGCGTTGTGGCGTAACGTTGTGGCATGACGTTTTGTGCCGTGAGTTCGTCCTGCGTTGACCACCGGCAGTGATGGTTATCAATCCGAAACCCCATCGTCATTAGCATTCAGAGCCGTCCGAACTCATCGAACGCACCTGAATGGAACGTGACTTCGTGAATGTTCGAGTTGGGCCGGCGAGATCGCGTCGCGGCACCGTCCTGGCGGCCTGCATGTCCGTCGCCTTCGGATTGACGGTCGTTCCCGCCGCGGCAGAGGATTCCGGGCTGGCCCCGTTCCTCCGGCAGTCGGTGTCCTGGGCGCGGTGTGTTCCCGGACCGCCCCCGTCCGACATTCCGCAGGAGGAGTGGAACAGGCGGTGGGCCGGGTTGGATTGCACCACGTTGACCGTCCCGCTGAACTATCGCAAACCCGGTGACGGCCGGCTCGACATCGCGGTGAGCCGCCGCAAGGCCGACAGTCCGGCCAAGCGACAGGGCGTGCTGCTGGTGAATCCCGGTGGGCCCGGCGGCGAAGGGCTGGCGTTACCGACCGAACTGGCCGGGGAGGCGATCGCGGGCAGCTTCGACCTGATCGGCTTCGACCCACGAGGGGTGGGCCGGTCCACGCCGCTGTACTGCGAGGCGGTGGAGCAATCCGTCCCGCGACCGACCCGGCCGACGGACGCGCAGTTCCCGGCGATGGCCGCCGCCGCGCTGCAACGCGAACAGGCGTGCCAACGGGCGGGCGGCGGTATGCGGCCGTTCGTCAACACCGCGAACACCGCTCGGGACATGGACTTGATCCGGGCCGCGTTGGGCGAGAAGAAGATCAATTACCTCGGGTTCTCGTACGGTACCTATCTCGGCGCCGTGTACGGCAGCCTGTTCCCCGGCCGGCTCAACCGCAGTGTGCTGGACTCGTCGATGCACCCGGACTGGCTCTACTACGAGCAGTTCAAGCAACAGGCCGTCGCGGCCCGGCAGAACGTCGAAGCCTGGGCCGGCTGGGTGGCCGAGCGGGACAACACGTATCACCTGGGCAACTCGCTCACCCGGGTGATGGCCAATCTCGACGCGATCGGCGAGCAACTGGCGATCAAGCCGGTGCCGTCGCCCGGGTATCCCGAAGACCCCAAGATCGACCGCAATTACTTCGACGCCATGCTGGGCTACGAGACCGTTCCGCGTGCCGTCTGGGCGCTGATGGCCGAACTGGTCATCGAAATCAGGAAGGCGGTCGGCGGAACGTTGTCCGCCGACGCGGCCAAGGCCCTTGCGGTGCTGGCCGAACGGTCCATCCCGCCGACGGTCAACGGCACCTACCAGGCGGTGACGTGCGAGACCGACTGGCCCACGGACCCGAACGTCTACTACGAGCAGATGCGGATATTCCGCGAGCGGTACCCGTACGGCAGGGGTGCGGCGGCGGCCGAGCCGACCGAATGCACGTTCCGGTCGTTCACACCACAGGAGCGGATCACCGACCTGAAGCGCAAGGGCTATCCGATCGGAGTCGTGGTCCAGGCCGAGTTCGACCCGGCCACCCAATACGACGGCGGCCCGGCGATGGCGGCCAAGCTGGACGACAACCTGATCTCGGTCACCGACGAGGGCACGCACAGCCTGTACGGCCGCAATGGCTGCGTCACGAAGAAGGTCGACGACTACCTGATCAACGGCGTGCTCCCCGGCTCCCGCGCCACGTGTGCCGGTCCGCCGAGGCCGGACGTTCCGGCGGATGGCGCCACAGCTCGCTCGACTCCGCAGCCGGACCGGTCTCTGGAGGAACGCGCCCACGAGCTGATCGAGAACCGCAAGCCGAACCGGCGGTTCTGAACCCCGGGACGACGTGGGCGCCGGCCGGCCCTGTGCTCGGCCGACCCACGCTCGGGTCGACCGGGCGTCGGGTCGGCCGGGCGTCGTGAGGTGGTTCGCTGACGTGGTCCGGCGTGGCCGGCGTCGTGCTGCGGGTGCCGGGCGGGCCGGCGACGGGTCCGGTGAGGGTCGCGGGGCCCGGATCGCGAACGCGGCGAATCGCCGGGAGGGTTGGCCGCCGCAGGCCGGGGCGAACTACGCTCGATGGCATCCGAGTTGCGTACTCTGGACCGGTCGTGTGCGCCCACCGGACGATGGGCGCCGGCGAGGTCTTCGGCAGGATCGCTCTGCCGCCGTAGGGCCGATGGGTGGTCCGGTCAGGTCGCGGCGTGGATATGCCGCGCTCAACGCGCTCATGACCTGCATGGACGCTTCCCTGGGCAACACGAGGTCGGCAAGCAGGGCTTGCATGTCCGCGTAATCGAGGACGAGGCCCCGGCCACGAGGGTCCCGCACCGGCAGAGGCAACGGCGCACGCGAGAGGCTGTCCACCGTCCTGATCCTGTCGCCGACGGGCGGTCGATGCCATCGGATTTGACCCTGACGCAGGGTCAACCTCCCAGCATGGTCGGCATGACTACGAAAGACGACGATGCGATCAAGGCTGCGGGGCCGGGCCGGGCGTACGACGACAACGAGGAGCGGGCCGGCCGGCGGTTCACGGTGCACCACGACGGGGTCACGATTCCGGTGTCTCGGGGCGGGCGGGGACGACCGCTGGTCCTGGTCCCGGGGCTGATGTCGACCCAGGCCGACCTACACGAACTGATCGAGCTGCTGCGGCTCGACCACGACGTGGTGACCTTCGACCTCCGGGGCCACGGCCTCTCCTCGGCCGGCGATCGGTACACCTTCGAGGCGTTCCTCGGCGATCTCGTCGCGGTGATGTCGGAGATCGCCGCGTCGGAGCCCGGGCGCGCCGTCCCGCCCATACTCGTGGGCTATTCCCTCGGCGCGGACCTGGCCGTGCACTACGCCGCCGAACATCCGGACGCCGTCGCCGAACTCGTGCTCATCGACGGGGCAAACCCGCTGCCGGAACCGTTCATCACCGAGATCGACCTACCGGAATTCCGCGCAATGGCAGAGGACCCGACAACCCGGCGTGAGATCGAGCAGTCCATCGGCACGCCGCGTCAGGTGCTACCCACCGCCAAGGAAATCTTCGACCTACAGTTGCAAATCGACGTGGTCCGCTCCCGAATCCTCGACCGATTCCGCAAGATCACCTGCCCCATAACCATGATCATGTCCACCTCGATCGCCGGCACCGGCACGGACGGCCGCACCCCCCGTCACAACCACCTCTGGCGCACCGGCATCGCACGCCTACTCCACGAGCCCCCACCCACCCCCACCGTGACCTGGCTCCCCACCAACCACCGACTCGTATTCACCCATGCCCGAGAAATCGCCCAACTCATCCAAGCCAGCCCCACCCCGGCCCCAGCCCCGGCTCCAGCCCCGGCTCCCCGAACAGCTCCCTGACCACCGCAAGCCGGCACCATGGCCGCCTCTCTCGGCCGAGGTGGTCAACCCTGTCGAGGGAGTATGGATACTCGAAGTCGACGCCTGCGGGCGGGTGTTGGTGGGGTTGGGTGCGGGTGGCTTTGTGCTAAACGGTCGGCGTGGGCCGGTGGAGGTGGGCCCGGGTCCACGGTCACCGGCGGCCGGGAGCCCCGGACTCCCCGGCGAGAGGTGGGTGTTGCTTGGCGGGAAAGGCGCCGGCAACGGCGGAGCGGGAGGGCGGCCGGGTTGGGTTCGCCGGGGAGCCTTTCCGAATGGGTCGGGCGCTTGCGGCTGGCGGTCGCGTCTTGGTGGGCAGCGGGTGGCTTTGTGCTAAACGGTCGGCGTGGATCGGCGGAGGTGGGCCCGGTTCCGTGGTCACCGGCGGTCAGGAGCCTTGGGTTCCCCGGCGAGACGCGCGCGTTGCCTGCAGGGAAAGGCGCTGGCAACGGCGGAGCGGGAGGGCGGCCGAGTTGGGTTCGCCGGGGAGCCTCCCCGAGTGGGTCGGGCGGTCGCGGCCGGCGGTCGCGACTTGGTGGGCAGCGGGAGGCTCAGTGCTAAACGGTCGGCATGGACCGGCGGAGATCGGCGCGGGTCCACGGTCACCGGCGGCCGGGAGCCCTGGACTCCCCGGCGAGACACAGGCGTTGCTCACCGGAAAGGCGCTGGCAACGGCGGAGCGGGAGGGCGGCCGAGTTGGGTTCGCCGGGGAGCCTCCCCGAGTGGGTCGGGCGGTCGCGGCCGGCGGGTGCGCTTTGATCGGCAGCGGGTGGCCTTGTGCTAAACGGTCGGCGTGGACCGGCGGAGATCGGCCCGGTCCCACGGTCACCGGCGGTCAGGAGCCCTGGACTCCCCGGCGAGACGCGGGCGTTGCTTGCCGGAAAGGCGCTGGCAACGGCGGAGCGGGAGAGGAGCCCGGTGAGGTTCGCCGGGGAGCCTTCCCGAGTGGGTGGGGCCGTTTCGACGGGCGTTTCGGGGTGGGTGCGCGGGCGGAAAGGCTGCCCGTGGGTTGGGCGGGTCTCGATCCGGATCGCGGGACGCCTTCGGACCCGCTGTTTTGGGGCTGACCTGCGGTTTTGTGCAACCGGCCGGCGAGAGTGTGTGCCGGGGGCCGGGTTGCGCACGCAAGCAGCCGATTTCGCGTGGGTCATGGCTCTCGGTGGGCGTTTCGGGTCGGCGCGGCCGGGTGGAGAACTGTCTGTGAGCCCGGAGGGTCACGCCCCGGATCCCGAGACGGCTGCCCGCCCCCCGGGGGTCCTCTGACCTGCGGTTTTGTGGGACCGAGCGGCGAGAGCAGGTGCCGAGGGCCGGGTTGCGCACGCAGGCGGCCGATTTCGCGTGGGTCAGGGCCCTCGGTGGGCGTTTCGGGTCGGTGCCGCCGGGCGGAGAGCCGTCCGTGAGCCTTGAAGGGTCACAACCCGGATCCCGAGACGGCTTCCCACACCCAGAGTTCCACTGACCTGCGGTTTTACGTGACCGCGCGGCGAGAGCGCGTGCCGAGGGCCGGGTTGTGCACCCCGGCGACCGCAACCGCCCACCCACGGCCCGCTCTTCTTCTCCCCTTCCGCCACCACACACCCACCACAACCCGAAACGGCCCGACCCTCTCGGAAAGGCTCCCCGGCGAACCTCACCGGGCTCCTCTCCCGCTCCGCCGTTGCCAGCGCCTTTCCGGCGAGCAACGCCCGCGTCTCGCCGGGGAATCCAGGGCTCCTGACCGCCGGTGACCGTGGGACCGGGCTGATCTCCGTCAATCCACGCCGACCGTTTAGCACAAGGCCACCCGCTGCCCACCAAG